>NZ_VWUO01000002.1:0-284018 GCF_008631595.1 Pantoea sp. F_5
AACCCGGCCGGAAGATGTTGCTCAGGCAGGGAGGATGGTGGCAGAGTCAGTAGAAATCTATAACAGTCAGCGGCCACATCTGTCGCTGAAATACAAAACGCCTGATGCAGTGCATCAGGCGTTTTAACGGCATAACGTGTCAACCTATGCCAGGACTAGTCACGATTATTCAGTACACCACTTCGTGGCCATAGCTGGCGAGAATGTTTTTAACGCGTTCCATCGTCTCTTTCTGCGGTGGTTTCACCCCATCCAGCTTGTACTCTTCACCCATCGCAATCCATTTATGCTTACCCAACTCATGATAGGGCAGCAATTCAATCTTCTCGACGTTTTCCATGTCACGTGTGAATTCACCCAGCCGATGCGCGGTGTCATCATCGTCAGAATAGCCCGGTACCACAACAAATCGGATCCAGGTCCGCTTGCCTTTTTTCTGCAGATAGCGGGCAAAGTCCAGCGTACGATGATTCGACACGCCCACCAGAATCTGATGGATATCGTCATTCATCTGTTTCAGATCGAGCATCACTAAGTCAGTCACGTCGAGCAGTTCATCGATTACCGGATCGTAGCGGCGTACGAAGCCGTTGGTGTCGAGACAGGTATGGATGCCCTCGGCCTTGCAGGCGCGGAACCAGTCACGCACAAATTCAGCCTGAAGAATCGCCTCACCCCCTGACGCAGTAACACCGCCGCCAGACGCATTCATAAAGTGTCGATAGGAGAGCACATCTGCCATCAGCGCCTCGACGCTGATCTCTTTTCCGCCGTGAGTATCCCAGGTGTCACGGTTGTGACAGTAGAGACAGCGCATCAGGCAGCCCTGGAAGAAGGTGATGAAACGGATGCCGGGACCGTCGACGGTCCCGCAGGATTCAAATGAGTGGATACGACCGTTAACTGACATTGCGATGTTTCTCCAGTGAGTCTGCCGGGACAGACGGCGCAATCTCTGTTGCGCTCAGGGCAGGAAATCGATTCTGAGGGGAACCTTGATGAAGATGACCATCAGAACAGACTTTTAAGGAAAAGGCTCCGCGAGGAGCCTTTTTATCGGGTTTGGTCGTGATTACAGTGACTGTGTGAAGGTACGGGTAATCACATCCTGCTGCTGCTCCTTAGTCAGTGAGTTAAAGCGTACAGCATAACCAGAAACGCGAATCGTCAGCTGCGGATACTTCTCAGGATGCTCCATCGCGTCCAGCAGCATTTCACGGTTCATGACGTTGACGTTAAGGTGCTGGCCGCCTTCGATGCTGGCTTCATGATGGAAGTAACCATCCATCAGACCGGCAAGGTTGGTTTTGCGCACATTATCATCTTTACCCAGTGCGTTTGGCACGATTGAGAAGGTATAAGAGATACCATCTTTCGCATAGGCAAACGGCAGTTTAGCGACAGAAGTCAGTGAAGCCACCGCACCTTTCTGGTCACGACCATGCATCGGGTTCGCACCGGGTCCAAACGGTGCGCCAGCGCGACGTCCATCCGGCGTGTTACCGGTTTTCTTACCATACACAACGTTCGAAGTGATAGTCAGAACAGACTGCGTCGGCACGGCATTACGGTAGGTCGTCAGCTGTTGAATTTTCTTCATGAAGCGTTCAACCAGATCGCAGGCCAGGTCATCAACACGGGCGTCGTTGTTACCGAACTGTGGATATTCACCTTCGATATCGAAGTCGATCGCCAGACCATCTTCGTCACGAATCGGTTTCACTTTGGCGTATTTAATTGCAGAAAGTGAATCCGCAGCTACAGAAAGACCGGCGATACCACAAGCCATGGTGCGATAGACATCCCGGTCATGCAGGGCCATCAGTGCCGCTTCATAGCTGTACTTATCATGCATGTAGTGGATGATGTTCAGCGAAGTCACATATTGTTTCGCCAGCCAGTCCATGAAGTGATCCATACGCTCCATGACGGTGTCGAAATCCAGCACGTCGTCGCTGATTTTATCGCCTTTCGGTCCGACCTGCATTTTCAGTTTTTCATCCACGCCGCCGTTGATTGCGTAAAGCAGCGTTTTCGCCAGGTTGGCACGTGCGCCAAAGAACTGCATTTGTTTGCCGACAACCATCGGGCTCACGCAGCAGGCGATGGCGTAGTCATCATTGTTGAAATCAGGACGCATCAGGTCATCGTTCTCATACTGCAAAGATGAGGTATCGATAGAGACTTTAGCCGCGTATTTCTTGAAATTAATTGGCAGTTTTTCTGACCACAGGATGGTCATGTTTGGCTCAGGTGAAGGACCCATGGTGTAAAGGGTATTCAGGAAGCGGAAAGTGCTTTTTGATACCAGTGTACGACCATCAACGCCCATGCCTGCCAGTGATTCGGTTGCCCAGATTGGGTCACCAGAGAACAGCTCATCATATTCCGGGGTACGCAGGAAGCGAACCATGCGCAGTTTCATGACCAGATGGTCAATCAGTTCCTGAGCCTGTTCTTCCGTCAGCTTACCGGCTTTAAGATCACGCTCAATGTAAACATCCAGGAAGGTCGAGACGCGGCCAAAGGACATGGCAGCACCGTTTTGTGATTTAACGGCAGCCAGGTAACCGTAATAAGTCCACTGCACAGCTTCCATCGCGTTGGTGGCCGGACCGGAAATGTCATGACCATATTTTGCGGCCATCTCTTTGATCTGGGCCAGCGCACGATGCTGATCGGAGATCTCTTCACGCAGACGAATGGTCGCCTCAAGATTCACACCATTCTCTAAATCTTCCTGCAGTGATGCGAACTGAGAGAATTTATCCGCCATCAGGAAATCGATGCCGTATAACGCCACACGACGATAGTCACCGATAATACGACCACGACCATAAGCATCAGGAAGACCGGTCAGAATACCTGATTTGCGGCAGCGCAGAATGTCCGGGGTGTAAACATCGAATACACCCTGGTTGTGTGTTTTGCGGTATTCAGTGAAGATTTTTTTCAGAGAAGGGTCGAGTTCACGGCCATACACTTTGCATGAACCTTCAACCATTTTGATGCCGCCATAAGGAATGATGGCGCGTTTTAATGGCGCTTCCGTCTGCAGACCAACAATTTTTTCCAGAGACTTATTAATGTAGCCCGCGTCGTGTGAGGTAATGGTGGAGGCGAGATCGGTGTCGAAGTCGACTGGCGCGTGGGTGCGGTTCTCAATTTTGATGCCTTCCAGCACGCTTTCCCACAGCCTGGTTGTCGCTTCAGTCGCGCCCGCCAGGAATGACTCATCACCTTCATAGGGGGTGTAGTTTTTCTGAATGAAGTCGCGCACATTGACGCTGTTCTGCCATTCGCCTTCAGCAAATCCTTCCCATGCTGAAGCCAGTTTTGCATTAAGTTCGGTCATAATATACCTGCCTTATATGAAGAGACTTTACGGTCGGGCACAGTCAACGTCCTGTGCCGTCAAAAATGCGTTTAATGTACCTGGTCACCTTTGCGGAGATAGATAACCCAGTAAGTCAGCCCAACCAGAACGCCACCGCCGATGATGTTACCGATCGTTACGGGAATCAGATTATGGAGAATAAAGTTACTGACGGTCAGCGAATGAAACTGTGCAGCCGTGGTGCCAGCAGCCTGCCAGAACGCAGGCGTTGCGAAGTCGCGGATAGTAATGGCATAGGGAATGAGAAACATGTTAGCGATGCTGTGTTCGAAACCGCTGGCGACAAACATCCCAACAGGTAGAATCATCACGACCAGCTTATCGGTCAGGCTGCGACCGGAATAGCTCATCCAGACGGCAAGGCAGACCAGCAGATTAGCTAATGTACCCAGACAGACGGCTTCTATAAAGGTGTGATGCATCTTGTGATCGGCGGTTTCCAGGACATTTAATCCCCATGCACCATTCGCAACCATATGCTGTCCGGCAAACCACATCAGGGCGACAAAGAAGAGCGCACCTGCCAGGTTACCGGCGTAGACGTTAATCCAGTTGCGGGCCAGCTGACCCCAGCTGATGCGACCACTGGCTTTAGCCACGACGATCAATACCGTCGAGGTAAAAAGGTCGGCACCACATACCACGACCAGCATCAAACCGAGAGAGAAGCAGATACCGCCAATCAGTTTGGCTATGCCATAGGGCATCGCGCCACTGCCGGTAGTCGCTGTAATATAAAAAACGAATGCGATTGAGATGAATACGCCAGCGTTTATTGCCAGAAAGAAGGTAGTAAAGGGGTGTTTGGTTGCTTTATAGATACCGGCGTCTTCGGCCACTTTCGCCATTGCGGCTGGTAATAAAAGATTAAAAGGGTTGTCAGTTTTCACACTAACTTACTCCTGAAGTTGTCTGAAAAAATACTAACAAAGGAGTATAGGTCAGTAATTGATGTGGATCATGTTTGCCGAAATGGTAGCCAGGTCATCGCGTGATAATGAAAATATAATCGCGTAACTATATGAAAATAAACGTTTAAATAAATTTTAAAAATGCAAATATATTTTAAAGAGATGCGGTTACTCGCGCTTTTAATTCATCCGGTGTTATAAATTAACTTCTTATATGTTAAGTAAAATGATGGAATGTGGCGCGAGTTATTTTTATTACAGCTAATGTTTCATTGAGATCGCGGGAAATTATGGCACCAGATAAATCCAGTGCCATGTTGAGTTGTCTATTTCCCGTTTAAGGCGTTACGCCTTACGCTTTTTTCCAGTAATGACGTTTAGCAGCTTGCAGTTTTTCGTAGGCAGCAAGCAGGGATTGATGGGCAGGGAATGTCTGCAACTCTTCATCCACAGCCTGAAGCCCATTAAACGGATTCTCACCACTGATAGCGGCGGAAGCTGCTTCCATTGCGCTCTCACCATACATACGCAGGAAGGCGTGATGATACTGCAGCGGATCGCGCTCATCTTCCATTGCCAGCAACAGCAGGGTCTGCAGGCAACGATAGTAATTAGCCCGCTCTGGCGTAAAGATTGAGCTGTTAAACTCCATGGTCCACTCGGTCCAGATCAATGCCTGATCCAGATCGCCGCCTGCCAGCGCCAGCATCGCTTTTAATTCGCCAATACGCAGCGTGTACCAGCCGTTGTCTTTACCGGTTGCCAGGCCCAGCAGCTCGCGAATACGGGTGAAGTCGTCAAAACCTTCATCATCCAGCTGTCCAATCAGATCCAGATACTCTTCCGGATTCCAGTTGCTGGCAGGCAGGGCAAGCAGGGTTTCACGAATGCCAGCACCCATGCTGTTATTTGCCAGGAACAGATCTTCCGCCGGGTAGATATCAGACATGCCAGGTACGATGATGCGGCAGGCATAGACGCCCAGATGCTCGTAGTCAGCGATATAGACTTCCTGATCTTCTGAAGCGAAGATCGCCATTAGCGTAGCAAATTCCTGCTCGGTGCTGCCTGCAAAAGACCAGTCGACAAAGGGATAATCTGCCGTCTCTTTAAACAGATCCCAGGAGATCAGACCGCTTGAATCGATAAAGTGTGTTTCAAGGTTGGCATGTTCAGCCACTTCTTCATCATCAAAGGTTGGTGGTGTAAATACATCCAAATCTTTGAGGCTTCGGCCCTGCAGCAACTCGGTGACGGTACGCTCCAGCGCCACACCAAAATCAGGATGCGCACCAAATGAGGCAAAACAGGTGCCGTTGGTCGGGTTAAACAGCACCACACAAATAACCGGATATTTGCCACCCAGCGAGGCATCATAAGCGAAAATCGGGAAGCCTTCAGCTTCAAGGCGTGCAATCGCTTCAATGACGTCAGGATAACGCTGCATCACCTCATCAGGAATGGCCGGCAGGCTGATTGCTTCCGCAATAATGCGGTTTTTAATATAGCGCTCAAACACTTCTGACAGCCCCTGAACACGTGCTTCATTCGCGGTGTTACCTGCAGACATGCCATTTGAAACATAGAGGTTGCCGATGATGTTCATCGGGATATAGACGGTTTGCTGATCGGACTGGCGGGTAAAGGGCAGAGCGCAGATACCACGCTCAGCATTGCCGGACTGCAAATCAATGAGGCCAGAAGCCGTCAGAGCATTGTCGGCATCGTAAAACGCGTGCAGGCGCGCATCCAGAATGCCTTCAGGTAAGGAATCATCCTCTGGTAACGCAAACCATTTTTCATTGGGATAGTGAACAAAATCACCGTTAGCGATCTTTTTCCCCAGCCAGAAGTCAGCAAAAAAATAGTTAGTAGAGAGACGCTCAAAATACTCGCCCAGTGCAGAGGCCAGTGCCGCTTTTTTACTGGCACCTTTACCATTGGTAAAGCAGAGCGGGCAATCGCGGTCGCGGATATGCACAGACCAGACATGGGGAACAGGATTAAGCCAGGAGGCTTCTTCAATATTAAAGCCAAGATCCTGCAGCTTGTTCTGGAAACGCGCGATGGAGTCTTCCAGTGCGGCATCTTTGCCCGGGATAAATGTTTGCGTCATAGTGCCGCTCTCTCTGTTGTCATAGGGTGCGTAAAGCGCGCCATGATACGGATTTTGCTAACTGACCGCTATCAGGGCGGGACATTTTTACCGGCTTAGTTTACCGACGTAGTTTTCATCACAGCGGCACTCTGACCAAACGCAGATTGATGGGGCTGGATATAGCCTCACAAAATTCCGTTCAGATTTGCATTGGTAACATAACCTCCGGCGAGCCGGATTCAGAAAATGTGACCGCACCCTGATTTATGATTGCAGCTATCAGAATGCAGTGATAAAACCGGATAGTTATTCATAACCGTTCGATATGACAGTGGTGAGGGGAAATGACGCAAGTTTATAATTTTAGCTCTGGCCCGGCGATGCTACCGGTTGAAGTCCTTCGTCGTGCAGAACAGGAGCTGACGAACTGGCGCGGTCTGGGTACCTCTGTAATGGAGATCAGTCACCGCAGTAAAGAGTTTATTCAGGTGGCTGAGGAAGCGGAGCAGGACTTCCGTGATCTGCTAAAAATACCGGCTAATTACAAAGTTTTATTCTGTCATGGTGGTGCGCGTGCGCAGTTCGCTGCAGTACCGGGTAATCTGCTCGGGCAAGCGACCAGCGCCGACTATGTCGATGGCGG
This sequence comes from Pantoea sp. F_5, assembly GCF_008631595.1. Classification (NCBI taxonomy): domain Bacteria; kingdom Pseudomonadati; phylum Pseudomonadota; class Gammaproteobacteria; order Enterobacterales; family Erwiniaceae; genus Pantoea; species Pantoea sp. F_5. Next base: position 7,050 of record NZ_VWUO01000002.1, read on the forward strand.
CTACTGGGCGCACAGTGCAATTAAAGAAGCGGAAAAGTATTGTTCCCCGCGCACGCTGGATGTGAAAACCACCCGCGATGGTAAACGTGCCATTCTGCCGATGAGCGAATGGCAGGTGAGTGAATCGTCTGCTTACCTGCATTTCTGCCCGAATGAAACTATCGATGGCATCGCTATTGATGAACAGCCCGATTTTGGCAGTAAAACTGTTGTGGCTGACTTCTCATCTACCATTCTGTCACGTCCGATCGATGTGAGCCGCTATGGCGTGATTTATGCAGGTGCGCAAAAAAATGTCGGTCCGGCCGGGTTAACGCTGGTTGTCGTTCGCGAAGATCTGCTGGGTCAGGCGCACGCCTCTGTACCTTCAATTCTTGATTACAAAGTGCTGGCGGATAACGATTCGATGTTTAATACCCCGCCAACATTTGCATGGTATCTCTCAGGCCTGGTGTTTAAATGGCTGAAAGAGAAGGGCGGCGTGTCTGAAATTGATCGTATCAATCAGGCAAAATCTGACCTGCTTTATGGCGTCATCGATCACAGTGGCTTCTACCGTAACGATGTGGCTAAAGAAAACCGCTCACGCATGAATATTCCTTTCCAGCTGGCGGATGCGTCACTTGATGCGCTGTTCCTGGAAGAATCATTTAAGGCGGGATTACATGCGCTCAAAGGACATCGTGTAGTAGGCGGTATGCGCGCCTCTATTTATAATGCGATGCCGCTGGAAGGTGTGAGGGCGCTGACCGATTTCATGGTCGACTTTGAACGCCGTCACGGCTGATTATTAAGAGATCAGCGTTGATGCTGATGCCAGACCTCGTCATAGGGCGAGGTCTCTGTATTTTTTGAGGATTTCGTTTCACATGCAGGACTCCCTGACTCTCCAACCTATCGCGCGCGTTGATGGCACCGTAAATCTGCCTGGTTCAAAAAGCGTTTCCAATCGCGCATTGCTGCTGGCTGCGCTGGCTGAAGGTACAACCCGTCTCACCAACCTGCTTGACAGCGATGATGTGAAGCACATGCTGAATGCGCTGACCGCGCTGGGCGTAAGCTATACGCTTTCCAGCGATCGCACCGTATGTGAAGTGAAGGGGAATGCCGGCCCACTGCACTCCTCTCAACCGTTGTCGCTGTTTCTGGGCAATGCCGGCACCGCAATGCGTCCTCTGGCCGCTGCACTCTGTCTGGGTGAGCACGATATCGAACTGACCGGCGAACCTCGTATGAAAGAGCGTCCAATCGGGCATCTGGTTGATGCGCTTCGGCAGGGTGGAGCAACTATTGAGTATCTGGAAAACGAAAACTATCCGCCGCTGCGTTTACGCGGTGGTTTCACCGGAGGTGACGTCAGCGTGGATGGCAGCGTTTCCAGTCAGTTCCTGACAGCACTGCTGATGACCGCGCCGCTGGCACGGCAGGATACCTGCATCACTATCAAAGGCGATTTGGTTTCCAAACCTTACATTGATATCACTCTCAATCTGATGCAGTGCTTTGGCGTTGAGGTTGAGAACCAGAGCTATCAGCGCTTCCTGATTAAGGGACAGCAACAGTATCAGTCACCAGGCGATTACCTGGTTGAAGGCGATGCCTCTTCCGCCTCCTATTTCCTGGCTGCCGGCGCAATAAAAGGTGGTACGGTTCGCGTCACCGGTATCGGACGCCAGAGTGTGCAGGGCGACATCCGTTTTGCTGACGTACTGGAAAGGATGGGTGCGGTAATTGAGTGGGGCGATGATTACATTGCCTGCACGGCCGGAAAACTGCAGGCCATTGATATGGACATGAACCATATCCCGGATGCTGCCATGACCATCGCGACCACTGCGCTGTTTGCAGAGGGCACGACCCAGTTACGTAATATTTATAACTGGCGTGTAAAAGAGACCGATCGACTGAGCGCAATGGCTACAGAGCTACGTAAAGTGGGAGCGGAAGTTGAAGAAGGCCATGACTATATCCGTATTACACCGCCAGCGACGCTGATTCATGCTGATATTGGCACCTACAATGATCACCGTATGGCAATGTGTTTTTCGCTGGTTGCCCTTTCCGATACACCAGTAACTATTCTCGACCCTGGCTGTACAGCCAAAACCTTCCCGGACTATTTTGTTCAGCTGGCTAAAATCAGCCAGCACGCCTGATATCGCCTTTCCGGTGCGGTTCCGCACCGGATCTTCCCCTGATTTAATCTGGCTTTAACCTTACCGATATCCTCTGAATTGACTAACATTTCGAACCCGGTCAGTGCGAAAGGGTAACCAAGCCTTGCTATGCAGCGTATAATGCTAAGCATTAAGGGTGGCCTGAAGGTCATAATGCACGCAGCAACAGGAGGGAAAAATGACAGTAACTGCCCCGGTCATAACTATTGATGGGCCAAGTGGAGCGGGAAAGGGAACCCTGTGCAAAGCGATGGCAGAATCGCTGCAGTGGCATCTGCTGGACTCCGGTGCTATTTATCGCGTGCTGGCGTTAGCGGCATTGCATCATCAGGTGGACATTGAATCTGAAGAAGCGCTGGTACCGATTGCTGCACATCTTGATGTGCGCTTTTTGTCACAAAACGGTGAAATGCAGGTCATACTTGAAGGTGAAGATGTTACCGGTGAAATCCGCACTCAGGAGGTCAGCAACACCGCCTCACGTGTCGCTGCGTTTCCGCGGGTGCGTGAAGCGTTATTGCGCCGCCAGCGCGGTTTCCGCGAGATGCCAGGCCTGATCGCTGATGGCCGTGATATGGGCACCGTGGTTTTCCCGGATGCGCCAGTAAAGATTTTCCTTGATGCCAGCCCGGAAGAGCGTGCTCAGCGACGTATGCTACAGTTGCAGGGAAATGGCTTTAATGTTAACTTTGACCGCCTTTTAGCCGAGATAAAAGAACGCGACGACCGCGATCGTAACCGCGCAATTGCGCCTTTAGTCGCTGCTGCCGATGCACTGGTTCTGGACTCTACTGAGATGTCTATCGACCAGGTCATTGAAAAAGCGCTACACTATGCCCGCGAGAAGCTGGGCATTCCGGCTTAACTGAATTTATCACCCTGTACCACGGATCTGGTGCCGGGCATGTGAAACAACCCCATCCGACATGAAGTCAGATGGACGTTAAATTGAAGAATCCTGAAGATTATCAATATGACTGAATCTTTTGCTCAACTATTTGAAGAATCCTTAAAAACAATCGAAACCCGCCCGGGTTCTATCGTTCGTGGCATCGTCGTTTCTATCGACAAAGATGTCGTTCTGGTTGATGCGGGTCTGAAATCTGAATCTGCAATTCCTGCAGAGCAGTTCAAGAACGCAGCCGGCGAACTGGAAATCCAGGTTGGCGACGAAGTTGATGTTGCTCTGGATGCAGTGGAAGACGGCTTCGGTGAAACCCTGCTGTCCCGTGAGAAAGCTAAGCGCCATGAAGCATGGATCACGCTGGAGAAAGCTTACGAAGACGCTGAAACTGTTACCGGTGTTATCAACGGCAAAGTTAAAGGCGGCTTCACAGTTGAGCTCAACGGTATCCGTGCGTTCCTGCCAGGTTCACTGGTAGATGTGCGTCCGGTGCGCGATACGCTGCACCTGGAAGGCAAAGAGCTTGAGTTCAAAGTCATCAAGCTGGATCAGAAACGCAATAACGTCGTGGTTTCACGTCGTGCGGTTATCGAATCCGAAAACAGCGCAGAGCGCGATCAGCTGCTGGAAAACCTGCAGGAAGGCATGGAAGTTAAAGGTATCGTTAAGAACCTCACTGACTACGGTGCATTCGTTGATCTGGGCGGCGTTGATGGCCTGCTGCACATCACTGATATGGCATGGAAACGCGTTAAGCATCCAAGCGAAATCGTTAACGTTGGCGACGAGATCACCGTTAAGGTGCTGAAGTTCGACCGCGAGCGTACCCGTGTTTCTCTGGGTCTGAAGCAGCTGGGCGAAGATCCATGGGTTGCTATCGCTAAACGCTATCCGGAAGGCACCCGCCTGACCGGTCGTGTTACCAACCTGACTGATTACGGCTGCTTCGTGGAAATCGAAGAAGGCGTTGAAGGTCTGGTACACGTGTCTGAAATGGACTGGACTAACAAAAACATCCATCCGTCTAAAGTTGTTAACGTAGGCGATGTTGTTGAAGTTATGGTTCTGGACATTGACGAAGAGCGTCGTCGTATCTCCCTGGGTCTGAAACAGTGTAAATCTAACCCATGGCAGCTGTTCGCTGAGACGCACAACAAAGGCGATCGTGTTGAAGGTAAAATCAAGTCAATCACTGACTTCGGTATCTTCATCGGCCTGGACGGCGGCATCGACGGTCTGGTTCACCTGTCTGACATCTCCTGGAACGCGACTGGCGAAGAAGCCGTTCGTGAGTACAAAAAAGGCGACGAAATCGCTGCCGTTGTACTGCAGGTTGATGCAGAGCGCGAGCGTATCTCTCTGGGCGTTAAACAGCTGGCAGAAGATCCGTTCAACAACTACATCACTCTGAACAAGAAAGGTGCCATCGTCACCGGTAAAGTGACTGCAGTTGATGCTAAAGGTGCTACAGTTGAATTAGCAGACGGCGTTGAGGGTTACCTGCGCGCTTCTGAAGCTTCACTGGACCGCATTGAAGATGCAACTCTGGTTCTGAACGTTGGCGACGACGTTGAAGCTAAGTTCACCGGCGTTGATCGTAAAAACCGTGTCGTAAGCCTGTCTGTCCGTGCGAAAGACCAGGCTGATGAGAAAGAAGCTATCAATACTGTTAACACCAAACAGGAAGAAGGCAATTTCTCCAGCGCTATGGCTGAAGCGTTCAAAGCGGCTAAAGGCGAGTAATCGACCTGAAGCACCGGGTGGGCAACCACCCGGTTTCGGTAAAAGCTGTCATACATTCCCACAGGAATAAACCGGAGGTTACATGACCAAGTCAGAACTGATCGAAAGACTGGCGGGACAGCATACTCACATACCGGCGAAAGTCGTTGAGGATGCAGTAAAAGAGATGCTTGAGCACATGGCCACTACGCTGGCACAAGGCGAACGCATCGAAATCCGGGGATTCGGCAGCTTTTCTTTGCACTATCGCGCTCCGCGTACTGGACGTAACCCGAAAACGGGTGACAAAGTGGATCTGGAAGGTAAATACGTTCCCCACTTTAAGCCAGGCAAAGAGCTGCGCGATCGCGCAAATATCTACGGCTAAGCCGATACCGAACCCGATAAACGACATCTCCGGATGTCGTTTTTTTTGCCTGCTATTCAGGTTGAGACCTGACATCCAGATTTGCTCATCCTCACTGCAATGCCGCGCTCTCCTTGCGAGACGACTCCAGCCTCACTCATCGCTCACTGTTAATTTCTCCCCAATTGTTCAGAATAATCGAACGCAATCAATGGACACGATTATGCTGACATGGACCGTTCTGGCGCGACTGGCGATCGTTGCAACGTTACCGCTACTGCTAATGGCGCGGCTGCCATCAGGTGAGGCGATTCTGCTGCTTATCCTCGTGGGTCTGGCTCTGCTGCATTGCGCTTACCCGCCGCTTCGTCTGACCGGTATCACTCTGCTGTTTCTGGCATGGGCCTGTAACGACGCGCGTCTGATGGTGAGGGATATCGAACAGCTCTCCGCACGGCCCGCAACCTTTACCCTTCAGATTGATGAACTACGAAAAGAGCGGAAGCAAATCCGGGTTCGTCTGCTGGAAGAGCAGGGCAGGATAATATTTCCGCCTCGCTTTGCCTGGCTCTTTTTCGATACTGATCCAGAGATTTACTGTCCGGGCCAGCGCTGGACTATGCACCTCCGTCTGCGACCGGTCCATGCCCGCCTCAATGAAGGCGACTTTGATGCACAGCGTTTTGCACTCGCGAATAATACGCCGCTTCAGGGGCGGATTCTTAAACAGGATGCTATCAGCGATCGCTGTGATGGCCGCTGGCGATTTATTGTATGGCACCGTGACAGAACCCGTGAAATGCCTTCGCGTGGCACGCTGGAGGCGCTGGCATTTGGTATCCGGGAAGAGATGAGCCCGCAGACGCGCCAGCTACTGCGTGATACCGGCACGGCGCACCTGATGGCGATATCGGGCATGCATATTGCCCTGGCAGCCAGTACTGGCTGGATGCTTGCGCGAGGCGTGCAGTTTATATTGCCAGCCCGCCTTATCGGCTATCTTTTTCCCCTCATCGTGAGCTGGCTGTTTGCAGCAACCTATACCTGGCTTTCAGGGGCGCAGCCTCCTGCAGCCCGTTCTCTGCTCGCCCTGACGCTATGGTCGATAACACGGTTTGCGGGTATTCAGCTGAACAGCTGGCAGATCTGGACATTCTGTATTGCGTTGCTGCTGGTGATGGATCCGCTGACCGTGCTGTCTGACAGCTTCTGGCTTTCAGTACTGGCTGTCGGCATGCTGCTGGTCTGGTATCACTGGTTTCCGCTGCCTGCACATTTCCGCCATCAATGGCGCTGGATCCCGCTACAGCTACTGCATTTGCAGGCGGGCATGATGATTTTAATGGTGCCGCTACAGGTGGCGATATTCAACGGGATCAGCCTGACCGCGCTGGTGGCCAATGTCGTTGCAATCCCGGTCGTCTCATTTATTACTATGCCCCTTGTAACACTTGCCATGCTGCTGCCGGTAGCGCATTTATCTGCATTCTTCTGGGGTACGGCCGATCTCTCTTTACGCACACTGTTTTATTGCCTGACGTTGCTGCCGCCGGGCTGGTGGCCGTTAAATGGCACAGCCTGGTTTACGGTCATGGTATGGGGTGGCCTCATTCTCTGGCGTGCGCAGTTTTTCTTCTCACTGCCATTAAGCAGCTGTGCGATAGCGCTGGCGATGATAGTAAGTCGCCAGCCAGAACCTGAGCAGGGCTGGCGCATCGATATGCTGGATATCGGCCATGGCCTGAGCATAGTACTCACTCAGGGTAACGAAGCGGTGATATATGACACAGGGCCACGCTGGCAGAACGATAATGCGGGGAGCCGGGTGATCATTCCCTGGCTGGAGCGCAGACAGCTACGTTTAAAACAGGTCATCCTCAGTCATAACCATCTGGATCATACGGGTGGGCTGCAGGCGATTACGCAACGCTGGCCCGCGGCCGAGGTAAGAAGCGCGCTGGCGGATAAAACGCACTTACCCTGTGTACGTGGTACGCAGTGGCGCTGGCGGCAGCTCCACTTCCGGGTTGTCTGGCCGCTGACGAACCCTTTAGCCGGTGGGAACAACGACTCCTGTGTCATCATCGTCGATGACGGTCAGGTCCGGCTGATGTTAACCGGTGATATCGAAGCTAAAGCGGAACGTCAGCTGGTGGCGCTGGAGAAGCAGGGGCTGAAGGCCGATATCCTGCAGGTACCGCATCATGGAAGCCGTACTTCGTCCACCTCCCTGCTACTGCGCAAAACTGAAGGACACACCGCGATTGCCTCTCTGGCACGCTACAATGCCTGGCGCATGCCCGCGAAAAATGTGCTGGAAAATTACCGAACGGCTGGATTTCAGTGGCTGGATACGGGCCAGTCAGGACAAATCAGTATCAGGATAGAGCAGGGCAGAGTGCAGGTATCTACCCTGCGGGAACAATTAATGCCCCGTTGGTATCATCAGTGGTTTGGCGTCAAACGCGAATCCAGGTAGAATGGCCGGCTATTTCCAACAGCGTGAATAAATAATGCATCAAGATAAAGATCTCTCTACGTGGCAGACGTTTCGCCGACTCTGGCCGATGATCGCGCCTAACAAAGCGGGATTAATTGTGGCCTCTGTCGCCCTGATTATTAATGCTGCGGGCGACGCCTTAATGCTCTCCCTGTTGAAACCGTTACTGGATGATGGCTTTGGTAAGGCTGACAGGTCGGTGATGCTGTGGATGCCGCTGGTCGTTATTGGCCTGATGCTGGTTCGCGGAGTCACCAGTTATATCTCCAGCTACTGCATCTCCTGGGTCTCTGGCAATGTCGTGATGAATATCCGTCGTCGTCTGTTCAGCCATATGATGGGCATGCCGGTTTCATTTTTTGACCAGCAGTCGACCGGTACACTGCTGTCGCGCATTACCTACGATTCAGAGCAGGTTGCCTCTTCATCTTCGGGTGCACTGGTTACCGTAGTGCGTGAAGGTGCCTCGATCATTGGCCTGTTCATCATGATGTTCTACTACAGCTGGCAGCTGTCGTTAATCCTGATTGTCCTGGCACCTGTCGTCTCATTTGCAATCCGCACCGTATCTAAGCGCTTTCGCTCAATCAGTAAAAGTATGCAGAACACCATGGGGCAGGTGACAACCAGCGCCGAACAGATGCTGAAGGGGCACAAAGAAGTGCTGATCTTTGGCGGTCAGGAAATTGAGTCGGAGCGTTTTTCTCGCGTCAGTAACCGTATGCGCCAGCAGGGCATGAAACTGGTCTCAGCCTCTTCCATTTCCGATCCGGTCATTCAGCTGATCGCGTCACTGGCCCTGGCTTTTGTCCTCTATGCTGCCAGCTTCCCCAGCGTCATGGATACCCTGACAGCCGGGACTATCACCGTGGTTTTCTCCTCGATGATCGCCCTGATGCGTCCGCTCAAGTCTCTGACCAACGTCAATGCCCAGTTCCAGCGTGGCATGGCGGCCTGTCAGACGCTGTTCTCTATTCTGGATAGCGAGCAGGAAGTAGACAATGGCACGCGCGAAATCACCCGTGCGAAAGGGGATATCGAATTCCGTGATGTGACCTTTACCTATCCCGGTCGTGAAATTCCGGCACTGCGCAATATCAATCTGTCGCTACCGGCAGGTAAAACGGTGGCGCTGGTAGGCCGTTCTGGTTCCGGCAAGTCTACGATGGCGAGCCTGCTGACCCGCTTTTATGATATTCAGCAGGGCGAAATTCTGCTGGATGGTCATGATTTGCGCGAGTATACCCTGCGTTCGCTGCGTAATCAGGTGGCGCTGGTCTCGCAGAATGTGCATCTCTTTAACGACACCATTGCCAATAACATCGCGTATGCCCGCAGTGAGCAATATAGCCGTGCAGAGATCGAGCAGGCGGCCACCATGGCGCATGCGATGGACTTTATCAATAAAATGGATAAAGGCCTGGATACGGTGATTGGCGAGAACGGCGTGCTGTTATCTGGCGGTCAGCGTCAGCGTATCGCCATTGCCCGTGCGTTGCTGCGTGATTGTCCGATTCTGATCCTGGATGAAGCGACCTCTGCGCTGGATACCGAGTCAGAACGCGCTATTCAGTCTGCACTGGATGAGTTGCAGAAGAACCGTACCTCGCTGGTGATTGCGCACCGCCTCTCTACCATTGAGAAAGCCGATGAAATCGTGGTGATCGAAGATGGTCAGATTGTTGAACGCGGAACGCATCAGGTGCTGTTAGCAGAACGCGGTGCCTATGCACAGCTGCATAAGATGCAATTCGGCCAATGATAGAACGTATCTGGAGTGGTCGCTCTCCGTTATGGCTTCTGTTATGGCCATTCAGCCTGCTGTATGGTGCGATCACAGCCCTGATACGCTTCAGTTACAGGCGCGGCTGGCGTAAAAGCTGGCGTGCGCCTTTGCCGGTGGTGGTGGTGGGTAACCTGACTGCCGGTGGCAACGGTAAGACGCCAGTCGTGATCTGGCTGGTTGAGGCGTTGCAGCAGCGTGGCTTGCGGGCTGGTGTCGTCTCCAGAGGATATGGCGGCAAGGCAGACCACTATCCTTTGCTGGTCACGGCGCAGACCCCCACGCAACAGGCCGGTGATGAACCGGTACTGATCGCCCAGCGCACCGCAGCGCCGGTTGCGGTTGCGCCCAAAAGGCAACAGGCGATTGAGGCGTTACTGAAGCAGGGGCCGCTGGATGTGATTATCACTGACGACGGCCTGCAACATTATGCGCTACAGCGCGATTGCGAGATCGTGGTGGTTGATGGCGTTCGTCGCTTTGGAAATGGCTGGTGGTTACCTGCCGGTCCGATGCGTGAACGTGCCAATCGTCTGCGGCAGGTTGATGCCGTCATCATTAATGGCGGTGATGCCCTGGGTGACGAGATTGCGATGCAACTTCAGCCCGGACTCGCTACCAATCTGCTGACCGGGGAAACCCGTGCAACCGAGCAACTGGGCGCAGTGGTCGCCATGGCCGGTATCGGTCATCCTCCGCGCTTTTTTACCACGCTGAAAAAGCAGGGTATTACGCCGGTTGCAGAGATCGCCTTTGCCGATCATCACGCCTACAGTGAGGATGAGCTGACACGATTATTACAGCCGGGTCAGCAGCTATTAATGACTGAAAAGGACGCAGTGAAATGCCGTCACTTTGCGCAGCCTGACTGGTGGTATCTGCCGGTGGACGCTCATTTAACCGGTAAAGCCGTAACCCCGTTACTGGACGACATTGAACAACGCTGCCGTCGCCCGCACTGATACCTGCACCCATTCAGGTGAAGCCTGATAAGGAAGAGGATGAACACCCCGCATTCACTTTCGTTACAGCAAGCACGTCACCTTCATCTCGCCGCGCAGGGCCTTCTGCGCCCTCTGGCAAAACGCGCTGTTTATCAGGATCTGATTAACTGCATCTCCCGCATGTCACTGCTGCAAATCGACACCATCCATGTCGTGGCCCGCAGTCCTTATCTGGTGCTGTTCAGTCGCCTGGGAAACTATCCTCAGGCATGGCTGGAACAGGCGCTGGCACAGGGCGATTTCTTTGAGTACTGGGCGCACGAAGCCTGCTTTATTCCACGCGCCGATTACAGACTGCTTCGTCATCGCATGCTGTCGCCTGAACGTCTTGGCTGGAAATATAACGCGCAGTGGGTTGCTGACCACCAGCAGGCGATTACCGAATTACTGCAGCTGATTCAGCAAAACGGTCCGGTGCGCGCCGCTGATTTTACCCATGCGGATAATCCAAAGTCGGGATGGTGGGCATGGAAACCGCACAAACGCCATCTGGAAAACCTGTTTAGCGCCGGTGAGCTGATGGTCGCCGAACGCCGTAACTTTCAGCGTGTCTACGATCTGCGCAGTCGTGTCATGCCCGACTGGCAGGATGAAATACATGGCATCAGCGAAGCCGACGCCACCAGACAGATGCTGATGAACAGCGCCCGTAGCTTAGGAATTTTCCGCGCGGCCTGGCTGCCGGACTACTATCGCCTTAAACGGGCACCCCTGAACGACTTTATCTCTGATGCCCAGGCTGCGGGCGATCTGGTCGCCGTCAATACAGAGGGGCTGGGTGAAATGTGGCTGCATCGTGACTACTTACCATTGCTGGAGACGCCGCTGCAGGCAACGCACAGCGCGCTGCTGTCCCCGTTTGATCCGGTGGTCTGGGATCGCAAACGTGCGCTGGAGCTGTTCAGTTTTGATTATCGTATCGAATGTTACACCCCCGAGGAGAAGCGTAAATTTGGCTATTTCGTTTTGCCTATCCTTCATCGTGGGCAGATAAAAGGGCGGCTCGATGCCCGCATGCTGCGGCAGGCCAAACAGCTGGAGATTAAAAAACTCTGGCTGGAAGAGACGACCCGCGTCACGGCGCGCTTTGTGGTGGATATCCGGCGTGCGATTGAACGCTTCGCAGCCTGGCAGGGGGCAGAAAGCGTCACTATTCTGCAGGTACCCGATGCACTCAAAGACCACTGGCCAGCCCAGTGGCGGCTGGATTAATCAATTTTGCGGCAGCCGCTGCGGGAAGGCGTTTTACCCCATCCCGCCTGCGCCGCGCTATGGTATGCTTGATGCCTTAAGCATTCGGTTCCTGATGGAGGACATATGGATCATCGTTTACTCGAAATCGTTGCCTGCCCGGTGTGCAATGGCAAACTTTACTTCAACAATGCGCAGCAGGAGCTGATCTGCAAGCCTGATGGCCTGGCCTTCCCGGTTCGGGATGGCATTCCGGTGCTGCTGGAAACCGAAGCCCGTACCCTGTCAGTTGAAGAGATTCATCCATGAGTTTCACTGCCATCATTCCTGCGCGCTATGCGTCAACCCGGTTACCCGGCAAGCCGCTGCTCGATATTCACGGTAAACCGATGGTCGTGCATGTGATGGAACGCGCCCGTGAATCGGGTGCCAGCCGGGTCATTGTTGCTACCGATCATCCTGACGTAGCCAGAGCAGTGGAAGCGGCAGGCGGTGAAGTCTGCATGACGCGCGCCGATCACCAGTCCGGCACGGAGCGGCTGGCGGAAGTGATTGAAAAATATCAGTTTGCTGATGACGAAATCATCGTCAACGTGCAGGGTGATGAGCCGATGATCCCGGCAGAGATTGTGCGCCAGGTGGCGACCAATCTGGCGGGTTCAGCGGCCGGGATGGCAACGCTGGCGGTGCCAATCACCGATGTGGAAGAAGCCTTCAATCCAAACGCGGTGAAGGTGGTCATGGATGCGAATGGCTATGCGCTCTATTTCTCACGGGCAACCATTCCCTGGGATCGTGAACGCTATGCTGCCTCACGTGAGCAGATTGGCGATACGCTTCTGCGACACATCGGCATCTATGCCTACCGTGCCGGTTTTATTCGCCGCTATGTTGCCTGGGCGCCTTGTCCGCTTGAACAGATTGAGCTGCTCGAGCAACTGCGTGTCTTATGGTACGGTGAAAAAATTCATGTCGCCGTAGCAAAAACCATTCCCAGCGTGGGTGTGGATACGCCAGACGATTTGCAACGCGTCCGCAATGCCATGCAGGCCTGATACACGGGGAGTCAGCCTCCCCGTTTCAGCGCAACGATTGATCCGCCACTAAACTTATCGCCAGTACTTCCTTCAGGATATTGTGATACTCATCTGAGGAGGATGCCGCATGGAACAGCTTAAATCGGAACTCACGCTGGCGCTGGGTGAAAGCATCAGCCGCCTCGAATTAATCAGTGAACATCCACCTACCCGACTCTATGCCCTGTACGATCGGCAGGGGAACCCCATGCCGATGGTGGCAAAATATTTTCGTCATCAGGGGCGGGCAGCGCTGGAAGCCAGAAAGCTGGCATTACTGGGGCAGGCCGGATTGATCCCGGTGCCAGCGGTCTATGGTCTGGTGCTGAGCCAGCAGCCTCCGGTGCATGAAACGCTTCTGATGGCGAGACTGAATGGCGTGACGGCGGAGGTGCCTGCGCGGGATGCCCAGCGATGGCAACAGTTTTGCGAGCAGGCCGTCGAGGGTCTGCTGGCCTGGCACCGGCTCGACAGCCACGGTCTGGTCGGAACGGTAGACAGCACGCAGCAGAATTGCTGGCCGGCCTGGTATGCACAACGGGTTGAGGTATTGTGGTCGACCCTCAGCTATCTGCGGCCACCCGCATTAACGCTGGAAGATCGCCAGATTCTGTTTCGCTGCCGGTCGCGTCTGGCGTATTTTTTCCGCGACTTCGATGATCCCTGTGTGATGGTTCACGGCAACGTGCGGCTGCAGAGCATGCTGAAAAACAGCCGCAGCGACCAGTTAGTCGCGATGACACAGCCGGGCATGATTCTCTGGGCACCCCGTGAATATGACCTGATCCATCTGGATACCTCACCCGCCGAGACAGCGCTGCTGCACGACTACCTGCAACGGGCACCCGTCTCTGAGGGCTTTGTCTGGCGCCGGTGGGTTTATCAGCTGTGGGACTGCATCGAGCATCTTGTGCAGACTGGCACGTTTGATCGTCCGCGTTTTGACCATGCCCGTGCGCAACTACTTCCCTGGCTCGGCTGAGTCGGGTTCCTCACCTTTAAGTCGCTGCAGTAACGTGCCCAGCGTCTCATACACTGCCCGTTCGCTGTGGCTCAGCCAGATCGATGATGGTATCGCCCGTTCCCAGCCATTCAGCGGCGAGGTAATCGCCAGCTGATTGGCAGGCGCAGCAATCGGCTTCAGACCGACCGCGTGGAAAAAGCGTATCGCCCGCGGCATATGATTCGCTGAGGTGACCAGCAGCATCGGGCGATCGCCGACTACCGTTTTGACCGCCTGCGCTTCATCCGCGGTATCACGCGGTTGGTCCAGAATCTGAATATGTTCGCGCGGCACGCCCAGACTTTCTGCCACCTGAGCGGCTACCCAGGCGCTGCTCTTCGGATTGGTGCCACCAGCGGCACCGGTAAAAATCAGGGTCGACTGTTGATTGCGTTGCCATTGGCGAATACCTTCCGCCACGCGTGGCAGACTGTTATTCAGCAGGTTCGAGCTGGGTGCCCATGCCGGATTGAAGGTGTAGCCTCCACCCAGCACCACAATGTAGTCCACCTTCTCTGCGCCGTTCCAGGTCGGATAGCGGTTATCCAGCGGCAAAAGCAGCCGATCGGCTAGCGGTTGCAGGCTCAGCAGCAGCAGTAACAGCCAGCTGATGGAGATCACGGTTTTGCCGCTTTTTTGCCAGTCAGTAAACCAAAGCAGTAAAATGCCCAGCGCCATCAGCAAAAGCAGAAACGGCAAGGGTAAAAGCAGCCCGCCTATCACTTTTTTCAGGGTAAATAACATCGAAAACGCGTCCTGTTGTCCGAAAATAGAGCACCCGGAAGGGAAGATGGGGATGAAAGGTTCATTCTTCTGATGCCTGTGACAAAATAGCACAAGTCTCACCGCAGCATACCGGAGCGCATGCCATGCAGGATCGTAACTTTGACGATCTCGCGGATAAATTTTCGCAAAATATTTACGGCACCACCAAAGGGAAGATACGCCAGGCCATCCTCCGGGATGAGCTGGAGAAGATAGTGCCCGGCCTGTCACCCCATCCGCTGTCGGTACTGGATGCTGGCGGCGGTGTCGGCCAGGTCTCCAGCGGGCTGGCTGCACAGGGCCATCAGGTTCTGCTGTGCGACCTCTCTGCTGAGATGCTGCGCCGGGCCGCCGAAAATGCGTTGGCACAGGGTGTGAGCCACAACATGCAATTCAGACAAATTAGCGCGCAGCAGGTGGGCGAACATTTGGATAAGCCGGTGGATCTGGTATTGTTCCACGCTGTGCTTGAGTGGGTCGCTGAACCGGAGAAGGTGCTCAAAGCGCTGTTCGATCTGCTGCGTCCGGGGGGCGTCATGTCGCTGATGTTTTACAATCTGCACGGCCTGACATTGCGCACCCTAACGCTGGGTAACTTCGGCTATCTGCGCACCAACCTGACTAAACGCAAAAAACGAACCCTGTCGCCTGACTATCCGCGCGACCCCGAGCAGGTCTATCGCTGGCTGGAGGCGTGTGGCTTTGTGATTGAGCAGCGTGCCGGGATCCGGGTATTCAGTGACTACATGAAACCGCCGAAAGGCGAGCCAAAAAGCGACGACGAAATTATTGAGATGGAGCGGCGTTACTGCCGTCAGGAACCCTTTTTAAGCTTAGGGCGCTACATCCATGTGACCGCGCGTAAACCGGGGCAGAAGGACGAATTATGAGTGAATTTTCCCAGACGGTACCTGAACTGGTATCCTGGGCGCGCAAAAATGATTTTTCCCTTGCGCTGCCAGTGGAACGTCTGGCCTTTTTGCTGGCTATCGCCACCCTTAACGGTGAGCGGATGGATGGCGAAATGAGCGAAGGCGATCTGATTGACGCTTTCCGTCATGTCAGTAAAGCTTTTGAACAAACCCATGAAACCGTGTTGGTTCGTGCCAACAACGCCATCAACGACATGGTGCGTCAGCGCCTGCTCAACCGCTTTACCAGTGAACTCACCGAAGGCAATGCTATCTATCGGCTGACGCCGCTGGCGATCGGCATCACCGACTACTACATCCGTCAGCGTGAGTTTTCAACGCTGCGCCTGTCGATGCAGCTGTCGATTGTGGCCAGCGAGCTCAAGCGGGCAGCTGATGCCGCGCAGGAAAATGGCGATGAGTTTCACTGGCATCGCAATGTTTTCGCGCCGCTGAAATATTCGGTGGCGGAGATCTTCGACAGCATCGATATGACCCAGCGTCTGATGGATGAACAGCAGCAGGCGGTGAAAAACGATATCGCTGAACTGCTGAATAAAGACTGGCGTGCGGCGATCTCCAGCTGTGAAATGCTGCTCTCTGAAACCTCCGGGACGCTACGTGAACTGCAGGATACGCTGGAAGCGGCGGGCGACAAGCTTCAGGAAAACCTGCTGCGCATTCAGGATGCCACGCTGGACAGCCCGGACCTGGGCTTCGTCGATAAGCTGGTATTTGATCTGCAAAGCAAACTCGACCGTATTACCAGCTGGGGCCAGCAGGCGATTGACTTGTGGATCGGCTATGACCGGCACGTCCATAAATTTATTCGTACCGCCATCGACATGGATAAAAATCGCGTCTTTGCTCAGCGCCTGCGGGTATCGGTACAGAACTACTTCGACGCGCCCTGGGCGCTGACCTACGCCAATGCCGACCGCCTGTATGACATGCGCGATGAGGCACTGACGCTGCGGAATGACGAAGTGATGGGCGAACTGCCGCCAGAGATGGAATACGAAGAGATTAACGAAATTCGCGAACAGCTGGCAGCGATGATTGAAGAAGCGCTGCAGATCTACAAATCGCAACAAAAACCGCTCAACCTCGCGTCAGTGATGCGTGACTACCTGGCCCAGTATCCACGCGCCCGCCATTTCGACCTGGCGCGCATTGTGGTGGACCAGGCGGTACGCCTTGGCGTAGCGGAAGCTGATTTAGCCGGTTTGCCTGTGGAATGGCAAGCCATCAATGATTACGGAGCCAAGGTGCAGGCACATGTCATCGACAAATATTGAACAAGTGATGCCGGTTAAGCTGGCACAGGCACTGGCCAACCCGATTTTTCCCGCGCTGGACAGCCAGTTACGCGCCGGACGCCATATCGGAATTGAAGAGCTGGATAACCACGCTTTTCTGATGGACTACCAGTCATTTCTCGAAGAGTTTTACACCCGCTATAACGTTGAGTTAATTCGTGCGCCGGAAGGCTTTTTCTATCTGCGTCCGCGTTCAACCACACTGATTCCGCGTTCTGTGCTCTCTGAGCTGGACATGATGGTCGGGAAGATTCTCTGCTACCTCTATCTCAGCCCGGAACGCCTGGCGAATGAGGGGATCTTCACCCAGCAGGAGCTGTATGACGAACTGCTCTCGCTGGCCGACGAGAACCGTCTGTTGAAGCTGGTTAACCAGCGTTCGACCGGTTCGGATCTGGATCGCACGAAGCTGCAGGAGAAAGTGCGCGCCTCTCTGAGCCGCCTGCGCCGTCTTGGGATGGTGTGGTTCTTCGGTAACGACAGCAGCAAATTCCGTATTACGGAATCGGTGTTCCGCTTTGGTGCAGACGTGCGCGGCGGTGATGATGCCCGTGAAGCGCAGCTGCGCCTGATTCGTGATGGCGAAGCCATGCTACTGGAAAATGCGACTGCACCGATCGACACCGATGAAAGTGAAGGGCAGGAAGGCGACAGTGAGAACGCAGAGGAAGAACAGGCATGATTGAGCGCGGAAAGTTTCGTTCGCTTACGCTGATCAACTGGAACGGTTTTTTTGCCCGTACCTTTGATCTTGATGAATTAGTGACCACGCTGTCAGGCGGTAACGGTGCGGGTAAATCCACCACCATGGCGGCATTTGTCACCGCACTGATCCCCGATTTAACCCTGCTGCACTTCCGTAACACCACCGAAGCGGGCGCGACGTCGGGATCCCGTGATAAGGGTCTTCACGGTAAATTGCGGGCCGGCGTCTGCTACTCAATGCTGGACGTAGTGAACTCACGCCATCAGCGTGTGGTGGTCGGTGTGCGTCTGCAACAGGTTGCCGGACGCGATAAAAAGGTCGACATCAAGCCATTCAGTATCCACGGTTTGCCAACCGACACCAACCCGACCGACATGCTGACGGAAGTGCTTAACAGCCGTCAGGCACGCGTCTTACCGCTGAATGAGGTAAAAGAGCGGGTTGAGGCACAGGAAGGCGTGCAGTTCCGCGCTTATAACTCGGTGACGGATTATCACGCCATGCTGTTTGATCTGGGCGTGGTGCCGCGTCGTCTGCGCTCTGCCAGCGATCGCAGCAAGTTCTATCGTCTGATCGAAGCCTCGCTCTATGGCGGTATCTCCAGCGCCATCACCCGATCGCTGCGTGATTACCTGCTGCCTGAAAACAGCGGCGTGCGTAAAGCGTTCCAGGATATGGAAGCTGCGCTACGCGAAAACCGTATGACGCTGGAGGCGATCCGCGTTACCCAGTCCGACCGCGACCTCTTCAAGCATCTCATCTCCGAGGCGACCAGCTACGTGTCGGCTGACTACATGCGTCACGCCAACGAGCGCCGTGGACATCTCGACAGCGCATTACAGCTACGCGGTGAGCTGTTCAGCAGCCGTAAGCAACTCGCCACCGAGCAATATCGTCACGTGGAGATGGCGCGCGAGCTGGCGGAGCATAGTGGCGCAGAGAACGATCTCGAAGTCGATTATCAGGCTGCCAGCGATCACCTGAATCTGGTGCAGACGGCGATGCGGCAGCAGGAGAAGATTGAGCGCTACGATGCGGATATCGAAGATCTGACGCTGCGTCTGGAAGAGCAGACCGAAGTGGTTGCCGAAGCGCGCGAAATTCAGGAAGAGAATGAAGCGCGTGCCGAAGCGGCTGAGCTGGAAGTCGATGAGCTGAAAAGCCAGCTGGCCGATTTCCAGCAGGCACTCGACGTGCAGCAAACGCGCGCCATCCAGTATCAGCAGGCCTTGCAGGCGCTGGAACGCGCCCGCACGCTGTGCCAGTTGCCCGATCTGACCATCGATAACGCTGCAGAATGGCAGGAGAGCTTCCAGGCTAAAGAGGAAGAGGCGACAGAACGCCTGCTGCGCCTGGAGCAGAAGCTGAGCGTGGCCGAAGCCGCGCACAGTCAGTTTGAACAGGCGCTGGCGCTGGTGACCAGCATTGCCGGTGACGTGACCCGTCAGGATGCCTGGCAGACCGGCCGCGAACTGCTGCGTGATGCCAGCAATCAGCGTCATCACGCCGAACAGCTCTCGTCGCTCCGTCTGCGTCTCAATGAGCTGGAACAGCGCCTGCGCGAGCAGCATGAGGCGGAGCGGCTTCTGGCCGAGTTCTGCAAGCGTCAGGGGCAGCATTACGAAGCGGATGCGCTGGCTGGCCTGCAGCAGGAGCTTGAAGCGCAGATCGAACAGCTCAACAGCAGCGTCTCGGATGCCGGTGAGCAGCGCATGATGATGCGTCAGGAGCTGGAACAGCTGCGCGAACGCATCACCAGCCTGACCGCCCGTGCGCCACACTGGCTGGCGGCGCAGGAGATCCTGACCCAGCTCAGCGAACAGACCGGCCAGGCACTAAACAGCAGCCAGGACGTCACCGAATTTATGCAGCAACTGCTGGAGCGCGAGCGTGAAACCACCGTCGAGCGCGACGAAGTGGCGGCACGCAAACGTGATATCGAGCAGCAGATTGAGCGGCTCAGTCAGCCGGGCGGAGCGGAAGATGCGCGTCTGACCCAACTCGCCGAACGCTTTGGCGGCGTATTACTCTCTGAGATTTATGATGATGTGACCCTGGATGATGCGCCGTACTTCTCGGCACTCTATGGTCCGTCACGTCATGCGATCGTGGTGCCAGATCTCTCCCGCGTGCGTGAGATGCTGGATGGTCTGGAGGAGTGCCCGGAAGATCTCTATCTAATCGAGGGTGATCCGCAGTCATTCGATGACAGTGTCTTCAGCGTTGATGAGTTGCAGAATGCCGTCGTGGTGAAAGTGGCAGAGCGTCAGTGGCGCTACTCCCGCTTCCCGAAAATCCCGCTGTTTGGTCGCGCAGCGCGCGAAAATCAGCTGGAGCTGCTGCACCTTGAGCGCGACAAACTGGCTGAGCGTTACGCTACGTTGTCGTTCGATGTGCAGAAAACGCAGCGTCTGCATCAGTCATTCAGCCGCTTTATCGGCACACATCTGGCCGTTGCCTTTGATGCCGACCCGGAAGCGCAGATCCGTCAGCTGGGCGCGCGTCGGGGTGAACTGGAACGGGCGCTGAATCAGCATGAGAGCAATAATCAGCAGCAGCGGCAGCAGTATGAGCTGGCGAAAGAGGGCGTGTCGCAGTTAAACCGACTGCTGCCACGCGTCAACCTGCTGCTGGACGATACGCTGGGCGATCGCTGCGAAGAGATCCGTGAGCAGGTCGATGCGGCACAGGACGCGGCGCGCTTCCTGCATCAGCATGGCGCGAAGCTGGCGAAACTGGAACCGATCCTCGCCGTATTGCAGAGCGATCCGGAACAGCACGAGCAACTACAGGCGGATTATCAGCAGGCGCAGCAGCAGCAGCGTAACGCGCGTCAGCAGGCCTTTGCGCTGACAGAAGTGGTGCAGCGTCGCGCTCACTTCAGCTATGACGACTCTGCCAGCATGCTCAACGGCAACAACGACCTCAGCGATAAGCTGCGTCAGCGTCTTGAGCAGGCTGAGGGTGAACGCAGCCGCAGCCGCGATCGCCTGCGTGAACATCAAACACAGCTGACGCAATACTCGCAGGTGCTGGCTTCGCTGAAAAGCGCTTATGACGCCAAGCGCGACATGCTGAAAGAGTTGCAGCAGGAGATGCAGGACATTGGCGTCCAGGCTGACAGCAGCGCAGAGGAACGCGCGCGCGTTCGTCGTGACGAGCTTTACACTGCATTGAGCCACAACCGCGCCCGCCGCAATCAGCTGGAGAAACAGCTCACCTTCTGTGAAGCGGAGATGGATAACCTGCAGAAGCGCCTGCGTCAGCTGGAGC
Source organism: Pantoea sp. F_5 (assembly GCF_008631595.1). Lineage (NCBI taxonomy): Bacteria > Pseudomonadati > Pseudomonadota > Gammaproteobacteria > Enterobacterales > Erwiniaceae > Pantoea > Pantoea sp. F_5. Next base: position 27,751 of record NZ_VWUO01000002.1, read on the forward strand.
GTCAGTATCATCAGGTGCGTGAACAGGTGGTCAGCGCGAAAGCGGGCTGGTGTACCGTACTGCGTCTGGTTAAAGAGAATGGCGTTGAGCGCCGTCTGCATCGTCGTGAACTGGCTTATCTGAGCGGCGATGAGCTGCGTTCGATGTCGGATAAGGCGCTGGGTGCATTGCGTCTGGCGGTGGCGGATAACGAACATCTGCGCGACGTACTGCGGCTGTCGGAAGATCCAAAACGTCCTGAACGTAAGATTCAGTTCTTTATTGCGGTCTATCAGCATCTGCGTGAGCGTATTCGTCAGGATATTATTCGTACTGACGATCCGGTCGAAGCGATTGAGCAGATGGAAATCGAACTGAACCGTCTGACCGAAGAGCTGACCGCGCGTGAGCAGATGCTGGCGATCAGTTCACGCAGTGCGGCAAACATCATCCGCAAAACGATCCAGCGTGAACAGAACCGCATCCGCCAGCTCAACCAGGGGCTGCAGACCGTCAGCTTTGGTCAGGTCCGCAGCGTGCGGCTCAACGTGAACGTGCGTGAAACCCACGCTATGCTGCTGGATACGCTGTCAGAAGAGCATGAGCAGCATCAGGATCTGTTCAACAGCAACCGCCTGACCTTCTCTGAGGCGCTGGCGAAACTTTATCAGCGTCTTAATCCGCATATCGACATGGGTCAGCGGACGCCGCAGACCATTGGTGAGGAGCTGCTCGACTACCGCAACTATCTGGAAATGGAAGTTGAAGTTAACCGGGGTTCCGATGGCTGGCTGCGTGCAGAAAGCGGTGCGCTCTCAACGGGCGAGGCGATCGGTACCGGTATGTCGATTCTGGTGATGGTGGTGCAGAGCTGGGAAGAGGAGTCACGTCGTCTGCGCGGCAAAGATATTTCACCCTGCCGACTGCTGTTCCTGGATGAAGCGGCCCGTCTGGATGCCCGCTCCATCGCCACACTGTTTGAACTCTGTGAGCGACTGGAGATGCAGCTGGTGATTGCCGCGCCGGAGAATATCAGCCCGGAGAAAGGCACGACCTACAAACTGGTACGTAAAGTGTTTAATAACACCGAGCATGTGCATGTGGTCGGGCTGCGTGGTTTTGCGGCCGATCCTTCACCGGTGCGTGCGGTAAGCGAAGCCGATGCGCTACCCGATCTGACTGCTGAAAAATCGCAGGCCGAAACGTAGTCAAAAACTGAACCATTGGTTAATCTGATAACGGCATTTGTCCCATGAGGCAAATGCCGTTTTTGTTTGTATACTCACATTATGAGTCACGGCGCGGTCGCAGTGGATACAGGGAACATTGCGAAGTTGAAAGTTAAGGGGGCAGGGATGTTGCTGGTAAAAAAATTAAATCATCATCGCGTTTTATCATTGTTAGCGCTGGCGCTAACCGCTGTTCCATTTACGCTACCACAGGCCGCTGTCATCGCCGCGATGCCAGGGACAACGCAGGCGGCTATCTCCGTTTCTGAAAGTCAGCACCGCATCCGTCAGGCTTTTTCCAGTGCCGACCAGCCTTTTTATCTGGGACCGCTGGCAACGCTCTATGCGTCCCGCCACATGCAGCCGCTCTGGCAGGATGAGCAGGCGGTTCAGAAGTTTCAGCAGCAGCTGGCTGAGGTGGCTCTCTCTGGCGTCCAGCCGCAGTTCACGCGCTGGGTTGACCGTCTGACTAACCCGGCTATTACCGGCTTTGCCCGCGACGTCGCGCTCTCCGATGCCATGCTGGGCTACCTGCAGTTTGTCTCTAACGTGCCGACGCAGGGGGAAACCTGGCTCTACAGCAACGTTCCTTACAGGCTGACCCAGCCATCGGTAGCAGTGGTAAATCAGTGGCAAAACGCAGTTAATGCGGGTTCAGCTGACACGTTCATTGTCTCATTACAGCCGCAGCACCCACAGTATCAGCCCATGCACGCCGCGCTGAAAACACTGCTCAGCGATAAACAGCCATGGCCGCAACTAAAAAGCAGTGAAACCCTGCGTCCCGGTCAGGTCAGTGATGACGTTCCTGCTCTGCGTGAAATTCTGCAGCGCAGCGGTATGTTAACGGCGCAGGTTAACGCCCCCGCACCGGATGACGATGCGGTGCCTGTCGCGCCGTCGCCGGTGACGCACAGCGACCAGCCGGTCGCGGTGAGTCCTTCCGCCGCGCCAGTCACTAATCTGCTTACACCTTCGCCACAATCACCGGGTAACGTTCAGAGTTCGACGCTGGATGGGAATACCGCCAATATTTATGACGAGACGCTGGTGGCGGCGGTGAAGCGTTTCCAGCAGTGGCAGGGACTGGATGGCGATGGTGCTATCGGTGCCAGAACGCGTCAGTGGCTTAACGTCTCTCCGCAGATGCGTGCTTCTTTGCTGGCGCTGAATATTCAGCGCCTGCGCCTGCTGCCGGACGATATGCACAATGGCATCATGGTGAACATCGCCAACTACTCGCTGATCTACTACAACAACGGCAACAAGATTCTCTCATCGCGCGTCATCGTCGGTCGTCCCGATCGTAAAACGCCACTCATGCGCAGTGCGCTGAATAATGTCGTGCTTAACCCACCGTGGAATGTGCCGACAACGCTGGTGCGTAAAGACATTATTCCGAAAGTGAAGCAGGATCCAACCTATCTCTACAAGCATGGGTATACCCTGCTGTCAGGCTGGAGTGCAGACGCTGAAGTGATTGATCCCAGCATGATCGACTGGCGCATGGTCACCGCCTCATCGTTCCCTTACCGGTTGATTCAGGCTCCGGGCGTGGCGAATGCGCTGGGACGGTATAAATTTAATATGCCGAGTTCAGATGCAATCTACCTGCATGACACGCCAAACCATAACCTGTTCCAGCGTGATATCCGTGCACTCAGTTCAGGCTGTGTGCGGGTGAACAAAGCATCTGAACTGGCAGGGTTATTGTTGCAGGATGCGGGCTGGAATGACGCCCGAATTTCCAGCACGCTGAAAGAGGGTGACACCCGCTATGTGCCGATTCGCCACCGCATTCCGGTCAATCTCTATTATCTGACGGCGTGGGTCGCTGATGATGGCAAACCTCAGTTCCGTACAGATATTTACAATTACGATGACACTGCTCGTTCGGGCACTCAGGCCCTGAGTCGGGCCGAGCAATTGCTGCTCTAGTAATTGATTTTAAATCGTTCCCCCCGCAAATCCTCTTAACGAAAAATTTTATCAGATGGCGATCCCTCAGGGGATCGCCTCGCAAACTCATAGCAGATGGGTTGACGCTTCTCCGGGAGAAAGTTATGGTTCGGCCTGTGCGCTTTTTGCACATTTCTATGGCTTCGCTCTCAGGTAAACCGTTACATGTCTACTATTGATTCTTTTCGTCGCAAACTACTGCTGTGCGGTAGTGCCGCCGCCGGACTGGCATTATTGCCCGCTTCTGCAAGGGCCTCGCTCTCTACGTCTCGCCCGCGTGTATTGATGCTTAATAATCTTCATACCGGTGAAACCCTTAAAACTGAGTTTTTTAATGGTAAGAGTTACGATAAGGATGAGCTGTCACGATTAAATCATTTTTTCCGTGACTATCGTGCCAACAAAGTGAAAAGCATCGATCCACATCTGTTTGACCAGATTTTCCGCCTGCAGGCGCTGCTGGGTATACGTAAACCGATCCAGCTCGTTTCCGGCTATCGTTCACTGGCAACCAACAACATGTTACGTGAGAGTGGTCCGGGAGTAGCAAAGCACAGCTATCACACCAAAGGCCAGGCGATGGATTTTCATATTGAAGGGGTTTCGCTGGCGAATGTACGCAAAGCGGCGTTATCTCTGCGTGCGGGTGGTGTAGGATATTATCCCCGCAGTAACTTTGTACATATTGATACCGGTCCGATCAGGCACTGGTAGTGACACCGGCAACGCTGCGTGAGCCGGTCATGGAGCGTTATGAATTACCACATTATTCCTGTTACCGCTTTTGCCCAGAACTGCTCAGTGATCTGGTGCGATACGACTCGCGAAGCCGCACTGGTCGATCCAGGCGGCGATGCCGAACTGATCAAACAAACGCTGGAACAGCTAAAACTTAAACCCGCTCAGATTCTGCTGACACATGGACACCTTGATCATGTCGGGGCCGCTGTTGAACTGGCAGCGTTTTATCATATTCCGATTGTCGGACCGCAAAAGCGCGATGCCTTCTGGCTTGAAGCGCTGCCGACTCAGAGCCGGATGTTCGGACTTGACGAATGCGCACCTTTTATCCCCGATCGCTGGCTGGAAGAGGGAGAGAGCGTGCAGGTCGGGCTGACCACACTGGACGTTCTGCACTGCCCGGGACATTCACCTGGCCATGTCGTGTTCTTTGACCGTCCGGGACGGTTACTGATTTCAGGCGATGTGATTTTTAATGGTGGTGTTGGGCGTACTGACTTCCCACAGGGCGATCATCAGCAACTCATCGATGCCATCCACACAAAATTACTGCCGCTGGGCGATGATGTGACTTTTGTTCCTGGCCACGGCCCGATTTCCACACTGGGGCATGAACGCATCAGTAATCCTTTCCTGCAGTAAACAATCTGTCATTTTATCTGAAATAAAAAAATGGGCCTGATGGCCCATTTTTTTCGTCGTCAGCGTTACAGCACGGCGACAATCGCTTCGCACAGCGCCGACATATTGTCTGGCGTCATGCCCGCCACATTCACGCGGCCTGAGTTAACGGCATAGACACCGAACTCTTCACGCAGGCGAATCACCTGGTCTTTGGTCAGGCCACTGAAGGAGAACATGCCGTTCTGTTTAATAATAAAGCTGAAGTCACGCTGCGCGCCTTTTTCCGCCAGGGTGTTCACAAACAGCTGACGCATGCGTTGAATGCGCTGACGCATATCTGACAGCTCCTGCTCCCAGATGGTACGCAGCGCGTCGTTACCGAGAATGGTGGCGACAACAGCAGCACCATGCGCCGGTGGGTTGGAGTAGTTGGCACGAATGGTGTATTTCACCTGGCTGAATGCGGTTTCTGCTACGCCGGCGTCGGCCGCTACCAGCGTGATGGCACCCACGCGCTCATTGTAGAGACCAAAATTCTTCGAGTATGAGCTGGCGACGATCAGCTCCTGATGTGACGCGGCAAAAATACGAAGGCCTTCTGCATCTTCATCCAGACCACGGGCAAAGCCCTGGTAGGCGAAATCGAACAACGGTAACCAGCCATTAGTCTGTGACAGCTGCGCCAGCTGCTGCCACTGCTCAGCCGTCGGGTCGATACCGGTCGGGTTATGGCAGCAGCCATGGAACAACACCACGTCGCCAGGCTGAACCTGCTGCAGTGACGCCAGCATCCCCTCGAAATCCAGCGTATGGTTTGCTGCGTCATAGTAATGGTATTCACAGACTTCAAGACCGGCAGCATTGAATACGTTGTTGTGATTCGGCCAGCTCGGATTGCTGATCCAGACCCGCTTTACAGAGGTCTGCGTGGCGAGGAAATCTGCTGCTACACGTAACGCACCTGTGCCACCTGGCGTCTGAGCCGTGCGGGCGCGGCCTGCGGTGATCAGCGGGCTTTGATTGCCGAACAGCAGGGCCTGTGTGCAGCGGGCAAAATCAGCCAGACCATCAATGCTGAGATAGTTTTTCGTGGTTTCGTTTTCCAGCAGGTATTGCTCAGCTTTTTTAACACTGGTCAGTACCGGGGTCTTGCCGGTTTCGTCTTTGTAGACGCCGATGCCCAGGTTGATTTTTTCAGGGCGGTCGTCAGCACGAAACAGATCGGCCAGCCCGAGAATAGGATCGGCGGGTGCAGCAGAGATCGATTCAAACATGTGTCAGGTCCATTAGCGTGAACGTAAGCAAGAGAGCTGTCAGGGTAGCGCCCGGCCAGGCAAATGCCAACCGTTTGCGAGACAAAATCGACTATTTTGCGGCTTTGATTTTGCTATCAGGAGAAGCTGAGGTTAACGCTGAGCAAAAGGACGGGAAGAAACGCGGACAAGCTAAATAACAGCCATAAAAAAACGGGGCCTGAGCCCCGTTTTTCAACATGCTTAAAGCAGAATTAGAACTGGTAAACCAGGCCTACGCCTACGGTGTCATCAGTATTCAGACCCAGACGGTTGTTGTCATCCAGCTGGTTGATCTGATAGTCCACATAGGTAGACATGTTTTTGTTGAAGTAATACGTCGCGCCAACGTCGATGTATTTAACCAGGTCAGCATCGCCCACGCCTTCAATATCCTTGCCTTTAGACTGCACGTAAGCAACGGAAGGACGCAGACCGAAGTCGAACTGGTACTGTGCAACCAGCTCAATGTTCTGAGCCTTATTAGCGAATGCAGTCGTGGTGGTACCAGGAGCAATTGTCAGATCGAATGGCGTTGAATTACGGGTTTCACCGTAGTAAGCGGCCAGATAAACATTGTTCGCGTCATATTTCAGACCGGTTGCCCAGTTTTCAGCGCGCTTGCCCTGACCAACAACAGTACCGTTAGCGGCTACACCGGCTGCCTGTGCATCAGTACGATCGCTGCTGCTATAAGCACCAACAATACCTACGCCGATTGGTGAAACGTAAGAGGTTGAGAGGCCCCAGCCATCGCCATTTGAACGACGAATTTCGTCACGTTCGTTTTTGCCCTGATACTGAACGGCAAAATCCCAGCCATCTACCAGACCAAAGAAGTTGGTGTTGCGGTAGGTCAGCAAGCCGGTGCTACGACCGTTCATGAAGTTATCTGAGTAACCTGAGTCGCCACCAAACTCTGGCAGCATATCTGTCCAGCCGATTGCATCATAAACCACACCATAGTTACGGCCGTAGTCGATTGAGCCAGCGTCACCAAATTTCAGGCCGGCGAAGCCCAGACGTGTTTTGTTACCGTCTTGCGCGTCAGACCCTTCAGAGTTGTTAGCCTGAATGTTGTATTCCCACTGGCCGTAACCGGTCAGTTGGTCATTAATTTGAGTTTCACCTTTGAAGCCGAAACGAACGTATGACTTGTCGCCATCGTTGCCATCGTTATCAGAGAAGTAGTGCAGGCCGACTGCTTTACCGTACAGGTCCAGTTTGTTGCCGTCTTTGTTATAGATTTCTGCAGCATTTGCTGCGCCGGCGGCTAACAGAGCAGGGATAACCACTGCAAGAATATTGCGCTTCATCATTATTCATTACCCTCATTGGAGTTATTTGTACACCTGCCACTGCCGTCAGGAAATCTTTACAGAACCCTGAGCGAAGTTTGGTGTCTTCCTGTGTCTGCACGCATCTTTCCATCCAACCCGCCGTAATTCTAGCGCTTAAATGCTACTAAACTCGTAATCTGGTTTCTAAAGGAAAATATGTATTACAAAATGTAAAAAAGACGGAACTTTGTGAGAGAACTCAAAATTTACAAAAATAAAAAAAGGCCGGCAGTGCCGACCTCTTTATATATATGATTTTCTTATATTTAATGCCGAATATCAGAAACTCGCATTGCGAGGAGTGCGTGGGAAGGGGATAACGTCCCTGACATTCTGCACGCCAGTCACATAGGCGATTAAACGTTCAAAGCCCAGACCAAAGCCAGAATGCGGCACAGTACCGTAGCGACGCAGGTCACGATACCACCAGTAATCCTCTTTATTCAGCCCCATCTCTTCCAGACGCGCATCCAACACATCCAGACGCTCTTCACGCTGTGAACCGCCGATGATCTCACCAATGCCCGGTGCCAGAACGTCCATCGCCGCCACGGTTTTGCCATCCTCGTTCAGGCGCATGTAGAACGCTTTGATGTCTTTCGGATAGTTTTTCACCACCACCGGCGCTTTAAAGTGTTTCTCCGCCAGGTAACGCTCATGCTCTGAGGAGAGATCGATACCCCAGGAAACCGGATTCTCGAAGGTCTGACCGCAGTTCATCAGGATCTCAACCGCATCGGTATAGTCGACCTGGGCAAAATCGGTGGTAATGAAACGCTGAAGACGTTCAACCGAGTCTTTATCCACGCGCTCAGCGAAGAACGCCATGTCATCGGCACGCTCTTCCAGCACCGCGTTGAAGACATACTTCAGCATTGCTTCGGCCAGTGCAGCCGCATCATCCAGTGAGGCAAACGCAATTTCCGGCTCCAGCATCCAGAATTCTGCCAGATGGCGGCTGGTATTGGAGTTCTCTGCGCGGAACGTCGGGCCGAAGGTGTAGATCTTCGACAGGGCGCTGGCATAGGTTTCGCCGTTCAGCTGACCGGAAACGGTCAGGAAGGCTTCTTTGCCAAAGAAATCTTCGCTGAAGTCAACTTTGCCCTGATCGTTACGCGGCAGGTTTTCCATATCCAGCGTCGAGACACGGAACATCTCGCCAGCTCCTTCGGTATCGGAGGCAGTGATCAGCGGGGTAGAAACCCAGAAATAGCCATTTTCATGGAAGAAGCGATGCAGCGCCTGCGCCAGAGTATGGCGAACGCGGGCGACCGCGCCGATCAGGTTAGTGCGCGGACGCAGGTGCGCCACTTCGCGCAGATACTCGATGCTGTGGCGTTTTGCCGCCATCGGGTAGCTGTCCGGATCTTCGACCCAGCCGACCACTTCCAGGCTGGTCGCCTGAATTTCAAACGCCTGGCCCTGACCTGGTGATGCCACCACTTTACCGGTGACGATAACGGAACAGCCCGTGGTCAGACGCAGCACTTCATCCTGATAATTATTCAGAGAATTATTGACGACAGCCTGAACGGGATTAAAGCAGGAGCCGTCATAGACAGCGATGAAGGAAAGACCGGCTTTGGAATCTCTTCGGGTACGCACCCAACCACGTACGGTGACTTCACTGTCAACCGCGACGCGACCGTGCAGTACGTCCGCTACAGGCACTACGCTCATAAATATCTCTCTATATAGAAGAAGTGAGTTAAAAGTTGCCCCATCCGGGGTTTTGCTATGTTACTTGCGAGTCTTCAGGAAACAAGCAAAATTCAGGGGGAAAGCGGATTTATTACAGCAGAGGCGGGGCGTATTGACGCCCCGATAAGAAGAGGTTTAACTCGCTTTTTTCACCAGCGGCAGGTCAAAGGCTTTACGCAGCGCTCTGACAAAGGCTTTGTCCTGACAGATCGTTTTACCCGGGCTGTCGGAGAGTTTCGCCACCGGTTTGCCGTTGCACTGCACCAGTTTGATGACGATATTCAGTGGCGTGACGCCCGGGATATCGCATGTCAGGCGGGTGCCGATACCGAAAACCACATTCGTCCGCTGGCCAAAGTGGCGATAAAGCGCCAGTGCTTTGTCGAGATTCAGGTTGTCAGAAAAAACCAGGTGTTTACTTTGCGGATCGATACCCAGCTTCTGATAGTGCGCCAGCGCTTTCTCGCCCCATTCAACCGGATCGCCGGAGTCGTGACGCAGTCCCTGATAGCGGCGGGCAAACACCGGACCGAAATCGCGCAGGAACGCATCCATGGCGATGCAGTCGGTCAGCGCGATACCCAGCTGATCGTCATACTCGTCCAGCCACGCCTGAAGCGCAGCACGCTGACTGTTGGCGAGAACCGGGCTGATCTGCTGGAAGGCCTGGAACCACTCATGCGCCTGAGTACCAACCGGCGTCAGAGACAGACGGCGCGCCAGATCATAGTTACTGGTGCCAATCAGCCACGGAAAATCCTGCTTCAGCGTGGAGACAATCGACTGCTGCACATCCTGCGAATAGCGGCGGCGGGTGCCGAAATCCATCAGGCGGAAGCGCGACATATCAAGATCAGCCACCTGCGTCTTAAAGTCGCCGAGTTTCTGATGCAGATGGTCGATCGCCTGCTGGGTGGTGACCTGCGGCGTGCGATGACGATGCACAATCTCGCTGATCAGCGCCAGCAGTGGCACCTCCCACAGTATCACTTCACGCCACGGTCCCTGGATTCGAAGTTCCAGTTTGCCGTGGTGATTGCGCACCTCAACCTGCTCCGGGTTATAGCGGAACTGGCGCAACCAGCTGAGGTAATCCTGTTGGAAAAAGGGAAGGCGGGATAACCAGGTCGCTTCATCATCAGTCAGCGCCAGGTGTTGCATAGCAGTAATCGCGTCACGAATTTCGTCAGCGTAGAGACCCAGCAGTTCGTCGCCGCGGCAGCGAAACTCCGCCGCCACCGTTACGTCATGATATCGGTGGAAAACGGCCTGCTGCATATGGAGCTTGTAGGCGTCCGTATCCAGCAGGGAGGTCAGTATCGGGGAAGCATGTCCTGTCATGGCGCGTTTCAGCATCCTGTTCGGTGGCGCAGTGCCCGGTGTTGTACACAGTCATAAAGACGCAAAAGTATAATTCACTATCTGAAGCCGATCACAGCATATTTCAGTCGGACGGGTCGAGGCCAATCTGTGCCTTTGTTAACAAAGTGTAGCCATTTCACCCTTTAGGTGCATTGTGCGTGGCAAGCTTGTAGTAACAAGCTTAGACTTTGCCGGTAAACTTATAACAACGCGAGACGCAATATGACGCAACAGCCCCAAATCAAGTATCGCCACGACTATCGTGCGCCCGATTACACCATTACCGATATCGATTTAACTTTTGAACTGGATGCGTCGACGACCCGTGTAACGGCCATCAGCCAGGTTAAACGCGTGGGCGACAGCCAGGCTGAGCTGCGACTCGACGGCGAAGCGTTAACGCTGATTGCGCTGGAGGTCGACGGGCAACCCTGGACGGCCTTTCGTGAAGAAGAGGGCGCACTGGTCATCAGCCAGCTGCCGGACAGCTTTACCCTGAAAATCATCAATGATATTCATCCGGATCAGAACACCGCGCTGGAAGGGCTGTACAAATCGGGCGAGGCGCTCTGCACCCAATGTGAGGCTGAAGGCTTCCGTCATATTACCTGGTATCTCGATCGTCCTGATGTGCTGGCACGTTTTACCACCACGATTTACGCCGACGGTGAGCGTTATCCGTTCCTGCTTTCCAACGGTAACCGCATCGACAGCGGCCGGGATGAGCAGGGCCGCAGCTGGGTCAAGTGGGAAGATCCGTTCCCGAAACCGTGCTACCTGTTTGCGCTGGTGGCGGGCGATTTCGACGTGCTGCGCGACAGCTTCACCACCCGTTCAGGACGTGATGTGGCGCTGGAGATCTTCGTTGATCGCGGGAATCTTGACCGTGCCGACTGGGCGATGACGTCGCTGAAAAACAGCATGAAGTGGGATGAAGAGCGTTTCGGCCTGGAGTATGACCTCGACATCTTTATGATCGTCGCAGTGGACTTCTTCAACATGGGGGCCATGGAGAACAAAGGTCTGAACGTTTTCAATGCCAAATATGTGCTGGCGAAAGCGGAAACGGCGACCGACAAAGATTACCTCGGCATTGAGGCGGTTATCGGTCACGAATATTTCCACAACTGGACCGGTAACCGTGTGACCTGCCGCGACTGGTTCCAGCTCAGCCTGAAAGAGGGACTGACGGTGTTCCGCGATCAGGAGTTCAGCTCCGATCTGGGTTCACGTGCGGTAAACCGCATCGATAATGTGCGTATTGTGCGCGGCGCGCAGTTCGCCGAAGATGCCAGCCCGATGGCACACCCGATCCGCCCGGATCAGGTTATCGAAATGAACAACTTCTACACCCTGACGGTGTATGAAAAAGGGTCTGAAGTCATCCGTATGATGCACACCCTGCTGGGAGAAGAGAACTTCCAGAAGGGCATGAAGCTCTATTTTGATCGTCACGACGGCAGCGCCGCCACCTGTGATGACTTTGTTCAGGCGATGGAAGATGCCTCAAATGTCGATCTGTCGCAGTTCCGCCGCTGGTACAGCCAGTCCGGTACGCCGGTACTGACGGTGCGCGATGATTACAATCCGGAGCTTGAACAGTATACGCTGCACGTTACGCAGCACACGCCAGCCACTGCCGATCAGAAAGAGAAACTGCCGCTGCATATCCCGCTGGATATTGAGCTGTATGACGGTGAAGGCAAGGTGATCCCGCTGCAGAATAACGGCCATCCGGTGCATCATGTACTGAATGTTACCGAAGAGTTCCAGACTTTTATTTTCGATAACGTCTACTTCCAGCCGGTGCCGTCGCTGTTGCGTGAATTCTCTGCGCCGGTGAAGCTCGACTACAAATGGAGTGATGCTCAGCTCACTTTCCTGATGCGTCATGCACGCAACGACTTCTCCCGCTGGGATGCGGCTCAGAGCCTGCTGGCGACCTACATCCGCCTGAACGTTGCCCGCTATCAGCAGGGCCAGCATCTGTCACTGCCGCTGCATGTTGCCGATGCTTTCCGCGCGGTGCTGCTCGATACCGATTGTGACCCGGCCCTGACCGCGTTGATCCTGACGCTGCCGTCAGAAAATGAGATTGCCGAGCTGTTCGATACTATCGATCCGCAGGCGATTGCGCTGGTACGTGACGCCCTGCAACGCACACTGGCACGCGAGCTGGCCGATGAGTTCTTTGCGATCTACAACGCCAATCAGCAGCCTGAATACCGTGTGGAGCATGACGCGATTGGTCAGCGCAGCCTGAAAAATATCTGCCTGACCTATCTTGCCTTCAGCGACGCACAGCTGGCGGACAAACTGGTGCAGACGCAGTATCACCAGGCGACCAACATGACCGATGCACTCGCGGCGCTTTCCGCTGCTGTGGCGGCTCAATTACCGTGCCGTGATGCGCTGCTGGCGGCTTACGATGAGCGCTGGCATCAGGATGGTCTGGTGATGGACAAATGGTTTGTGCTGCAGGCGACCAGTCCGGCTGCTAACGTGATGCGCAACGTGCGTCAGCTGCTGAATCATCGCTCCTTCACTATGAGCAATCCAAACCGCGTTCGCTCGCTGGTGGGGGCTTTTGCCTCAGCTAACCCGGCCGCGTTCCATGCTAAAGATGGCAGTGGCTACAAGTTCCTGGTGGAGATGCTCACCGATCTGAACACCCGCAATCCGCAGGTTGCGGCACGAATGGTGGAGCCGCTGATTCGTCTGAAACGTTATGACGAAGGCCGTCAGGCGATGATGCGTCAGGCGCTGGAGCAGCTGCTGGAGCTGGATAAACTCTCCGGCGATCTCTACGAAAAAATTACCCGGGCACTGAACGCCTGATAATACAAAAGGGAGCGTCTGAGACGCTCCCTTTTTCAGCGCTGCTGCGCGTAACGTACCGGCTGCGGTCGTTCCGTACGCTGCATCACCCGATCCAGCACCTCCGCTTCCAGCTCGGCCAGCCGCGCCGATCCCCGACGCCGCGGACGCGGCAGATCCACCTGCAGATCCAGACCGATCTCACCCTCTTCGATCAACAACACGCGATCCGCCATCACGACCGCTTCACTGACATCATGCGTGACCAGCAGAACGGTGAAGTGATGTTGCTGCCACAGTGACTCAATCAATCCCTGCATTTCAATACGAGTCAGGGCATCCAGCGCCCCCAGGGGTTCATCCAGCAGCAGTAAGCCGGGCCGATGAATCAGCGCTCGGGCCAGCGCCACACGCTGTTTTTGCCCACCAGAAAGTGCAGCCGGCCACTCATTGGCGCGATCGGCCAGTCCCACCGCCGTCAGGGCATCCATCGCGGCACTGCGCCATTCGCGTCCGCGCAGGCCCAGCCCGACGTTATCGATCACTTTTTTCCACGGCAGCAGTCGCGCATCCTGAAACATCAGGCGGGTATCGTCGCGCGCCGACTGCAGTGGCGCATTGCCTGCCAGCAGTTCACCGCTGGAGCTTTGTTCAAGTCCGGCCAGCAGGCGAAGCAGGGTGCTTTTACCGCAGCCGCTGCGACCCACTACCGCCACAAACTGACCTGAAGGAATGTGCAGGTCGATCTTATTGAGAATGGTACGACTGCCATACTGTTTGCTGACGCCATTAACGCCAACCGGTGTGCCGGTGTTAAGGCGTGCTGGTGAGAAAGTCTGGCTCATGCGTTCTCCTCCTTCAGTTGGTAAGCGGGGTGCCAGCGCAGCCAGACGCGTTCCAGTAATAACGCGGCGACATCCGCCAGTTTGCCGAGCAGGGCATAGAGAATGATGGCGACCACCACCACATCGGTCTGCAGGAATTCACGCGCGTTCATTGCCAGATAGCCAATGCCCGCGTTGGCGGAGATGGTTTCAGCGACAATCAGCGTCAGCCACATCAGACCGAGCGCGAAACGCACGCCGACCATAATATTCGGCAGTGCGCCGGGCAGGATCACCTGGATAAACAGGCTCCAGCCGGAGAGGCCATAGCTGCGCGCCATCTCAACCAGCCCGCGATCAATATTGCGGATGCCGTGATAGGTATTCAGGTAGATCGGGAACAGCGTGCCCAGCGCCACCAGAAAGATTTTGGCGGACTCGTCGATTCCGAACCAGAGGATCACCAGCGGGATCAGCGCCAGATGTGGCACGTTGCGCAGCATCTGTACCGACGTATCCAGCAGGCGTTCACCAGTTTTTGAGGTGCCGGTGATCAGCCCAAGTACCAGGCCGATAGAACCGCCAATACTGAAGCCGATCAGTGCACGCCAGCTGCTTATCACCAGATGCTGCCAGAGTTCACCGCTGGCAGACAGCTGCCAGAAAGTGGTCACAATTTTCTCCGGCGCGGGCAGAATACGGTTCGATAACCAGCCGGTTTGCGAAGCAATCTGCCACACCACAACAAGCAGCGTCGGCAATAGCCACGGCACCAGCGTATCAGCAAGGCGTTTTCGGGTTCTGGCCATCATGCTCTCCTCAGCCCCGGGCGACTTTTTTCTCAGGGGTAAAATCGTTGGCTACCGCTTCTCCGTGCGCCTGAACGACGCGCGGTTGTGGCACCAATGGAACCTGCAGATCAAGATGCGGGAACAGCAGTTCGCCAACGCGATAAGCCTCTTCCAGATGCGGGTAACCTGACAAAATAAAGGTCTCGATGCCCAGTGCTTCATACTCTTTGATGCGTGCGGCAACGGTCGGGCCATCACCGACCAGCGCTGTACCGGCTCCGCTGCGTACCAGACCTACTCCTGCCCACAGATTCGGGCTGATTTCGAGTTTGTCGCGGCGACCACCGTGCAGCGCGGCCATCCGGCGCTGACCCACAGAATCGGCCCGCTGGAACGCTGCCTGTGCCTTCGCAATAGTGGCGTCATCGACATTGGCAATCAGCCGGTCGGCGGCCTGCCAGGCTTCTTCATTCGTTTCGCGCACAATCACATGCAGGCGGATACCAAACCGCACCGTACGTCCCTGCGCGGCTGCTTTCGCGCGTACCTGTTCAATCTTTTCCCGAACCTGAGCAGGCGGTTCGCCCCAGGTAAGGTAAACATCGACCTGTTCGGCCGCCAGTTCCTGAGCCGGTTCAGAAGAGCCACCAAACCAGAGTGGTGGGCGAGGCTGCTGTACCGGTTTAAACATCAGACGTGCGCCGCGAACCTTTACGTGCTTACCTTCGTAATCGACGGTTTCGCCTTCCAGCACGCGACGCCAGACGCGGGTGAACTCAGCGGATTCTGCGTATCGCTCACGGTGATCCAGGAAAACGCCGTCACCCGCCAGCTCTTCCGGATCGCCGCCGGTTACCAGATTGAACAGGGCACGGCCGTTGGAGAGGCGATCCAGGGTGGCAGCCTGACGCGCGGCCTGAGTCGGTGAAATGACGCCGGGCCGCAGTGCGACCAGGAAACGCAGGCGCTGCGTCACCGGAATCAGGGAGGCGGCAACCAGCCAGGCGTCTTCGCAGGAGCGGCCGGTCGGGATCAGCACCCCGCCAAAGCCGAGACGGTCAGCAGCCTGCGCCACCTGTTGTAAATAGGCGTGATCAACCGGGCGCGCGCCTTCCGCGGTACCAAGATAGTGGCCGTCGCCATGCGTCGGCAGGAACCAGAAAATGGATACGCTCATTATTGCTCCTTACTGCGTTACGGTATGCGGTTGCCAGATGCGATCCTGGATCGTCACTTTGACTGGCAACAGATGATTGGCATAAAACAGGTCAGCGGTACGCTGCTGGGCGGCTGCGGTTTCAGCACTGACCGGCGAAATCCGGGTAGGTGGACGATGGCTGAGATAGCTGGCAATAACCGGTTCAGGCAGGCCCATCGCCTGCGCCAGAAGCGTAGTGCTCTGCTGAGGCTGGCTGATCGTCAGCGCGTCGGCACTGCTGAAGGTGTCGAGCACCTGCTGGATAAACGCGCCGTGGGCTTCGGCATAGCTGCGCGTTGCCAGATAGAAGGAACCGGTCAGATTCAGTGAGCTGCCATCAATCAGCAGGCGCGAATTACCCTGCAGCAGCACCGAAGAGTAGTAGGGATCCCAGATTGCCCAGGCATCCACATCACCCTGCTGGAAGGCGGCGCGCGCATCGGCGGGCGTCAGATAGACGGGTGTGATGTCTTTGAAGGTGAGGCCCGCCTGCTGTAAGGCGCGCAGCAGTAAGTTGTGTGAGCTGGAACCTTTCTGAAAAGCGACTTTTTTGCCTTTCAGATCGGCAACCTGTTTCAGCGCGCTGTTTTTCGGCACCAGAATCACTTCTGATTTCGGTTTAGGCGGCTCTGAACCGACATAGAGCAGATCTGCGCCTGCGGCCTGGGCAAACAGTGGCGGAAGGTCACCCGTGCTGCCGAGGTCAATGCTGTTGATGTTCAGCGCTTCCAGCATTTGCGGACCAGCCGGGAACTCGATCCACTTAATCTGAGTATGGGGAAAACGCTTCTCCAGCAACTGATGTGACTTCGCCAGCACCATGCTGACTGAACCTTTCTGATAGCCGATGCGAATCTGAGCCGGATCCGATTCGGCGGCCTGTACCTGAAGGCCAGCCAGTAACAGTCCTGCCACCAGCCACTTTCCTAATCTCTGCTTCATCAATCGCTTCCTTATACTGCCTGCGCAACGGGATGGTGATGACGGGTCAGCGCCAGCCAGAAAGCGGAGACGGCTTCGTCAAGACGCTCTGCCAGTGAATCTTCCAGTACAGGCTGACGATCGTAATGCGTGACCTGGCTGTCTTCGGCGTAGACCCCATGCAGAATTTCCTGTGCTTTTAAAGCGTTAAGAACCGGCTTCAGCGCGTAGTCCAGCGCCAGCATATGACCGACACTGCCACCGCTGGCGAGTGGCAATACAACTTTGTGCTCCAGTGCGCGCTCAGGCAGCAGGTCGAGCAAAGTCTTCAGCGCGCCCGAAAACGACGCTTTATAAATCGGCGTTGCCACAATCAGGCCATCAGCCGAGGCCAGATCGTCACGCAGGGCCAGCAGCGCGGGCGCATCAAAGCGCGCGTTAATCAGATCGTCAGGCTGAAAGTTGTGAATATTCCAGGGAATGACTTCAATGCCACGTGCCTCCAGCTTGTGCTGACACAACGTCAGTAATGAGGTTGAGCGGGAGGGAAATCGTGGGCTGCCTGCCAGCGTAATAACTCGCATCATCACTCCTTATAACTAAAAGTTATTGATTATCAAATGTTGAGAACTTATGCCTTCATACTGTCAGAGCAGGGGAGTGGGCTTAAATGATTTATCCGGCAAAGCAAGGGTGAAAACTGCAAATAGACATGCTGGCGGCAGATAATAAAAACATCGCTTCCGAAAATTCTTAAAATAAAGGCGAGCAGCGAAACCATTCATTAAGAGCAGTGATGCAAGAGGGGTAAAAGAAGACGCATGGCGGAAAAAATTATCTTTCTTCTGATTGCTTAACCATTCTGCTTGTGGCTGAAACCATGTTCAAGCGCAGCGGCAGCCCGAAACCGGAAGGTAAAGCAGCCTGACATCAGCGTATTTCAGCCATGTTCCAGCACGACATTAGGATTAATTGCAGAGCGTAAACTGTAATAAAAATGAAGGAATGCTGAAGTTATTCACGGTTTCAGATGTTCGCTTACATATTCCTGATTCTGGTTACGCCTGCCTGATGGGGATAATTTAAATCGTTCCTCAACGGTTTTAACATTAACGCGGGCGATAGATGCACTTTTTTTAACAGTGATAATCAGGTGAAACGTTAAGATAATTTTTACGACTGGTCTTTTTTCGCATAACCGGTTTAAGATAATCAGGCTCAATCAAAGCCATCATAATAGTAGCGTATTACTCTTTTTCGACGTTTCGCCTCTGGTCAGTCCCTGCATCTGGCAGGTGAATCGTAATGTCATTTTCTAACAGCAGAGAATTGCATATGTCTGACATCCTGTTATCAGTTATTATTCCAACCTACAATGTAGAGAAATATATTGTGGAGTGCGTCGATTCATTATTACGTCAGGTTAAAGCGCCCAATGAAATAATTATTGTGAATGATGGATCCACCGACGGAACATTAGCCTTAATTGAACAGAATTATACGCATCTTTCTCAGGTAAAAGTAATTACCATTGAAAATGGCGGTCTCGGTAATGCGCGTGATACCGGCATCGCACTGGCACAGGGACAGTTTATCTTCTTCTGTGATCCGGATGATGTGGTAGTGGATGGGCTGGTGACTGAGCTGGCCATGGTGGCGGAAAAGCATCCGGAAACTGATCTCTTCTGCTTTAACTCCTGCGTCTATGAAGATGGCCACATTGATGTGACCTCACCCAAAGTCAGACATGATCACTTTGGCCAGCAAAAACCGCAGGAAGTCTTTTTGCGCCTGTTACGTAATGGGCGCTATACCTCTGCCGTCTGGAATTATGTACTGCGGAAAAGCGTGATTGAACAGCACAAATTACGCTTTGTACGTCGCGTTCATGAAGACCACAATTTTACGCTTTCCGTCTTTATGAAGTGTCAGCACGCCTGGGTAAGTCGCCAGGTTTATTATAAACAGCGAATCCGCAGCGGTTCACTGACTAACAGTACCAAAGGAAATGAGTTTTTCTATCAGCGTTATGATGCCTTTATGCACGCTTACAACACGCTAGTCAGTTCGTTACCTAAATCAGACTGGCGTAATTCGCTGGAGAAAGCATATTTATTGCAATCTTTTCGCCTGATGATCTATTTATCACTTTATAATGGAACTCCTGTTCCGGAATATGTCATTAACGCTATCCGCTTTATGGGACGTAACGTTAAAACAGAAAATATTAAAGAGTGGCTATTGTTCAACCGACCGGAGCTGTTTATTGCATTGCAGCATTACAAGGTTAAAAAAGAACTCAGGGGCGCCGCCTGATTCTGAAAAAGCCGCCTGATTCTGAAAAATGTGAAGCGATATTGTTTATGCCTTAGCGAAATGAGAAGGTGAGACATGCAATGTGTATAAGGTTGTTGCGTCATGGCAAAAGTACTTGATAAAAGTCTGGTTATTAATATTTTCTCGCTGCTGGCCTACCGCGGCGCATCATTTTTGTTTCCGCTGGCCACGCTGCCCTATCTTGCCCGCGTTCTGGGCGTAGAGCAGATGGGTACGCTGGCGCTGGCCATCGCCTGCGTGCTCTATTGCAGCACCATCTCTGACTGGGGATTCAACGTCTTTACTACTAAAGACATTGCTCACCATCGTGATGACAAGGAACGCGTCAGTCAGCTCTTCTGGTCAACCTTTAACGCCAAGCTGATGCTGCTGGTGGTAACCAGTGGCACGTTACTGACGGCGACCTGGTTTAATCCCGCCTGGCATCCGCTGTTTTTTATCATTCTGGCAAACTGCACCACGCTGATAGGCTCGCTGTTTTCATTCGGCTGGCTGATGCAGGGTTTTGAGAAGCTGGGTAAAACGGCGATGATTGCCACCTTCGGTAACTTCTGTGCCATTCCGCTGACCTTTTTGCTGGTGAAGTCCCCGCAGGATACCTGGCTGGCGGCGCTGATCCCTGGCACGGTCTCCATCATCAGTGCAGCGATTACGCTGAAGTTTGTGCTGGAGATGAAGGTCATTGGCCGTTACCGCTTTGAACCGCGCGAAATCAAACAGCGCATCACAGACAGTATGGATGTGTTTATTGCTATCGCGGGTGCCAATCTGTTTAACAGCGTCAACGTGGTGATCCTGGCGTCCTTTACCTCTACCTATATGGTCGGTATCTACAACGGTGCAGATCGTCTGCGTAAAGCAGCTAACTCTGTACCCGAGCAGATCGGCAGTGCTTTCTTCCCGCGCGTCAGCCACCTGTTTGGCCGGGATAAACGTGCCGCCATTGCGGCGACGCGCAAAAGCCTGCTGCTGTCGTTCTCCCTGAGTCTGTCGATTGTGATCTTTACCTGGTTCTTTGCTGACCTGGTGGTCTCTATTTTACTGGGTAAAGACTTTATTCCGTCGGCGGATGTGCTGCGCGTCTTCGTGCTCTGCTTCCTGTTCGGCAACATTGCTTATCCGGCTGGATTGCAGATTCTGATCCCACATGGTCTGGCGCGTCAGCGTATGTGGGTCATGATGGCCGCTGGCGTGATAAACGTGCCGCTATGCTGTTTCCTGGCGTGGAAGTTTGGTGCTATCGGTGCCGCATGGTCGATGGTGGGGGCTGAAGCGTTTGTCTGTCTTGGTATCTTTGGCATCATGCAACGTCACGGTATTCTGCGGGAGTATCTGTTTCCTTCCGAAGTGAAAAACCAGCCCGTAAACGATTCCGCCGTTTAAGATCAAAGCATGTTCATATAGTTTTCTGCATCCCCGCCCTTCGATTTACTTTTGCGCCAGAGCACTTTACCATTCTGGCGCACATTTTCCCGTGCACCGACTTTCACGATTGCTTCCGTCCTTCAGGAGAGTGCATGTTTTATCCTATCGTCCGACCGGCGCTGTTTAAACTCGACCCCGAACGCGCGCACGAACTCACCTTTCAGCAACTGCGTTTTATGAACGGCACGCCGCTGGAGCGGTTTTATCGCCAGAATCTGCCGTCGCGTCCGGTCACCTGCATGGGACTGACCTTTAAAAATGCCCTGGGCCTGGCTGCGGGTCTGGATAAGAACGCAGAGTGCATTGATGCGTTTGCGGCGATGGGGTTTGGTTTTGTTGAAGTCGGCACCGTCACGCCGCGCGCGCAGGCAGGTAATGATAAGCCGCGGATGTTTCGTCTGGTGGAAGCCGGCGGCATTATCAACCGGATGGGATTTAATAATCTGGGCGTTGACCACCTGGTTGAGAATGTGAAAAAAGCGCGTTTTAACGGCGTGCTCGGGATCAATATCGGTAAAAATAAAGATACGCCGGTTGAGCAGGGCAAAGAGGATTATCTGATCTGCATGGAAAAGGTCTATGCCCATGCCGGCTATATCGCCATCAATATTTCGTCGCCTAACACGCCAGGTTTGCGTTCACTGCAATATGGCGAGGCGCTGGATGATTTGCTTTCTTCCATCAAACAAAAACAAAAAGAGCTTGAAAAGCGTCATCTTAAATATGTTCCGCTGGCCGTAAAAATTGCGCCCGATCTCTCTGAGGAAGAGTTAATTCAGGTCGCGGACAGTTTGATTCGGCATCAGATTGATGGCGTCATTGCCAGCAATACAACGCTCGATCGTACGCTGGTAAGCGGTCTTAAGCATGCAGAAGAAGCGGGTGGATTAAGTGGACGGCCAGTGCAGTCGCGCAGTACGGCAGTGATCCAGCGCCTCTCTCAGGAACTGCAGGGACGCCTTCCCATTATCGGCGTTGGCGGCATCGATTCTCTGACCGCTGCGCGTGAAAAAATCGCCGCTGGCGCAACGCTGGTTCAGATTTATTCAGGCTTTATTTATCAGGGGCCAGGATTAATTAAAGATATCGTCACGCATCTCTAAGACAATTCTCACAATGATTGGCCGGGGGGTTTATTTATCCCCTCGGCTCGTTTATATTTTGTCCTGTTGCACGCTTTTTCAGCTTTTCCTTATGTTTCTTTTTTCGCTGAATTCTGCGCGATTTTTGGCGCAGCGGTAAATACAGGGCACACGATGAAAATTAAACCCGATGATAACTGGCGCTGGTATTTTGATAGCAGCCATGACCGAATGATGCTCGACCTGGCTGACGGGATGCTTTTTCGTTCCCGCTTTTCCCGCAAAATGCTCACGCCGGATGCGTTCTCTGAGTCGGGTTTCTGTGTCGATGACGCCGCTCTGTATTACACCTTTGAAGAGACCTGCCGTCAGTGCAAACTCAGTGGCAGCCATTGCGCTGAACTGGTGCTGAATGCGCTGGTCGCCGCGCGTTTCCTCAAACCACTGATGCCAAAAAGCTGGCATTTCGCCGCTTATGCCCCTGCAATGCAGCCCCGTCCCGGTGAGATGGTGCAGGTTACGCTGGCCGAAGAGGGCACACAGGCACGTCTGCTGGTGGTTGAGAGCGGTGATAATGCGGCACTCTGCCTGCTGGCGCAGCCAGGATTAACCCTGGCGGGTAAAAATATGGTTCTCGGCGATGCCATCAAGGTGATGAACGATCGCCTGCAACCCTGGTACCAGGATGTCGCGCACTACGCCCGCGCGGTCTGATTACTTCACTTCTATATCACCTGCCGGAATACAGCTGCAGCTTAAGAGTGTGCCGTCCTGACGCAGGGCACTCTGTTTAAGCGCCTTTACCTCACCGGTCACCAGATTCAGCTTGCAGCTACCACACAGACCTGCCCGACAGGAGTAAGGGATGCGAAAACCCTGCATCTCCAGCTGATCCAGTAATACCTGCTGATTATCTCCGGTGAAGGTCTGACCCTGAAACGTGATGGTCACGGCATCCGGAATCTGTTGCTGTGGTTTCAGCGTTTCGACCACTTCGCCGGCACCATAGCTGCGCGGCGCATGACGTTTCAGGACGATCATTTCATCACCCGCACGCACCACACCACTGTTACGCGCCACTAAGTTCAGACCGAAATCGATGTCACCACTGCCATCCTGAGCGGTGCGGAAAGTCTGCAGTGTCGCCAGCGGATGACCGGTCGGATGCTTAAGTCCGGTCTCGGTGCTGACCGTGGTAAGTACACAGCGACTGCAGGGCTTGGGAGCCTCAAAAATGACGTCACCAATCTGAATCTCTGCCCAGCTATCCTCATCCCAGGCGGCCGCACCGCTGACGATCAGATTCGGGCGAAACTGTTCGGCACGGACGCTGGCCGGGCAGCGCTGTTGCAGATCGTGCAGCGAAGCATTGTTGATCAGCAAAAACGGAAAGCCATCGGCAAAGCTCAGCGGAATATGATCAAACTTTTTGACCCGGCGAGTCGGTTGCGGCCCGACCCAGCGCAGCTGAACGTCACGCGGGAAGAACTGGCTCAGCCACTGATTAACTGCTTCGGGCGCAATGCGCGCAGTGAAGTGGTTGCCCCAGACTTCGGTGGGATGATCCTGCTCACTAAAATCGCTGAAGCGGATCAGGGACTGGCTGCCATCCGGCGCGACCAGCAGCAGGCCATCCGGCAGGATCGCGGGTGTAAAGCGCACCATCTCCGGGTGCTGGCGTGCAGTAATAAAGGTGCCATCAGGTTCGGTCACCATAAACAGACGATCAAACGCCAGTCCGCTGTCAGTGACCAGCGCATGTGACAACGCTAATCCCCGCATTGACTTCACAGGATGAATAAATAAGCGGGAAAGCGTGATCATGGTGTTCTCCTTGAACCCGACGCGCGACACAAAAGAAGCTAACTTTATGACATAGGTCTCCGATTCGCTATAATGCGCGACAATTTTCTCAAGAGTTAAAAAGTGACGATATGAATTCTCTGTTTGCCAGCACGGCGCGTGGGCTCGAAGAGCTGTTAAAAAGTGAGCTGGACGCGCTGGGCGCGCAGGATTTGCAAGTGGTGCAGGGAGGCGTTCACTACGAAGCCGACGATCGCGTCATGTACCAAAGCCTGATGTGGAGCCGTTTAGCATCACGCATCCTGTTGCCGCTGGGAGAATTTGGCGTCTACAGCGATCTCGATCTCTATCTGGGTGTACAGAGCGTGGACTGGCCGTCGATGTTCGGCAGCGATAAAACCTTTGTCGTGCATTTCAGCGGCACCAACGATTCGATTCGTAACAGCCAGTTCGGCGCGCTGAAAGTGAAAGATGCCATCGTGGACAGCTTTACCCGTCAGAATCTCGAGCGGCCTGATGTCGATCGTGAGCAGGCGGATATTCGTGTCAACGTCTGGCTGAATGACGATCGCGCCAGCATTGCGCTGGATCTTAGCGGCACCTCACTGCATCAGCGCGGTTATCGCCAGCAGACGGGTCAGGCTCCGTTAAAAGAGACCCTGGCGGCGGCGATTGTGCTGCGTTCAGGCTGGGAGCCGACCACGCCGCTGATCGACCCGATGTGTGGTTCGGGTACGCTGCTGATTGAAGCGGCGCTGATCGCCTGCGATCGGGCACCGGGCCTGCTACGTAAGCACTGGGGCTTCACTGCCTGGAACAAGTTTGATGCTGCGCTGTGGCAGGACGTGAAAACCGAGGCGCAGAACCGTGCCCGCGCAGGCACGGCCGCGACTCAGGCGCGCTTCTTTGGCTACGATAACAATGGTCGGGTACTGGAGTGGGCGCAGGCGAATGCCCGTCGTGCTGGTGTCTTTGAACTCTTTACGTTTGCGCAGCAGGACCTGCTGCAGTTGACCAATCCGCTCGATCCGGCGGTTTACGGTACGGTGCTGAGTAACCCGCCGTACGGTGAACGTCTGGAGAGCGAACCGGCCCTGATTGCGCTCCACAGCCAGCTCGGACGTCTGATGAAGCAGCATTTTGGCGGCTGGAACCTGTCGCTGTTCAGCGCCTCGCCTGAACTGCTAAGCTGCCTGCAACTGCGAGCCGATCGCCAGTTTAAAGCGAAGAATGGTCCGCTGGATTGCGTGCAGAAAAACTATCAGCTGGCGGTTAACAGCCATGAAAGCGCCGGACAGATTGCGGAAGATTACGCAAACCGTCTGCGTAAAAATGTGAAGAAGCTGGAGAAGTGGGCACGCCAGGAAGGCATTGAATGCTACCGCATTTACGATGCCGATCTGCCAGACTACAACGTTGCTGTCGATCGCTATGGCGACTGGGTGATTATCCAGGAGTATGCGCCACCGAAGACCATCGATCCAAATAAAGCGCGGCAGCGCCTGTTCGATGTGATCAGCGCAACACTGAGCGTACTGCAGCTGCCCGCTGACCGCCTGATTATGAAAACGCGTGAGCGCCAGAAAGGTAAAGCGCAGTATCAGAAGCTCGGCGAGAAGGGCGACTATTTTGAAGTTAAAGAGTTTAATGCGCATTTCTGGGTGAACCTGACCGACTATCTCGACACCGGCCTGTTCCTCGATCACCGCATTGCCCGTAAAATGCTCGGTCAGATGAGTCAGGGCAAAGATTTCCTGAACCTGTTTGCCTACACCGGCACCGCCAGTGTGCACGCCGGTCTGGGCGGTGCGCGCTCAACCACCACGGTAGATATGTCGCGTACCTATCTGGAATGGGCGGAGCGCAACCTGCGTCTCAATGGGCTGACCGGGCGTCAGCACCGTCTGATGCAGGCAGACTGCCTGAGCTGGCTGAATGAGAGCGATGAGAATTTTGACCTGATCTTTATCGATCCGCCAACCTTCTCCAACTCAAAACGTATGGAAGAGAGCTTTGACGTTCAGCGCGATCATATGATGCTGATGCGTAATCTGAAGCGCATGCTGCGTCGCGGCGGCACCATCATGTTCTCTAATAATAAACGTGGTTTCAAAATGGACATGGATGGTCTGAAAACACTGGGCCTGCAGGCGCAGGATATTACCCAGAAAACGCAGTCGCAGGACTTTGCGCGTAACCGTCAGATTCACAACTGCTGGCTGATCACTCATGCCGGTAAGGAATAAGATTACATGTCATTAATCAGTATCCACGGTGCCTATCTTTCCTTCAGCGATGCGCCGCTGTTAGACAATACCGAACTGCACATCGAAGAGAATGAACGCGTCTGTCTGGTAGGCCGTAACGGTGCGGGTAAATCCACGCTGATGAAAATCATCAATGGCGAACAGCCCCTGGATGATGGCCGCATTATTTATGAAACCGATCTGGTCGTGGCGCGTCTGCAGCAGGACCCCCCACGCAATATTACCGGTTCGGTCTATGACTTTGTGGCTGAAGGCGTTGAAGAGCAGGCTGAGCATCTGAAAGCCTATCACGCCATTTCCCATCTGGTGATGGACGATCCCAGCGATAAAAACCTCAATGAGATGGCGCGTCTGCAGAGCATTCTCGACCATCAGAATCTGTGGCAGCTGGAAAGCCGTATCCATGATGTGCTCGAGCAGATTGGCCTGAAGCCCGATACCGAGCTCTCATCGCTCTCCGGCGGCTGGCTGCGTAAAGCGGCGCTGGGCCGTGCGCTGGTGAGCAATCCGCGCGTTCTGATGCTGGATGAGCCCACCAACCACCTCGATATTGAAACCATCGACTGGCTGGAAACCTTCCTGAAGAACTTCAGCGGCAGCATCGTCTTTATCTCCCATGACCGTTCGTTTATCCGCAACATGGCGACGCGGATCGTCGACCTTGACCGCGGCAAACTGGTCTCCTGGCCGGGCAACTACGATCAGTATCTGGCGGGTAAAGAGGAAGCGCTGCGCGTCGAAGAGATGCAGAACGCGGAGTTTGACCGCAAGCTGGCGCAGGAAGAGGTGTGGATCCGTCAGGGCATCAAAGCCCGTCGTACCCGCAATGAAGGTCGCGTGCGTGCGCTGAAAGCCCTGCGTCGCGAGCGTTCTGAACGCCGCGAAGTGATGGGCAAGGCTAACATGCAGGTGGGCGAAGCCTCCCGCTCGGGCAAAATTGTCTTTGAACTGGAAAATGTCGATTACGCGGTCGATGGCAAAGTGCTGGTGAAGGATTTCTCTTCCCAGGTACAGCGTGGCGACAAGATTGCTTTGATTGGGCCAAATGGTTGCGGTAAAACCACACTGCTGCGCCTGATGCTGCAACAGCTTAAGGCCGATCATGGCCGCGTGCATTCCGGCACCAAGCTGGAAGTGGCCTATTTTGACCAGCACCGTGCGGAGCTGGATCCGGATCGCACCGTGATGGACAATCTGGCCGAAGGCAAGCAGGAAGTGCTGGTCAACGGCAAACCGCGTCACGTTCTGGGTTATCTGCAGGACTTCCTGTTCCATCCGAAACGGGCTATGACGCCGGTGCGCGCGCTCTCTGGTGGGGAACGTAACCGCCTGCTGCTGGCGCGTCTGTTCCTGCGTCCCAGCAACCTGATGATCCTCGATGAACCGACCAACGACCTCGATGTCGAAACGCTGGAGCTGCTGGAAGAGCTGATTGATGGTTATCAGGGCACTGTCTTACTGGTGAGCCACGATCGTCAGTTCGTCGACAATACGGTCACCGAGTGCTGGATTTTTGAAGGCAACGGCGAAATTGGTACCTTTGTTGGCGGTTATCACGATGCGCAGCAGCAGCGTGCCGCTTACCGGCAGCACAGGTCTGCTTCACCGGCAAAAGCGACAGCGAATACCGCTAAGCCCACCGCCGAAAAGAGTGAAGCGAAGCGTAGCGTGAATAAGCTCAGCTACAATCTGGCGCGTGAGCTGGAACAGCTGCCGCAAAAACTGGAGCAGCTGGAAGCGCGCATCGGTGAACTGCAGGCGAAAATGAGTCACCCGGACTTCTTCAGTCAGGCACACGATCAGACGCAACCAGTGCTGGATAATCTGGCTCAGGCTGAGCAGGAGCTGGAAACCGCTTTTGCGCGCTGGGAAGAGCTTGAGTCACTGAAAAACGGCGCGTAGGGCAGGGCTAACGGATGTGTTCAGCAGTGAAAAGTAACGCGTGGATGCTCTGTCCACAATGCGATTTAATGATTAAGCTGCCGGACATTCCCGTTGGCAGCCGTGCGTCATGCCCGCGCTGCGATACCTCTCTGACGGCTAACTGGCACGAACCCCGCAAACGGCCAACGGGCTATGCGCTGGCGGCACTTTTTATGCTGCTGCTGGCGAATCTGTTTCCTTTTGTCTCCATGAAAGTGGCGGGGCTGACCAGCCAGATTACGCTGTCGCAGATCCCACAAGTGATGGTGACGGAAGATTACAGCAGCCTGGCGACACTGTTTCTGCTGTTTGTGCAGGCGGTTCCGGCCTATTGCATGGTCACCATTATTCTGCTGGTCAATCCGATCCCTCTGCCCGTCCGCCTCAAAACTGGTCTGGCACGTAGCCTGTTTCAGCTGCGTAACTGGGGCATGGCAGAAATCTTTATGGCGGGCGTACTGGTCAGCTTCGTCAAGCTGATGGCCTATGGTGATATCGGACTGGAAACCAGCTTCTGGCCGTGGGTGATGTTCTGCCTGTTACAGTTGCGGGCCTTTCAGTGCGTTGACCGGCGGGGCTTGTGGGACGGTCTTTCCCCGCGACCCGCTACCCCTCATTCACCCGAAGTGGGCATCAGTGGTTTAGAGCAGGGCCTGCGCTCCTGTCCCTGCTGTACCGCCATTCTGCCGGAAGCTGAGCACACCTGCCCACGCTGTGGCGTTACCGCACAGGCGCGGCGTAAGCACAGCCTGCAATGGACGCTGGCGCTGCTGCTCACCTCGGTGCTGCTCTACATTCCGGCTAACCTGATGCCGATTATGGTTACGGAGACGCTGGGCAGTGCCTATCCCTCCAATATCATGGCGGGGGTGATTGTGCTGTGGGCTGATGGCTCCTATCCGGTGGCGCTGGTGATCTTTATCGCCAGCATCATGGTGCCGACGCTGAAAATGCTGGCAATTGGCTGGCTCTGCTGGGATGCCAGCGGACGCGGACGGCGGGACAGCCACAAAATGCATAAGATTTATGAAGTGGTCGAGTTTGTTGGCCGCTGGTCGATGATCGACGTGTTTGTGATTGCCGTGCTCTCTGCGCTGGTGCGTATGGGGCAATTAATGAATGTTTATCCCGCGTGGGGGGCAGTATTGTTTGCGATGGTGGTCATTATTACCATGATCGCTGCCATGACCTTTGACCCGCGATTAACCTGGGATCGTGTACGCGAAAACAATATGAAGGAGTCGCGCCTTGACGGAAACTAACCACGGCCATGCAAAGGTGGAACAGATTAAGCGCTGGTCGCCGGTCTGGATTGTCCCCATCGTTACGCTGTTAATCGGCGGCTGGATTCTCTTTTATCACTTCAGCCATCAGGGGCCGGAAGTCACCTTAATCACCGAAAATGCCGAAGGCATTGTTGCCGGTAAAACCACGATTAAAAGTCGCAGCGTCGATGTCGGCGTGGTGGAGAGCGCGGTATTGAGCGACGATCTTCACCATGTGGAAATCAAAGCGCGTCTGAATGCGGGCATGGAAAAACTGCTCCACAGCGACAGCGTTTTCTGGGTAGTGAAACCGCAGGTGGGGCGTGAAGGCATCAGCGGGCTTGGCACGCTGCTGTCCGGTGCTTATATCGAACTGCAGCCCGGCACCAAAGAACAGCCACCCGAGCAATTTAAACTGCTGGATGCGCCGCCGTTAGCGCCACCGGATGCCAAAGGTATTCGTATCGTGCTGGACAGCAAAAAGGCTGGCCAGCTTAATCCGGGTGATCCGGTGCTGTTCCGTGGCTACCGTGTCGGTACGGTTGAGACCAGCGTTTTTGATACTGACAAACGTATGATGACCTATCAGCTGTTTGTCGCTGCACCCTACGATCGCCTGATTACCACCAACGTACGCTTCTGGAAGGACAGCGGCATCGCCGTGGATATGTCCGCCTCAGGGATGCGGGTGGAAATGGGATCGCTTACCACGCTCTTCAGCGGCGGTGTCAGTTTTGACGTGCCGGATGGCTGGGAGCTGGGCGAGCCAGCGCAGAACAAGTCTGACTACCATCTGTTTGACGATCAGCGCAGCATTCAGGACTCGCTCTACACCAATCATATCGACTACGTGATGTTCTTCTCTGACTCGATTAGGGGTCTGCAGGCGGGTGCGCCGGTTGAGTTCCGTGGCATTCGTCTGGGTACCGTCTCCGAAGCGCCACTGATGAAAGCGGGCCTGGATCAGGCACTGAATAATGATTACCGCGTGCCGGTGCTAATCCGCATCGAGCCGGATCGCTTTATCAGCCGACTGGGTGAAAACTTCGATCTCGAGCAGCATCTGCAGGATGGTAAAAAACGGGGTCTGCGCGCAACGCTGAAAACCGGCAACCTGTTGTCGGGCGCGCTCTATGTCGATCTCGACTTCTATGACAATGCGCCGGCCTACAAAGGCCCGCAGAAAGTCTCAGGCTATGAAGTGATCCCAACCGTCAGCGGCGGACTGAGCCAGATTCAGCAGAAACTGATGGCGGCGCTGGATAAGATTAACAGTCTGCCACTGAACGGTATGGTCAACGAAGCGACCGGCACGCTGAAAGAGAGCCAGAAGACGATGCGTGATCTGCAGCGCACCATCGACAACATCAACAAAGTCACCGCCAGCCCAGCCATGAAAACGCTGCCGGAAGATCTACAGCAGACCTTGCGCGAGCTAAACCGCAGCATGAAGGGCCTGCAGCCAGGTTCGCCTGCCTACAGCAAGCTGGTCGGCGATATGCAGCGGCTGGATCAGGTGTTGCGTGAACTCCAGCCAGTGTTGAGAACGCTTAACACTAAGAGTAATGCGCTGGTATTTGAGGCGAAACCGGGACAGGATCCCCAGCCGAAGAGGGCGAAACAATGAAAAAAGGATTGATACTTTGTGCCGCGCTGGTGTTGAGTGCGTGTAGCAGCAGCGTTGATAATACCTGGTATCAGCTGCCCTCCGGGGCGGCGTCCATGCAGGTCACCAGCAGTCAGCTGAATGAAGCACAGCCGATGTTGTGGGTGCAGCAGGTGACGGTGCCGGACTATCTGGCAGGTAATGGACTGGTTTACCAGACCAGTGATGTCAAATATGTTATCGCCGCGAATAATCTCTGGGCCAGCCCGCTTGATCAGCAGTTGCAGCAGACGCTGATTACTAATCTAAGCAAGGCGCTGCCTGGCCGATTAGTGGCGGGATCTCCGTTAGGCGCGCAGCACGACACGCTGAATGTCACCATTACAGGCTTCCAGGGACGCTACGATGGTAAAGCGATTGTCAGTGGCGAATGGACGCTGGAACATCAGGGCCGTGTGACCAAACAAGCGTTTAACCTCGTGCTGCCGCAGACTGAAGATGGCTACGATGCGATGGTCAGAACGCTGGCGGCGGGCTGGCAGCAGACCGCACAGAAGATTGCTAATAGTGTGGTTGCGTTAAATTAATAAAAATGTGAATAAATAAGCTAAGCCCCTGAACGATTGTCGTGTTTTATCGGCGTCATTCAGGGGCTTTTTTATTAGCTTATTCAGAAAGATAGTGCTGGCGTATGCATCACAAAATGTCCTTAATTTTACCGATTAAGGTCACATTTATGACACTGGTATGAAGATTGAGCATTGATCTTTGGGTGCGCAGGGGGTAGAACATAAGGGTGGTTGAACATTAATTCACCACTTTTCTTTCCACCAGATTCCACAGACCTTACATGAGGGACACGGAGTATGAAGAGACAGAAACGAGACCGCCTCGAACGCGCCCATTCACGTGGTTATCAGGCAGGCATTACTGGACGCTCAAAAGAGATGTGTCCGTATCAGTTGATTGACGCTAAGTCTCACTGGTTG
Source organism: Pantoea sp. F_5 (assembly GCF_008631595.1). Classification (NCBI taxonomy): domain Bacteria; kingdom Pseudomonadati; phylum Pseudomonadota; class Gammaproteobacteria; order Enterobacterales; family Erwiniaceae; genus Pantoea; species Pantoea sp. F_5. The sequence continues at coordinate 59,226 of NZ_VWUO01000002.1, forward strand.
GGAGGTTGGCGACAAGCCATGGAGGACAGGTCGGTAGCAGCATAACCGGATGTCACTGAAAAAGGAAAATAACCTCCGCCTGGCGCGGAGGTTTTTGTTTCTGTGCAGAATGCTCAGAATGCCGCGGTGTCTTTAAACAGACCCACTTTGAGATCGCTGGCGGTGTAGATCAGGTTACCGTCAACCAGCACTTCGCCATCTGCCACGCCCATCACCAGCTTGCGGTTGATCACGCGTTTGAAGTGAATGCGGTAGGTGACTTTCTTCGCGTCCGGCAGGACCTGTCCGGTGAATTTCACTTCACCCACGCCCAGCGCGCGACCTTTACCTTCGCCGCCCAGCCAGCCCAGATAGAAACCGACCAGCTGCCACATGGCATCCAGGCCCAGACAACCCGGCATCACTGGATCACCAATAAAGTGACAGCCGAAGAACCAGAGGTCAGGATTGATATCCAGCTCGGCTTCAACAAAGCCTTTGTCATATTTGCCGCCGTCTTCGGTCATTTTGACCACGCGGTCCATCATCAGCATGTTGCCAGATGGAAGCGGCGGACCATTTTCGCCAAACAGTTCACCACGACCTGACAGAATCAGATCTTCTTTGGTATAGGATTCGCGTTTATCTACCATGTTTTCAATAAGCCTTGTTTTAGTGAATCACGAATATTAGCGAACAGTTGTACGCTGAGCAAATCGGATTAACGGTGGTTGAACCAGTTAAGCCAGCGGAGCGCCCAGGGACGTTGCGGCACGTCCGGCTGGTTAAACAGGCTAATGCGTTCCTGGATGGTATTCAGCAGGCAGTCGCCCTGGCCATCTTCAGTACTCCAGATTTTACCGGTCAGAAGCGGCAGCGCTTCATCAGCACGGTCGATCGCCCAGATATGGAAGCGACCCTGTTCAACTGCTGTCACAACGGCCTGGTTAAGACTGAGATGACGCACGTTGCAGGCAGGAATGATCACACCCTGCTGACCCGTCAGTTCCCGCTGATGACAGATATCAAAGAAGCCTTCGATCTTCTCATTCAGTCCGCCTACCGGTTGTACGTTGCCAAATTGATCGACTGAGCCAGTCACGGCGATTTGCTGATTGATCGGCTGATTCGCCAGTGCGCTGATCAAGGCACAAAGTTCAGCCAGCGAAGCGCTGTCACCGTCCACCTCGGAATAGGATTGCTCAAAGACCATTGAGGCTGAGAAGGGCAGTTGCTGATCGAGCTCCAGCTCGGCAATCAAAAATGCCTGCATAATCATCATGCCTTTAGCATGAATGTTACCGCCCAGCTCCGCTTTGCGCTCAATATCCATGAACTCGCCATCGCCGGGATGTACCACGCAGGTAATACGAGAGGGATCACCCCAGGCTCGGGGATGACCAGGATATTCCACCACCGACAGGCCGTTAATCTGACCGACGACTTCGCCTTCGGTTTCAATCAGAATCTGTCGCAGCAGGATCTCATCACGCATTCGTTCATTGAGATAATTCTCGCGCCACAAGCGCGCTTCAAGCGCATCACGTAATGCTTCGGCATTGAGTACGTCGCCCATCAGGGCCGACTCGCGCATCTGACGTTGAAGCCAGCGCGGGCAGAGTGGCAGCGTATCCTGATCGCCGCTGTAACGGACACCTTCTTTGATCAGCTCTGGCCAGAAGTCCACTTCCGGCACGGGCAGGCCCGCCTGTTGCGCCAGTTCAGCACTCCAGCGACACCAGGCCAGCATGTCATCTTCATCAAGAACCTGAATGTTCTCTTCAAATTCAGTATAGATGGCCATTTCATGCGCTTCAGGGTCGAGCTCCTGAAAATCCGCAAGCGCTTCCCTGTCGCCACACAGGACCAGGTTAAGACTGAGTGGTAATGAAGGAATCGAGACAGGTAGCGGGCGGCGTTCATCCTGAGAAGTCCACTCCACATAGCCTTGTTCAATACACTTTTTCAGGCGCAGCCATAGAATTGGCTGCGTCAGCAGGCTACGCAGTGACAGTACCAGCGTGCCGCCGTTGGCACGGTGGATCAGCCCTGGCTCAAGCTGGATGCGATCTTTATACTGCCGCACGCAGCCAAACAACTGCTCCATCTCAATCCACTCAGCAAAGTGAATACCACCCTGACTGGTGAATGGGCGTTGCGGATCTGATGGGGGCTGAAGCGTGACGTTGTCAGCTATGATATGGTAATCACCGCCGGACAGAGTGGTAGTGTCAGCCATGACCCGCTGCGCAGCCTGAACGATGAATGTCAGATAATCGCGATTTTCCTGGCTTCGAACCAGCAGTAATGGGAATCCCTGCGACTGGTGATGTAAATGCGCCAGCGCATTCAGCAACCGGGGCTGTACCGTTGCCAGAGCATCAGTTTCTTCATCTGCAATTCGGGAGAAAACGGATTGGTATTGCGCGCTATCCGGCTGTAAGGTCTGCCACGTAAGTTGAGTGCTGGTCAAAATAATCGCATTTGTCTGTTTTAATAAAAGCGAGATTATACAGGATTCACCCTTGTTAAGCACTGCAGACTTCCTGTTGAAGATGTGATGATGGCAGCATGTTTTTCGTTGCTGCATCCGGGAAAAAAGCTGTTATTCTTAGCCCGTTACGTGATCACGATGAGATTCCGATGAAATACCAGCAACTCGAAAATCTTGAATGTGGATGGAAGTGGAAATACCTGGTGAAAAAACATCGGGAAGGTGAACTGATCACGCGTCACCTTGAATTAAGCGCGGCACAGGCGGCAGTGGATAAACTGCTGGCGATGGAAAATAATCCGGTGACAGTGAACGAGTGGATTGCAGAACATATCCATGCCGAACTTGATAACCGACTGAAACAGACCATCCGCGCACGGCGGAAACGCCATTTCAACGCCGAACATCAGCATACCCGAAAAAAATCGATAGACCTGGAGTATCTGGTCTGGCAGCGGCTGGCAGGCCTGGCTCAGCGGCGCGGCTGCACGCTTTCAGAAACGATTGTTCAGCTGATAGAAGATGCGGAGCGCAAAGAGAAATATGCTACTCAGATGTCGAGTCTGAAGCAGGATTTGCAGGCGATTCTGGGTAAATCGGGTTCAGAAAGCGAGTAAGCAGGCAGGAGATTTCAGAATGTGTGCGGTCACCGTTAGATTACCGGCATAAAAAAACCCCGCCTTAGCGGGGTTTTTATGACGTGAGAACTTAAGCCTGTGGCTGAGTTACAACGTCTTTGATGCCTTTAACATCGATTTCTACACGACGGTCCGGAGACAGGCAGTCGATCAGGGCGTTACGGCCTTTCACGCTGTCACAGGTGTTGCCGGTAACTGGGTTAGATTTACCCATGCCACGTGCAGAGATCTTGTTAGAAGGGATACCTTTAGATACCAGGTAGTCTACGACTGACTGAGCACGTTTCTCAGACAGTTTCTGGTTATACTGCTCTGAACCGATGCGATCGGTGAAGCCCAGTACGACAACGGAGCCATCTTTAGGATCCATTGAGCTCAGCTGGCTGTACAGCTGATCCAGAGCCTGCTGGCCTTCTGGCTTCAGGGTAGATTTGTTGAAGGTGAACAGAACGTCAGACTTCAGAGTGAAACGCTTGGTTTCAACAACTGGAGCTGGTGCTGGAGCCGGAGCTGGAGCTGGAGCAGCGACGTCATCCTGACCGAAGCGGTATGAAACGCCTACGCTCAGCATGCCATTGTCTGGACGGGTACCAACGGTCTGTGCATCACCGATGTTGTTAACCCACTGGTAATCCAGACGGGTAGCCCAGTTTTTGGTCAGTGCATATTCAACACCAACTGCAGCCAGCGGAGATACGCCGGTGTCGTGGTCGCTGATGCGGCCAGTAGTTGGGTTAGTCTGCGTTGCATCTGCACGCCATACCATGCCGCCCAGACGAGTGTACACGTCCAGATCGTCATAGATTGGGTAGCTCAGTTTAGCAGCCAGCTGAACGCCTTGTGCTTTGAATGCGCCGTTAGTCACAGTGCCTTTGTTAGGCATGCGGCCCAGCCAGTCATAGCCCAGCTCGAAGCCCAGGTATGGGTTTGCCTGATAACCAACGAACGCACCTGCGCCCAGCTGGCTTTCATGAGTTGGACCGTTGTTGTTCTCGTAACCGTTACCGTAGTAACCAGTGTCGTGATACTGAGACCAGCCCAGTTTAGCACCGGTGTACCAGGTGTCATCTTTCGGAGCGGCCTGCGCTACGGTAGCGAAGCCAGCCAGTGCCACTGCAATTGCGATAGCTGTCTTTTTCATTTTGCGCCTCGTTATCATCCAAATAGGCAATGAGCAAAAAGGTTGCTCTTGGTTTAAATCCTTCGCCGGGTCAAAACGCTCGCTTATGACTCTACCGCAAAAAACGGAGGTTATTGAGCACCCTGGCGAGATAAAGTCTACAACGAGATTGGAAACTTACAAGTATGATGTGAGGCGCTTCTGTAAAAAAACAGCGATTTATACACAATTTCTAACAATTAGCCTGGTAGTATTGTCGCGGCAAAAAGCCTTAAAAACCTGCTAAACCATTGTCACAGCTCGAACTAACAGAATCAGTGGTTTAGCGACGACAGATAAGAAAAATAGCTTGGGAAACTTCTGATTTTTACTTAATGAAACAAATCCGACTGAATTTTTATGGCACTTTGCGGTCTGAGAGGCGCTTCCGATGTCCCGCTTGCCCGCAAAATCAAACCCAGCGCTTCACCTTCTGCCGCCGCATTTTCAAGTTGACGGCGCTCATCTTCGTCAAGGTCATAAGGAATCCATGCCAGAACGACACTGTAATTTCCGGTACGTAATGCCTTGACCATCGCTTCCACCGCATTAAGACGTTCAGAATCGGCGATATGCATACTTTTATCCAGCGGTAATCCCGACTCCTGCATCCAGGTGCGATTCAGTTTATGTGCCGGTGTTAACCACAACTGCCAGCGTGATTGCTGACTCAGCTGCTGTAATAATGGCAACAGCAGCATCTGCATCATACCGGGCTGCTCGCTGCAGCGTAACTCGGTAATTCCACCGCCCTGAGAGGCCGGAACGGAAGAGGACGCGTAATGATGAGCATAGCGTGTATTATCAGGATGTTGTGTTCGCATAAGTTAATCACCAGCAGTTGACTGTATGAATATACAGTACTGTCATCCTGGATAAAGATCAACCCAAATTTCTGAAAACGCCTCGCAAAAACGCGACAAGATTAGTTGAAGCGTTATTTATTCATTGAACCGGCTGACACTTTTTTCTATCTTCTAATTGCCTGATACCCAAGGCAATTTAAGAAATATTTCTGACATGGAGGTGGTGCAATGAAAAAGGTGAATCCGGTCGTAGAGCGCTCCAGAGCGCGTCTGGCCCCATTGGGACCCATAGAGTCCCGCACCCAGTTTGGGGGGTATGCTCTGGCTGTCGAAAGTGTGGTTTTTGCCTTAATTAATAAAGATGAACTCTATCTGCGGGCCAGTGAACCGTTGCGCGAATACATTACCGATCGCCCGCTGCAACCCTTGATTTTTCGCAAGAGGGGAAAACTGGTCTGCCTCAATTATTTTCGGGTTGATGAGGCGTTATGGCGCGATTCTGCCCATCTGCTGGCGCTCTCTGCTGCCTCTTTAGAGACCGCCCAGCTGGAGTTGCAGGACAGGCAAGCGTCACCGCGGCTGAAAGATTTGCCTAATCTCAGTGTACGCATGGAGATGATGCTCTTTGAGGCGGGCGTAATGAGCGTCAATCATCTCTATCAGATAGGGGCCAAGCAGTGCTGGCTGAAGCTAAAAGCGATCAACCAGCACGTGGGGTTTCAGACATTACTGGCGCTGCAGGGGGCTATTACGGGCCACCATGCGGCTGCGCTGCCACAGGCAACCCGGGCAGAGCTGAATGCATGGTTCCAGCGCACGCTTTTATCCAACCCGAACCTCAGAAGCAGTGAAAGCTAGTCAGTAATGAGCGTGCGGCGCAGGCGAGCCACATCGGGCATTAATGCCACCAGCAGACCGAGTTGCTGGAGCACCAGCGGCGCACGCGTATCTGCATCTGCAGCCAGCTGGCTGATTCGCTGTGCCAGTTGCTGGCGCATCGCTTCAACATGTTCATCGCTGACCACGTCTGTCTGAAGTACATCCTCGACATAGCAGACCGTATCATCCAGTAAGGCGAGCAGGTCTGGCGCAGTAATTTTATCGCGGTGAGCGCCCAGCGCGGAAATGTAGCTCAGAAATGAGTGATTGGAGCAGAGCAACTGAAAAGCTGAATCACGCAGCTTCTGGCTGGTACGACTTTCACTGCTCATATTTGAGACGACAGACGCCAGTTCAGCATCCGCATTATGCGCATCACGGCGGGCGATACGATAGGCAAGCCGGTTATCTTTACCCTGGTGATATTGCTCCATGATCGCATCCAGATAGCGACAGTTCGCTTTCAGGGTTCGCTCTGCCACCGCGGGCAGTTGACGAAAGCGCCAGTCAGGCCAGATAAAGGCGACAGCCAGCCAGGCCAGACCACATCCGAGTAAGGTATCCACGACACGGGGCAGGGCGACGTCAAACCCATCACCTAACAGGTTGAAGCAAAGCAGCACCAGCAGAGTGATAAACAGCGTAGCCTGCGCATACTGCACCTGCCTGAAAGCGAAGAACAGCACGCCAGTAATCACAATCAGGATTAACTGCCCTTCAATGGAGGGTACCAGCCATAAAACGGGTAAACCAATCGCAATTCCCGCCAGCGTTCCGCCGATGCGCAAGGCTAGACGTCGCTGCGTGGCGTTATAGTTTGGCTGGCAGACAAACAGACTGGTCAGCAAAATCCAGTATCCCCGCTCCAGTCCGGTTATCTGAATGAAGCCGTATCCAATACAGAGTACCACTGACATCCGAACCGCATGCCGGAACAGCGCCGACGCGGGAGAGAGATGACGGCTGAAGCGTAGCCGGATATCACTCCAGCCACTCAACCCTTCACGTGACAACAGATTGTCACTGTGCTGCGGATCTTCACCGGCCAGCGTCTGCTCTGATTCAATGGAGGCAAGCTGTGCGTCAATGGCACGCAGGTTACGCAGCAGCCAGAACAGCGCGCGGGTATGCGGAGCCTCTGGCTCGTGCTGCTCAAGCCGTTCAATCGCTTTCTGCAAGCGTTCAAACGTGCGCTCAAAGCGGCTGTCATGCACCCATCTTTCACGCATCAGGATGCAGTGTGCCAGCTGGCGACAGGCTTGCGCCTGCATATTCAGCAGCCGCTGAAAGCGAAACAGAATTTCGTTATAGCGCCAGTCGCCGCGCAGCAGGTGATATTGCAGATGAGAAGAGCTGGCGCGTTCATGAATATCCTGCGCCACAAAGTAGTAGTGCAGACTGCGACGGGTGCCGCGCGATCCGCGATCGCCGCGCAGACGGCTCTGCAGCGTGGTTTTGGTCAGATTGAGCTGCGCCACTAACTGGCTGTTCACCATCGCTGCATCGATAAACGCCGCATCATCCTGCTCGCCTGCATCGGGATCGAACAGATTCGCCTTGGCATCAAGGTAGCGCGCCAGTTGTGAAAAGCTTCCCGCCAGCTGTTCCTGGACCGGCCTGACCGGGAACATCAGATGACCCAGCAGGGTCAGCAGGTTATACCAGAGCGCGCCGACCAGCAGCAGAATCGGCTGCATGTACCACTGGCTGAACAGCCCGATGCCGAGCATGGTATAGACCGCAATCAGCAGCGCACCAAAAGCGATAGTGGCGTAGCGCTGTCCCAGGGCACCCAGCAGAATAAAGCCCCAGGTCGAAATCGCCAGTCCGACCATAAAGGCGAAGGGCCAGGGAAACAGCAGCTCTACGGAAACCGAGGCGATGCAGAAGCAGAGCAGGGTAATCAGCAGGTTCTTCAGGCGACCGGCCAGGCGATCATCAAGATCGGCCAGCGCAGCCGCGACCACCCCCAGCGTTAAGGGAATCGTCCACTCAATCTGATGCAGCCACCAGGGAATGGCAGCGCAACCACTCAGCGCAAACAGGATCCGCAACAGATAGCGCCACGTACTGTTAAACAGATATTTTCGCCAGCCAGGCACTGCATCGGACATCATATTAATAGCGGCGGGCATTGGCTTCGCGCGCAGCACGCGCTTCTTCCACTGACACCACCCGGCGTCCAACCGGCCAGAGCGCAATAGCGGCGATCTTAAAGTTCGCAATCCCCACCGGAATACCGATGATACTGATGCACTGCACAATGCCGACGGAGATATGCGAAAGGCAGAGCCACCAGCCGAAGAAAATCAGCCAGAAGATATTCAGGAAGGTCCCGCCGGTGTTCATAATATGGCTCTTACTTTCAGGGCGCAGCACATCAACATGTACCGCCTCGTTGCCAAATGGCAGCAGCGAGAGTTTGGTAATTTCCCAGCAGGAGCGGGTCAGCGGAAGGGTAAAAACCAGCACGATGCTGATTAAGGTGGCAAACAGCCAGCTCAGGGTGGTGAAAAAGCCGCCCAGGACAAAATTAAGAATATTTAAAACGGTGCGCATGATCTTCTTTTCCTTTTGCATTCCGCAAGATGTGACGCCAAGTTTAGCCTGTTTTAAGGCTGGAGCGCCAAGGGTCTGACAGGTAAACTCCCCCTAATCCTGTTATCTGACGTTGGTGTCGGCGTGGAACTGAAAGCAACCTCAATGGGCAAACGGCTTGCCCAGCATCCTTATAACCGTGTTCGTCTGCTGACAGCGGGTGTCGAAGTCAGTGGCGATAAGCATGAGTATCTGATCCCCTTTAACCAGTTACTGGATATTGCCTGCAAGCGCGGGCTGGTATGGGGCGAGCTGGAATTTTTGCTGGCCGATGAAAAAGTGGTCCGGCTGCACGGAACGGAATGGCAGGAGACGCAGCGCTTTCACCACTATCTGATGCAGGCCTGGCAGAACTGGAGTCTGGAGATGAGCGCGGTGTGCCGCGAGGTGCTCCAGTCACTGCGCGACGAAATTGAGACGTTTAGCGCGCAGGATCGCTGGCTGAATCGCCACGAGCTGCAGGCGCTGAAAACAAAAATTCTCAAACAGTTCGACGCGTTACCGATGCCGCTCCTCCGCTTAAACGATTTTCCTGACTGCCGTAATAACCTGGCATTTTGCCAGCACTGGCTGGATCAGGGTGAGTCGGCCCTGCGGCAGCGAAACCGCGACTGGACTGCTGCCATGCTAACCCGCTATCAGTCGTTCTTCGCCAGCGTCGAGAGCACGCCACTCAATCAATCGCAGTGTGAGGCCGTGGTTAATGGCGAGGATTCTCTGCTGGTACTGGCCGGTGCGGGCAGCGGTAAAACCTCGGTGCTGGTGGCCCGTGCAGGTTGGTTGATGGAGCGCAGGCTGGCCAGCGCCGATCAAATCCTGCTGCTGGCATTTGGCCGCCAGGCTGCTGAAGAGATGAACGCACGTATTCAGTCCCGGCTCTCTGCGGGTGACATCCAGGCAAAGACTTTCCATTCTCTGGCTCTGCATATTATTCGTGAAGGCAGCAATAAGCAGCCGGTTATCAGCAAGCTGGAGAGCGATGCCGATGCGCGTCGCACACTGCTACTCAGGGAGTGGCGGCAGCAGTGCCATGATAAAAAGGCGATGGCAAATGGCTGGCGTCAGTGGCTCCGTGACGAACTGGAATGGGAGTTACCGGAAGGGCCGTTCTGGGAGGACGACAGGCTGGCAAACCGGCTGGCGTCCCGACTTGAGCGCTGGCTCGGCCTGATGCGCATGCATGGCGGCGCACAGGCGGCCATGATCGCGGATGTGCCGGAAGAGATCCGGGAGCGCTTTAGTAAACGCATCAAACTGATGGCACCCCTGCTGAAAGCGTGGAAAAGCGCGCTGAAAGAAGAGGGCGCGGTCGATTTCTCGGGCCTCATTCACCAGGCCATTGCGATTCTGGAAAAAGGACGGTTTATCAGTCCGTGGAAACACATTCTGGTGGATGAATTCCAGGATACCTCGCCTCAGCGTGCCGCATTGCTCAGCGCACTACGCCAGCAGAATAAGCGCACCGCGCTGTTTGCTGTCGGCGATGACTGGCAGGCTATCTACCGCTTCAGCGGCGCAGAGATGACGCTGACCACCGCATTTCATCACTACTTCGGTGAGGGCGATCGGTGCGTGCTGGACACCACCTATCGCTTTAACGATCGCATCGGTGACATTGCGAACCGGTTTATCCAGCAGAATCCGCAGCAGCTGGCAAAACCGCTGAACAGTGTCACCAAAGGCAATAAAAAGTCGATTTCGCTGCTGGCGGAGGATCAGCTGGAAGCCCTGCTGAATAAACTCAGCGGTTATGCGAAGCCTGAAGAACGCATTCTGCTACTGGCGCGCTATCACTATCTGCGACCGGAGCTGCTCGATAAAGCCAGAACCCGCTGGCCGAAACTTAGTCTGGAATTTATGACAATCCATGCCAGCAAAGGTCAGCAGGCGGATTATGTTATTCTGCTGGGATTGCAGCAGGGCAAAGAGGGTTTCCCGGCGGAGGGACGTGAGTCGATTATCGAACAGGGCCTGTTACCGCAGCCCGAAGCGTTTCCGGATGCCGAAGAACGCCGTCTGGCCTATGTGGCGCTGACGCGCGCGCGCCAGAAGGTCTTTCTGATGTTTGACAAGGCCGCGCCGTCACCGTTTGTCGATCACTTCCGCGAACTGGGCGTTCCCGTGCTGCGTAAAGCCTGAGTTATTTCAGACGATCGGCCAGATAGCGCTGATAGTCGGGGATCATAATCTCAACGTTTTGCGCAAACAGGGGTGACTGAATAATAAAATCCGCTGTGGAGCGGTTCGTGGCGACCGGTATATTCCAGACGGTCGCCAGACGCAGCAGGGCTTTCACATCCGGATCGTGCGGCACGGCGTTGAGCGGATCCCAGAAAAAAATCAGCGCATCAATTTTCCCTTCCGATATCAGCGCGCCTACCTGTTGATCGCCGCCCATCGGGCCGCTCAGCATAGCTGTCACATTCAGACCGGTATGACGATTGATCAGATTTCCGGTGGTGCCGGTCGCATAGAGGATGTGTGGATCAAGTGCGGGCTGGTTTTGTTTAACCCATTCAAGCAGGGCGGCTTTGCAGTGGTCATGGGCGACCAGCGCAATATGTTTTGTGGTGCCAAGGGTACGAAAGGTCTGTTCCATAAAAGCGTCCTGATAAGGCTCATGCGCAAGAAGAGAAAGCACGAGTTTACCTCCGGCCCTTCAACGCTATCAACTTGTACGCAGCATTTTGACCAGCGTCAGAAATTGCTGACGCGTGGCTTCGTCGAAGCGGTGAAACCAGCGATTCAGCGAGGGCAGTTCAGCCTGGGTTGTCCAGTCCAGATCGGCGGTGAGGCGGGAAGAAGAGGGCGCAGCAGAAGCGGAGTTTGCAAACCTTGGTACAGAGGCAATCTGATGGGTGCGATTGTAATTCAGCATCGCTTTTTCCATATCAGCTGTCGCGGTGGCTGGCAGGTGGTCACGCACGCTGGTGATCTCATTGCCTTTCTCATCCACCAGCTGAAAATTCAGACTGCGGTCAAAATGATAGCGCTCACGTTTTGTCTCCAGCGCCGGTAACCGGATGGTGATGGTTTTGGCCACGGCAGTAAAGGTAACGATCATCGGTGCAGACTGATAAGCGATCACACTCTCTTTCTGCCCTTTGCGCTGCTGCTCAACCCGAAACAGAAATTGATGCTGACCGCGATCCAGCTCTAAGCTGTCTGCTCCTTTGAGGAGCGAGCCTGAAATTTTTCGACCATCCAGCACCAGCAGATCGATTTGGGGATCGAGCTTTAATGTGATGGCAGAACAGGATGCCGAAACAAGGAGTGTAAGTAACCCCGTTAAGGCCAGCGACAGCTTCATTTCAACTCCGGTAAGTGGTGACGTAAAAGATGGCGTGTAGCAAATTCTTACATTATGGCAGTTAATTTACATTTAAACATATTTATTCGTGCGCGGGTTCAATTAATTTCGTCAGGGACTTAACGATTAAAGCATCCGCCAAACTACACTCAACACTGACCTGAAAGGAGATAAAGATGAACGACCAGACAATTCGCGATGTGCTGACGCGTACCCAACGTATCGCCTTAGTAGGGGCAAGCGATCGTCCCGACCGTCCCAGTTATGGTGTGATGAAATATCTGCTCGATCAGGGCTATGACGTGATCCCGGTCAGCCCGAAACTGGCCGGTAAAACTCTGCTGGGGCAGCAGGCTTATGGCAGCCTGGCGGATGTACCGGGCGAGATTGATATGGTAGATGTCTTCCGCAATTCAGAAGCCGCATGGGGCGTGGCGCAGGAAGCCATTGCAGCAGGTGCAAAAACATTATGGCTGCAACTGGGTGTGATTAATGAGCAGGCGGCGGTACTGGCACAGGATGCGGGTATGACGGTGATTATGGATCGCTGCCCGAAGATTGAAATTCCGCGCCTGGGGATAACGCGTTAAAAATTAGCGTGGCGGCAGAGCGTGCCGCCACAGATTAATGCCGCAGATGAGGTGCCTGTAATTGCTGACGTACTGACGCCGCCAGCTCATCCATTGAAGGCTGCTCAGGATGCTCAATGCTGGTTTCACCGGAAAGCTGAATTTCGGCAACATAGGTATGAACCTGATCGCCTTCCTCATCTTCCATCACCACATGATACCAGGGCGCAGTGCGCATCCTTTCTTCCGCGCCAACATCTTCAATTTTAGGCTCATCAAGCGAGTATTCAGGATCGACATCAACAATAACGCCCAGAACGCCGGACAAACGATGACGAACCTGCTGACCAATACCAAATTTACTGGCAATCATAGTGACCTCCGAAAAAAAGCTCTCTTTCCGATATGGGGGCAGGCGCTGTTTTTTCAAGTCACATCAGGCGGCAGGCGAAACCTTTCAGATAGAGACCTTCCGGATAGCTGGCGATGACCGGATGATCCGCTGCCTGCCGGAACTGCTCAATAAATTGCACTTCGCGGTCCGCATCCAGCGCCGCATCGGCGATGATCTTCTGGAACAGATCGGTGGCCATCAGACCGGAACAGGAGAACGTCAGCAGCACGCCGCCCGGGTTCAGTAGCTGAATGGCGAGCATATTAATGTCTTTATAGCCGCGGCAGGCACCCATCAACTGGCTTTTGTTTTCGACAAACTTAGGCGGATCCATGATGATCAGATCAAATTTCTCCCCGCTGTCACGATAACGGCGCAGCAGTTTGAATACATCATCACGCTCAAAGCGCGCGCGAGAGAGAGCCAGCTCATTCAGTTCCACGTTCTGACGGGCAACGTCCAGCGCCTCCTGTGAGGTATCCACGCTGATCACTTCTTTACAGCCGCCCATCAGTGCAGAAACCGCGAAGCCGCCAGTATAAGAGAAGCAGTTAAGCACGCGGGCATCCTGCGCGTAACGACGCGTGGCAAGACGGCTGTCACGCTGATCGAGGTAATAGCCGGTTTTGTGGCCGCCCTGAATATCAACCAGCAGCTTCATGCCATGCTCAGTAATCGGCAGCAGCGGTGGGGGCAGTTCACCGGTGACGGTGCCCTGCGTCAGCTCCAGCCCCTCTTTCTTACGCACAGCGACGTCAGAGCGGTCATAGATGGAACAGCCAGGGAAGCACTTTTGCAGGGCAGTGATGATCGCCGCACGCTGATATTCCGCGCCTGCCGAGAGCAGCTGAAGCACTAAAAAGTTGCCAAAGCGATCGATGGTAACGCCCGGTAAACCATCTGATTCACCGGCGATCAGGCGATAGCTATCCAGACCATCGCGGGCCGCCAGCCATTTGCGCCACTGCTGCGCCTGTTCAAAACGGCGCACAAAGAAGGCGATATCGATGGATTCATCGGCCTGCCAGCTCCAGACGCGGGCGCGGATCTGCGACTCGGGTGAATAAGCGGCACGTGCCAGCCATTTACCGTTGCTATCACACACGTCAATGGTTTCACCCAGTTGCGCTTTACCTTCCAGACGTGCAACGGCACCTGAAAAGACCCATGGATGGCGACGGAGCAGGGACTTTTCACGTCCCTTTGCGAGAATCAATCTGACTGTCATAGTTTGCTATGCTTACCTGAAAAAATGAGCCGCCATTGTCCGGTGGATAACGGGAAATTGCAACGAACAGCAGCGGGAGATAAGAATGTCAGAAGCCTGTTTTAAAGCATGGGTTCATGGCCGCGTCCAGGGCGTTGGGTTTCGCTATAGTACACAGGCTGAAGCCAGAACCCTGGGCGTACTGGGTTACGCGCGAAATCTGGATGACGGCAGCGTCGAGGTGCTGGCATGCGGCGAGTCGGATCAGGTTGAAGCGCTGATTGCCTGGCTTAAAGCGGGCGGACCCCGCAGTGCGCGCGTGGATAAGGTGCTGGTGGAGCCGCATCAGCCCGCAGAACCGCCCCGCGATTTTAAAACTGGTTAATTACAGGCATTTCGCCGGTTTAGGCAGACCGGCGATTTTCGTCGCCTGTTTAGCGGGTCCTTCCGGGAAGAGGCGAAACAGGTAGCGGCTGTTACCTTTCTCTTCCCCATACTTCTGTGCCATTGCCTTGACCAGCATTCGCACGGCGGGTGAGGTGTTAAATTCCAGATAAAAGGCGCGCACGAAATGGACCACTTCCCAGTGTGCTTCAGTCATGGTAAGCCCTTCCTGTTCCGCGATGTGCGCCGCCAGCGCCTCACTCCAGTCGTCGATACTCTTCAGATAGCCTTCGGCATCGACGGCGATTTCGTTACCGTTAAAATTCACGTGATGTCCTCTCTGTAAATGACGGCGCAGTTTAGCAAACCTGGCGGGCAGTAAAAGCAAAAACCCCGCCGAAGCGGGGTTTCACAGGCTGACTGTCACTGCCGGTTAGTTGCTGCGGGCAAAACCCAGCAGGCTCAGCAGGCTGACGAAGATGTTATAGAGCGAAACATAGAGGCTGACCGTTGCGCGGATGTAGTTGGTTTCGCCACCATGAATGATGTTGCTGGTTTCCCACAAAATGGCACCGGCTGAGAACAGGATGAACAGGGCGCTGATAGCCAGATGCAGCGCAGGCAGTTGCAGGAAGATATTCGCAACCACCGCGACCAGCAGCACCACAAAGCCAGCCATCATCATGCCGCCCAGGAAGGACATATCACGACGGGTCGTCAGCACGTAAGCAGAACAGCAGAAGAACACCAGCGCCGTACCGCCCAGTGCCAGCGCTATCACGTCGCCCATGCCTGCGGTCAGGAATGAACTCAGGATAGGACCCAGGCAATATCCCAGGAAGCCGGTAAACGCAAACGCGGCCAGAATACCCATCGGGCTGTTCGCCAGACGGTAGGTTAAAAACATTAAGCCATAAAAGCCGACCAGCATCAGGATCAGACCCGGTGCAGGCAGGGCCAGCAGAGTGCTGGCTGTCGCCGTCACCGCGGAAAAGGCCAGGGTCAGTCCCAGCAGAAAATAGGTATTACGCAGAACTCTGTGCGTAGACAGCAGTGAGGACTGCGATGAGGTGACAATTCTTTCCATGTTGCGCTCCTTTAAGCAGAACACTAATCAGCAGAACACTAAATATGTGCCGAGAATACGCAGGCCATTAAAGAGGGAAAAGGCGTTTTACCCTTCTTTACGCGCTATTCTGCTAATTGTTTGAGCAGAGTGGCGATTTTCACAGCGAAAAATCGCAATCTGGCTGTTTTTCAGGCGAATAGACAGATAGATGCTTTACATCGCTAAACGGGATGTTTATAGTGCGCGTCATTGCGGAGGGGTGGCCGAGCGGCTTAAGGCAGCGGTCTTGAAAACCGCCGATGGGAAACCATCCGAGAGTTCGAATCTCTCCTCCTCCGCCACTTTATCTGCCACGGGCAATAAAGCGGTAAATCAGTAAGTTTACCGAAGCAGTACAGTTTCAAAACGGAGGGGTGGCCGAGCGGCTTAAGGCAGCGGTCTTGAAAACCGCCGATGGGAAACCATCCGAGAGTTCGAATCTCTCCTCCTCCGCCACATTCTACAGGCCAGTACATAGTGCTGGCGTGTTTCGTTTCTGCCATTCCGATTTTTCCTCCAGTCCGAAAAAAGCACGCCTCTTCCGGTGACGCGCGGCAGCGCATTCATCTGCCCGGTGCATCTCTGCTATAGTCCACTCACTGTTTTTGCAAACATCTGGCGCTTTTCTGAGGCGAGCTGAGTTACACTGTTAAATACATCGCTCTGAGGCGAGCTAATCGGTTGATAGCCAGAGTGTTTCTTTACTGAATGAATGGAATAGGCACAATGATCAAGAAACTGAGTCTTTGCGCATTGTCAGTGCTCGCTGCATTGCCGGTCGGAACGGTAGCATTTGCTGCTGATGGCGATATGCAGCTGCAACAGGTGCTGATGTTAAGCCGTCACAATCTGCGCGCGCCGCTGGCCGATAATGGCAGCGTGCTGGAGCAGTCGACCAAAAAGAGCTGGCCGCAGTGGGATGTTCCCGGCGGACAGCTGACTACGAAAGGTGGTGTGCTGGAAGTCTACATGGGTAACTACACCCGTCAGTGGCTGGCACAGCAGGGCCTGGTGAAGAACGGTAGCTGTCCTGACAGCAATAATGTCTTTGTTTATGCGAACAGCCTGCAGCGCACTGTCGCTACCGCGCAGTTCTTTGTCAATGGCGCCTTCCCAGGCTGTGACGTTGCCGTCACGCATCAGGATGAAATGGGTTCCATGGATCCTGTCTTCAATCCGGTCATCACTGATGACAGCGAAGCCTTCAATAAAAAAGCGCTGGCCGCCATGGCCGCTGCCAATGAAAAACTGTCACTGAAGCCTGCCTTCCAGCGGCTGGAAAAGATTGTCGACTACAAAGCTTCTCCTGCCTGTAACAATAAAAAGCGGTGCGACCTTAGCAGTGGTCAGAACACCTTCAGCGCTGAAAACGGTAAAGAGCCTGGTGTCAGCGGTCCGCTGAAAGTGGGTAATTCGCTGATGGATGCGTTCACGCTGCAATATTACGAAGGTTTCCCGCTGGACCAGGTTGCCTGGGGCCAGATCAAAACGCCGGAACAGTGGAAAGAGCTGTCAGCGATTAAAAATGGTTATCAGGATGCGCTGTTCACCAGCCCGGACGTTTCCCGTGAAGTGGCAGCACCGCTGGTGGATTACATCCGCAGTCAGTTAGTGGATCAGGACAAAGCCAACGCGCCGAAAATCACGCTGATGGTCGGCCATGACTCGAACATCGCTTCACTGCTGAGCGCGCTGCAGGTCAAGCCTTATGAGCTGCCTGACACCTGGGAAAAAACGCCAATTGGCGGTCAGGTTGTTTTCGAACGCTGGCATGATGCAAAAAACGATAAAGACCTGCTCAAGGTGGAGTATGTCTATCAGACCGCCGATCAGCTACGCAATGCGGATGTACTGAGCCTGAAGAACCCACCGAAGCGCGTGACGCTGCAGCTGGCGGGTTGTGAAGCCGATGCGAATGGCTATTGCAGCTGGGATCAGTTCTCTCAGGTGCTGAATGCTGCACTGCAGGGTACACCGATGCAGCCTGCTGCGGCACCACAACCGGCAGCTCAGGCTGACGATGACAGTGCGAAAGCCGCTGCGACGCAGGATGCTGCAGCCAATAAAGCTGAAGCGGACAAAGCAACCGCAGCCAAAGAGAAATCTGACGCAGATAAAGCTGCCGCTGATAAGTCAGATGCGGACAAAGCCGCTGCTGAAAAAGCGAAAGCGGATAAAGCCGCAGCCGATAAAGCTGCCGCAGAAAAGGCAAAAGCAGAAAAGGCAAAAGCGGATAAAGCTGCAGCTGAAAAAGCCGCAGCTGAAAAGGCAAAAGCTGACAAAGCAGCAGAAGAAAAAGCCGCTGCTGAGAAATCGAAAGCCGACAATGCAGCAGAATCAGCCAGTGATAATAAAGCCACGACTGACAAAGCTGACGCTGCAAAAGCGCCTGCAACCACGAAAGATGACAATTCAACGTCAGCGGCTGTGGCCACACAGTAATTGCGCTTTACGGCCGATAATAAAAAACCCCGTCGCGACGGGGTTTTTTTATGGCTGCAGAACGATTAACCCGCCACGACCACCAGTTTCTGGTTAGCAAACTCTTTGATGCCCAGATCAGAAAGCTCACGACCATAGCCTGAACGTTTCACACCACCAAACGGCAGCTCAGCAGAGGTATCGCTCTGAGAGTTGATAAACACCATGCCCGTTTCAATGGCGGAAGCCAGTTTCCGACCCCGTGCAATGTCACGGGTCCAGACCGACCCACCCAGTCCATAGTGGGAGTCGTTCGCCAGCGCTACAGCCGCCTGATCGTCACCCACAACATAAACCTGCGCCACCGGGCCGAAGAACTCCTGATAATAGGCAGGATTATCCGGGGTAATGCCAGTCAGAATGGTGGGCTGATAGAAGCAACCTGTACCTTCAACGGCTTTGCCACCCGTCACCAGTTTTGCGCCATTGGCGACGGCTTCGTCTACCTGTTTTACCAGACGGTCGCGCGCGTCAGCGGAAGAGAGCGGGCCAAGCGTGGTTTTCTCATCCAGCGGATCGCCCAGCGTGGCGGAACTCAGTGCGGCACTGAACTGGCTGATAAAGCGATCGGCAATCTTCTCATGCAGAATGAAACGTTTTGCGGCGGTACAGACCTGGCCGCAGTTGCTGAGACGCGCCTGCACACCCTGACGGACGGCTTCGTCGAGATCGGCATCGTCCAGCACAACAAACACATCATTGCCGCCCAGTTCCAGCGTCGATTTTTTCAGATGCTTACCGGCCTGCTCAGCCACCGCACTGCCCGCGCGCTCGGAACCGGTCAGAGCAACACCCTGAACCCGGTCATCAGCAATCAGATCGGCAACCTGATCGGTGGAGATGAACAGGTTAGTCCAGGCCCCTTCAGGTGCACCCGCTTCACGCACCAGCTTTTCAAAGACATCGGCACAGTGCGGCACGATATTGGCATGTTTTGCCAGCACCGGGTTACCCAGCGCCAGGTTAGGGGCCAGCACGCGCATCAGCTGGTAGTAAGGGAAGTTCCACGGCTCGACAGCAACTAACACACCAATCGGGTGATACTCAACCCAGGCTTCACCCAGTTCGCTGGGATAGGACTGCGGCTGCAGAATACGTTCCGCATTCTCTGCGTAGTAGCGGGCAATCTGCGAACAGATTTTCACTTCGCCACGGCTCTGACCAATCAGTTTCCCCATCTCTTTACTGGCGATGGTGGCCAGTTCTTCCGCACGGCTATCAATCAGGTCAGCCAGTTTTTTCAGTACCTGCAGACGTGGCTGGATTTCACCTTTGCTCCATGACGAATGGAACAGGCGATCGGCGACGTCCAGGGCATGGCTGACAGCGGCCTCATCATGCGACGGCCAGCTTTTCAGCAACTGGTTATTGGCGGGATTAATGCTTTGATAGGAAGACATAGCGTACTCCTTGGTGAGCTAAAAATGAGGGCGGGAAGGTCCCGCCCCTGAATCAGACGTTCTTACGTTCTACGGGCTTGTCATCCCAGGTCAGGAGATCTTTATCGGTTTTTTCGAAGGCACGGATCAGCACGTCATCGCTGCCTTGCTGACGCCAGATCTCTTCTGCCAGTCTTTCATCGTAATTGGCCACTTCGAAAATGGCCTCGGCAATTTCAGGGGAGGTATGACGCAGACTGGCCCATTCGCCAACGTGGTGTGCTTTCGATTGTTCAGTAGACATATTTTTCTCCTTTGTTTAAATCAGTCCTGCAGTTTCACTGTCAGTCCGGCAACATGTTCACCCTGGAAACGGGCAATATTCAGTTCCGCTTCTGTCGGCTGACGCGAACCATCGCCACCCGCCAGCGTGGTCGCACCATAAGGCGTGCCACCGCGAACCTGTGAGATATCGAACAACTCTTTGGTGCCGTAGCCGATAGGCACAATGACCATGCCGTGATGCGCCAGCGTGGTCCAGACCGAGGTAATGGTCTGTTCCTGACCGCCGCCGGTGCCGGTTGAGGTAAAGACGCTGGCAACCTTGCCAAACAGCGCGCCTGACGCCCAGAGACCGCCGGTGCGGTCCCAGAATGTGCGCATCTGTCCGGACATGTTGCCAAAGCGGGTCGGGGTGCCGATGATAATCGCGTCATACTGCGGCAATACCTCAGGCGTCGCTTCTGCTGCCTGCTGATTGGTTTTACCGCCCACCTGTGCAAAGCGATCGGCCTCCATCGTTTCTGGTACCCGCAGGATATCCACTTCCGCACCGGGAACCCGACGAGCGCCTTCTGCAACCGCGTTCGCCATCGTTTCAATATGTCCGTACATCGAGTAATAGAGCACCAGAATTTTGGCCATAAATCTCTCCAGGTGGTTTTGACGTCCAGAAAAGTATAGAAGAGCTTTCGTTTTACGCAGGCGATGGTTAGTCCGCAGTAGATGAGTCGGGCATTAAATCTGCAGCTAATCGGTTGTAAGCTGGCAGAATGTTCGTTGTTTAATCAAATTGCTGGTGATTACTCTGTTGCTAAATGTGACTGTCGGGCGAGTTAAAGCAGAATCTGGCTATTATTTAACCATGAGTTGAATTCGGCTTCTGGCCGTCAGCTCTCTGCTATTTCATTCTTATTTATCGCACTACGCGACAGGAGCAAATCATGACAGCACATCGTGGAGGTTCAGGAAATTTTGCTGAGAACCGTGAACGTGCCGCAGAAGCAGGGCGTAAAGGGGGCAAAAACAGCGGCGGTAATTTCAAAAACGATCCGCAGCGCGCCGCGCGTGCCGGTGAGAAGGGCGGGCGCAGTAGTCCAAAAAAAGCGGACGCATAATCCCACTCTGCCGCCGGTTGAGGCCGGCGGTTAACGTCGTTGCTTTTCCCGCTCGCTCTACCCACAATATCGTCCGGACACATCATCAGGTGAATTATGTCGGACACACCCCGCGGTTTAACCCTGCGCCTGACGCGGCAGGAGCTGGTATTACTGTTTATCACCATGATCTGGGGCGGCACCTTTCTGGTGGTGCATCGTGCGATGCAGCACGCCGGCCCGTTCTTCTTTGTCGGCCTGCGTTTTGCCACTGCCGCACTGCTGCTGGCGCTCTTTTTTCGCCGTTATCTGGCCGGCATGACCTGGCTGGAAGTGAAAGCGGGCGCACTGATTGGCCTGTCTATTGCCGGAGGTTATGGTCTTCAGACCTGGGGCATGCAGACTATTTCCAGCAGTCAGTCCGCCTTTCTTACTGCGCTTTATGTTCCGGTGGTGCCGCTACTGCAGTGGCTGTTTTTACGCCGTCCGCCGGGATTAATGTCGTGGCTGGGGATTGTGCTGGCATTTACCGGCCTGCTGCTGGTGGCGGGGCCGCAGGATGGCCGTATCAGCCTGAACGCCGGTGAAATAGCGACACTGCTCAGTACCCTGGCGATTGCCGCCGAGATTATCTTAATCAGCCGCTATGCCGGTCAGGTTGATGTACGCCGCGTGACGCTAATCCAGCTGGCGGTGGCGTCACTGTGTGCTTTTGCGCTGATGATCCCCAATGGCGAAACGGTGCCCGCGATCTCAACGCCACTGCTGCTCAGCGCGCTGGGGCTGGGCGCGGCCAGCGCCCTGATTCAGGTCACCATGAACTGGGCGCAACGCAGCGTTTCGCCAACCCGCGCAACGGTGATTTATGCCGGGGAACCGGTCTGGGCGGGCGTGGTAGGGCGTATTGCCGGTGAGCGACTGCCTGCGCTGGCGTTGCTGGGTGGAGCGCTGATTGTCTGCGGGGTTATCGTCAGTGAACTACGGCTGAAACGGAAAAAAGCGGTGCAGCCTGCTGCTACACCGCTGGAGTAGTTAACCCTGTTGTCGCGCCAGCGGTTCATCCTGCTGTGTCGCACTGCGTCGGCGCAGAATGGCATTGAGGATAATCGCGCCAAAGGTAGCAGTGCCGATCCCGCCAAGCGTGAAAGAGCCGATTTTCAGCGCGAAATCCCCTGCGCCGAGCACCAGCGTGGTGGCGACCATAATCAGGTTACTGTTCTGACCTAAATCGACGTGGTTCTGCACCCAGATGCGTGCGCCCGCCACCGCAATCAGCCCAAACACCACAATGGATGCGCCGCCAATCACCGGGGCCGGAATGGTGTGGATCAGCGCACCAAACTTTGGTGAGAAACCGGCGAGGATGGCGATAACAGCTGCGGCGACAAACGCCAGCGTGGAGTAGACCTTAGTCACGGCCATCACCCCGATGTTCTCAGCATAGGTGGTTACGCCACTGCCGCCAATCGAGCCGGAGAGCATTGTGGCCAGTCCATCGCCCACAAAGGCGCGTCCCATGTAAGGGTCGAGGTTACGGCCAGTCATGCCCGCCACGGCTTTCAGATGCCCCAGATTTTCCGCCACCAGGATAATGGCGACGGGGGCGATCAGCACCATCGCCTGCAGATCAAAGGTCGGTGTGGTGGTATGCGGCAGGCCAAACCAGGCTGCCTGTGACAGCAGCGTAAAATCGACCGGCTTGCCTAGCCCCAGAACGTTAGTCAGCAGCGCATAGATCGCCCAGGCCATAATCAGGCCGACCAGAATCAGCAGACGCTGTACCATCCCGCGGGTAAACACCGCCACAAGACCGATACAGAGTACGGTCATCACCGCGACCCAGCTGTCGAATGAAGAGGCGGAGACGCTATGAACCGCGATGGGGGCCAGATTCAGCCCGATCGCCATCACCACCGCGCCGGTCACTACCGGCGGCATCAGGTTTTCGATCCAGCGTGTGCCGGACTTCATGACCACCAGCCCAATCAGCGTGTAGAGTATGCCGCAGGCGATAACGCCGCCCAGCGCCACGCTGAGGTTTTGATTCAGCCCCTGACCGCTGAAGCCGGTCACCGCAATCACTACGCCAACAAAGGCGGCGCTCGACCCGAGATAGCTGGGCACGCGACCACCGGTTATAAAGAAGAACAGCAGGGTGCCAATACCCGAGACCAGAATCGCCAGATTGGGATCCAGCCCCATCAGCAGCGGCATCAGCACCGTTGCGCCAAACATCGCCACCGCGTGCTGCAAACCCAGCACCAGCGTCTGCCCCAGCGGCAGTGTTTCATCCGGGGCGATAATGCCGTTTTCAGTCAGTGCCGACTTCTTTTGCCATTGCGGAAACCATGATCGTGCCATCGTCTACTCCAGAGCGTGATGAATGCCGGTAAATTTCAGGGAAGAGTTATCAGGCTTCCTGCCGCATCAGGGGATGATAGCCCCGGTCAAACCACATAAGGCCGTGGGTATCATCATTTCGCACTATGCCCACGACTTCACAGAACAGCGTGTCATGCGTACCGACGCTGACAATCTGCGTAATGCGGCAGTCAAAGGAGGCAACCGCGCCGCTCAGTACTGGCGAGCCGGTCACGGCCGTCGACCACTCAGCGGCACTAAAACGCTCGGCCATCGGCGTTTTCCCGCCAAACAGAGTGGAGAGCGCTTCGTGTCCCGCCGCCAGCGTATTAACGCAGAGCTGCATGTTTTCGCGGAACACCGGATAGACCGAGGCCGAGCGGTTCAGGCAGACCAGCAGCGTGGGCGGCGAATCGGTGACGCTGCACACCGCTGAGGCGGTAAAGCCTGCGCGTCCGGCAGGACCTTCCGTCGTGATGATGTTGACCGCAGCGCCCAGTCGAGACATCGCATGACGAAACGCCGTTTTCTCAACGGCGGGGGTAAGGGTATCCAGGCTCATAGTCTTCTCCGTTAAGGGCTATCCGGCGACGCGCTGCAACGGCTGCACGTCATCAGTCTGATCCAGCCACTGCAGCAGCAGGGCATTGAATTTTTCGGGGTCAGTAACGCTCATAGCGTGGCCGCCCCAGGTCATCATCTCTTCAGTGGCGTTCGGCAGCGCCGCGGCCAGCTCGGTTGAACAGCTCCACGGCACCAGCAGATCGTCCTGGCTGGCAATCACCAGCACCGGTTGCGGGATGGTGGCAGCCCGTGCGCTGAAGTCGGCGCTCATCAGGGCATGCAGCCGTCGCATCAGATTTTCCATCCCCTGAAAATGCGTGACGTGATGGCTATCTTCCTGCTCCAGACGCGTCTGATTATCGGCCATCCATTCAGCAGGATAGAGAAACAACGGCTGAGCGCGGACGAAAGCTTCGACGCCGACATTGAGCAGCAGATCCTGCCGCACCTGGAAGCAGCGGCGGGTATGCGGATGCAGTGTCAGCCAGCCATTGATCACGACGATCCGTTCGATCCGATCCGGATAATCCAGCGCCAGCTGCATTCCCACCAGACCGCCCAGCGCATGACCGATCAGGCTGAAGCGCAGAATGCCGTGTTGCGCCAGCGCGTCGGCCAGCTCCGCCGCCATCATCGCCATGCTGTAGCCTTCCGGTAAGCTGTCCGTGCTGCGACCGGTGCCGCGCTGGTCATAGAGCACGACCCGATAGCGTGCTGTCAGCGCCGCCAGCTGCGGCTGCCAGAAACCCGCCACGCCACCCAGACCGGAAGAGAGCACCAGCGTCGTTGCCTCGGGATTCTGCAGACCCAGAATATCCAGCTGCATCAGACCTCCGGCTTGCCGATGTGCGCCACGCTGGCGATCTCAATCAGCGCGTCAGGCTTGACCAGCCCGCACTGAATGCAGAAACGGGCAGGCTTTTCACCGGGGAAATATTCGGCATAAACCTGATTTACCGCGGCGTAATTCGACCAGTCGGTGATAAAGATCGAGTTAAACGTCACATCGGCCATGTTGCCACCGGCGGTCTCAATCACCTTTTTAATGGTTTCCAGCACATGACGGGTCTGCGCGGCGGCATCACCCACATGGACCACGTTGTTGTCACCATCAAACGGCAGCGTACCCGAGACATAGACCACGCCATCCGCCAGCGTGCCGGGGACAAATGGGGCGATGGGGGCCGTGGTGCCTGGCGGCACAATACTACTTTTCGGCATAGCGACATCCTCTTCGTGGGTTAGCGGGCATTCAGGCTTTCGCAGAAGGTATCGACATCCGATACCCAGCCAAAAAAGGTTTCAATATTGAACAGCGCCGCCTGCTGAGCAAAGGGCGGGCCAGCCTGATAGGTGGCGTCTTCCAGCACCACGCCGAAGTACTCCAGAAAGAAGCCGTCACGCAGCGTCGATTCCACACAGACATTGGTGGCGATGCCGGTGAAAATCAGATGACGGATCCCGCGACTGCGCAGCATGCTGTCGAGCGGGGTGTTATAGAAGCCGCTGTAACGCGATTTTGGCAGCACGATGTCACCGGCTTGTGGCACCAGCTCATCGACCAGCGCATAATCCCAGCCGCCTTTTGACAGCAGCGAGCCCTGCAGTTCGGGCCGTTTACGCATGGTTTTCAGCGCATTCGATTTGTGAAAGTTGGGGGAACCGGTATCTCCGGCTTCAACGTAGTCACTGTCCCAGCCGTTCTGGAACCAGATGATCTGCACGCCGGCCGCACGCGCCGCCGTCACCGCCTGGTGGATCTTCGCAATCACTGGCTTCGTCGCGGAAACATCAAAGCCCGCCAGGTCGAGGTAACCCCCTTCAGTGGCATAGGCGTTCTGCATATCCACGACAATCAGCGCCGTCTGGCCTGGCGGAAAAGCGATCGGCTCCGGACGAGCAGGCAGTTCAACCTGCGGAACATCCGGCGTGTGGGCGCAGTAAACAGTATTCATCATGCCACCTCCTTCTGTGCGTCCAGCAGGGCGCTGCGACAGCTCATCAGCGGCTGGATGTGTTGTCCGAAGTTCTCAATACCTTGCAGGAAATCATCAAAGGTCAGCAGCACACCGTGAGTGCCTTCAACCTGCGCCACTTCATCCAGCATCCGCGCCACGCTGGCGTATGACCCCACCAGGGTACCCATATTGATGTTGACGGCCGAGGTCGGGTCTGCCATCTGGCGCACATTGGTGTCGCTGCCTGATTTGGTATCCTGTTGACTCTGGGTAGTGAGCCACGAGAGCGCCTCTTCGTCTGCACCAGCTTTGTAGTGTTCCCACTTAGCCCGCGCCTCTTCATCTGTTTCGGCGGCAATGATCATAAACAGTACGTAGGAGCCGACTTCGCGGCCCGCTTTTTCTGCGGCCTGCTTCATGCGAATCGAAGTCGAACTGAACGCAGCAGGCGTGTTAACCCCTTTGCCGAAGCAGAAGTTGTAATCGGCGTGCTGAGCGGAGAAGGCCATACCGGCATCGCTCTGTCCGGCGCAGATCACCTTCATCGGACGCTGCGGCTGTGGACTGACGCGGCAGTCATTCATCGTGAAGAACTCACCTTTGAAGTCCGATTTTCCGGTGCCCCACAGGTCGCGCAGCACGGTAACGTACTCGGTCAGATAAGAATAACGGCTGCCGAAGTACTCATCGCCTGGCCACATTCCCATCTGTTCATATTCTGGTTTCTGCCAGCCGGTCACCAGATTAACGCCGAAACGACCGCCTGAAATGGAATCAATCGTGGATGCCATGCGCGCCACAATCGCCGGAGGCAGCGTCAGGGTGGCCGCGGTGGCGTAGATTTCGATGCGTGAGGTGACGGCCGCCAGGCCCGCCATCAGGGTGAATGACTCCAGGTTATGATCCCAGAACTCTGTTTTTCCGCCGAAGCCGCGCAGTTTGATCATCGAGAGCGCAAAGTCGAAGTGGTAATGCTCTGCTTTCAGCACGATGGCTTTGTTCAGTTCAAAGGTCGGCATGTACTGCGGCGCGTTGGACGAAATCAGCCAGCCATTGTTACCAATCGGAATAAAGACGCCTATCTTCATGTGAAACCTCGTTGCGATGGGGGAAAGGTGTTTCACGCGCTGCACTGCATCCTGCTACATCCGTATAAGCTGCGCTCAGTCACAATTCTGCAAACGGTGTGCCACATTTTTTATTCTTATAAATAACAAATAGTTAAAATTAACCCATAAGAGGTAAGTGGAGTAACTGGTCCATTTCGGACCATCTGGTCAAAATTCACTGCACATTTTGCATGCAGGCTGAGCAAAAAAGGTGCAGGGCGCGGATTGGGCAGCGACTCATCCCTTTGCTATGATGCGCTGACACCAGAAGGATGAGGTAAACGTGTGAATAGCGATGAAAAAAAGCCAACGCGTCGTTCGCGTGCGGTGGCAGCGAAGCGGGCTGCCATACTGGAAGCGGCGTTAACCTTCTTCTCACAGTTTGGCATTCACGGCACCAGCCTCGATAAGGTGGCCGAACGGGCCGATGTCTCTAAAACTAATCTGCTCTACTATTTTCCCTCTAAAGAAGTGCTCTATGTGGCGGTGCTTAAACAGATTCTGGATGTCTGGCTGGCACCCTTGCGCGCGCTTGCGCACGATCAGGATCCGCTGGTGGCCATACGGCGTTATATCCGGCTAAAGCTGGAAGTATCGCGCGATCATCCGCAGGCTTCCCGGCTGTTCTGCCTGGAGATGCTGCAGGGCGCACCCTTACTGAAAGGAGAACTGGCGGGCGATCTCAAACAACTGGTGGATGACAAAGCGGCTATTATTGAACGCTGGATTGATGAAGGACGGCTGGCGGGCGTACAGCCACAGCACCTGATCTTTATGCTGTGGGCCACCACGCAACATTACGCCGACTTTGCCACCCAGGTTGAGGCCGTGACTGGTCAGACGCTCAGCGATCCGGCGTTTTTCGATCAGACCGTCGAAAACGTCCAGCGAATGATCATTGAAGGAATTCGCGTACGCTAATTCAGGACACATTCACAATTCGGTGACGGAGTGAATCAATGGATTCTGTTTCGCAGTTGGTATTGGGTGCTTCGGTCAGTGTGGCGGTGATGGGACGTCGGGTGCCGATCTGGCAGGCTGCGCTGGTGGGTGGCGTCTGCGGCACCTTACCCGATCTGGATGTGTTTATTGACCATGGCGATGCGATACGCAACATGACGCTGCATCGCACGGAAACACATGCGCTGCTCTGGCTTACGCTGATCTCCCCTCTGATCGCATGGGGGATTGCAGGACTTTTTCGTCAGCGGGTGAAGTGGGCGGTGTGGTGGCCCGCGGTCTGGCTGGCGCTGATTACTCATCCGCTGCTTGATTTAATGACGGTGTATGGGACCCAGCTTGGCCTGCCGATCACCGATTATCCTTATGCCATTGGCAGTATCTACATCGTCGATCCCTTCTATACGCTGCCGTTGCTGATAGGGCTGGGTGTCGCGCTGTGGCGTCGTGGTGACAGAGGCATGCGCGGGAACCGGATCGGGCTGGCGCTGAGTACGCTTTATCTGGTCTGGAGCGTGGTCATTCAGGGCATGGCAGGCTGGCAGATTCGTGATTCGCTGACGGCGCAGGGCATTGCGGCCAATAAAGTCCTGGTGACGCCTACGGCCTTTAATACCCTGGTCTGGCGCAGCGTAATTATGACGGCGGATCGCTATGGCGAAGCTTACTGGTCACTGTTGTCGCCCTCGCGTCCGCTGCAGGTCACGTGGTATCCACGTCATCCTGAACTGTTCGACGCCTTCCGGGGCAGCGGGTATGCAGAACGTGTCGCCTGGTTCAGCCACGGCTTCTACGCTTTGCGTGAGCAGGATGGGCAGACCACGATAGCCGACCTGCGCATGGGCGAAGGCGATAACTATACCTTCACCTTTGGCCTGGGCACGCCTCAGCAGCCCGATTCGCGGCCGCAGCGCTTACCTTATGAGCGCCCCACGTTGTCCGCCATTTTCTCTGCGCTGGGTGAACGCCTGTAAAAAAAGCCCGGTCAGGGGACCGGGCTTTTAACATGTCGTCAGCGATTAACGGCTGCGGCGATGACGCAACGTCCAACCCACACCCAGCAGCACAAACCAGAGAGGCGTGACCATCAGCGCCTGGCGCGTATCTTCCTGCAGCGTCAGCAGCACCAGCACAAATGCAAAGAAGGCCATGCAGACCCAGCACATAAATTTGCCCAGTGGCATCTTAAAGGCCGATCTGGCATGGCGCTCAGGATGCTTTTTACGGTAAGCCAGATAGCTGCACAGAATGATGGTCCAGACGAACATAAACAGAATGGCTGAAACGGTGGTCACCAGCGTAAAGACCTTCATCACATCCGGGATCAGATAGATCAACGCCACACCGAGCAGCAGACACAGGCAGGAGAAGAACAGGCCGGTAGTCGGGACCGCACGGGCAGAGAGACGGCCAAACGCGCGGCTCGCGACGCCTTGCTGCGACAGGCCATAGAGCATACGGCTGGTGGAGAAGATGCCGCTGTTGGCTGAAGAGGCGGCAGAGGTCAGCACGACAAAGTTAACGATACTCGCCGCAGCAGGCAGGCCAATCAGCACGAACATCTCGACAAACGGACTGCGGTCGGCCATCACCTGGGTCCACGGCGTCACCGCCATGATCACCATCAGCGCCAGCACATAAAACATGATGACCCGCAGTGGAATCGCGTTAATCGCGCGCGGTAAGACTCTATGTGGATCGTGGGTTTCAGCGGCTGCCGTTCCGACCAGTTCAATGCCGACAAAGGCAAACACTGCAATCTGGAATCCGGCAAAGAAGCCGCTGAGTCCTTTCGGGAACATCCCGCCGTGATCCCAGATGTTGCTCAGCGCCGCGGTGCCGCCACCGGGTGAAGGGTAGTGAATCGATACCAGCACAATCCCTGTGACGATCAGCGCGACAATGGCGACGATTTTGATTATCGCGAACCAGAACTCCAGCTCACCAAACAGCTTAACCGTGGCGATGTTCAGCGCCAGAAAAACCACCACACAGAGCAGGGCGCTCATCCAGACCGAAAAGCCCGGGAACCAGAGCTGGAAATAGGCGCTGATGGCCACGACGTCGGCGATACCGGTGACTACCCAGCAGAACCAGTAAGTCCAGCCGGTAAAATAGCCCGCCCACGGTCCAAGCAGATCCGCGGCAAAATCGCTGAAAGACTTGTATTCAAGGTTGGAAAGCAGCAGCTCTCCCATAGCGCGCATCACGAAGAACAGCATAAAGCCGATGATCATATAGACGAAAATGATCGAGGGACCAGCCAGGCTAATGGTTTTACCGGAACCCATAAACAGGCCAGTACCGATAGCACCCCCTATGGCAATCAGCTGAATATGGCGATTATGCAGGTTGCGCTGTAGCTTGTCGGGCGCGTCGTGCGCGCGTGCGGTTTCTTTAGATTGGTCGACCATAGAATTGTCTTTCCTGTCTTGATGTTGTGTCAGCTCTGCTGGCTGTTAGTAAACGCATCTGCCCAAGGGGCAAGTGGGCATAAGATAGAGGAAGAGGGCCGGAATCGGGTAACGCTTTTTTATCAATTGTGAAGCCTGATGCTCCGCAAGCCGTAATAACGGGCAGTTTCGTTCAATCCTGCGTCAGTCTGGGTAATTATTCATCACGTTATGTCAGGCAGACGGCGTGAAGCGGAATGTGCTTCTACACTTTTTAGTTATTAATCATTATGCTGCAAAGGGAATTATGCGCACGCTTATCCTGTTTCTGCTGTTAATTGCGCTGGGATGGGTCAGCTTACCCTGGCTTAAGCAGCATCTCCCGCCGCAGTTCAATCCTTTTATACCGCTCTCCGTCACCGATCCTCCAGGCTGGATGACGCAGATAAAGATGAAAAGGCTGGACCAGGATCCCGACGAATGTCTGGCGGTGATGCGTCGTGCCCAACAGGCGGGATGGGTCAGTTTCAGCGAACGTCCGGCCGTCACGGGCAACTGTCCGATCAGCCATCCACTGCGAATTCAGAAATTTGGCCCGGTCAGCCTCAGCAGCAGCTTTCTCGCCAGCTGTCCAATGGCCATCGCCAGCACCATGTATGCCCTGCGCAGCCGGGAACAGATTGCCCGGGATATGCACAGTCCACTGGTACGAATTACCCATGTCGGCAGCTATGCCTGTCGTAATATTTATCATCGCGCAGAGGGGCGGCTTAGTGAGCATGCCACCGCCGATGCCTGGGATGTGACCGGCTTCCAGCTGGCTGATGGCCAGCGGCTTGAGGTCAGTCGTCACTGGCAACAGCCAAAAGAGAAAGCGGCCATGCTGCACACGCTGTGGCGTGGCGGCTGTGACGTATTCGGCAATGCGCTGGGGCCGGACTACAACGCCGCGCACGCCTCACATTTTCATCTGGGTATGCGTGGCGCGGGCTACTGCCGATAAATCATCAGGCAGGATTAAGACCGTGTTTGATTAAGAATCAACCTGCCGGTAAGGGAAAAACTAAACCAGTTATCATTGCCAGCGCAGACATACCTGACAATGAGCAGCAACAAATCAGGCGGCCGATCGGGCAGCCTTTTTCAGGGCCGTGAGTTACAACAGAAAAGTGCCCATAAATGCAATCAGCGGTAAACTTTCACCGTCTTATCTGAACAGGGCGAGCAACATCTGGATGAAATTAATTCACGAGGCTGCAAAGTGAATTAAGGGAAATTAACTGCATCGATAAAGTGTGCAGCATCAAATAACGATAGGGGTTTTTCACTTTGAATTTTTCAGTGATTTAGGTGTGTGACTATCGGTATAGTGATTTTCATGACTAACATAGCGTCAGCGTTGAGCGTACTGTTGCCATAACGTACTATCGGAATAAATAGTGATCTGCGCCACGTATTATGTTAAGGCAGGAGACAGATAAAGCTGATTTTCTTTAATGCCCTGCTTTCGGCTCAGATTACTCGCACTCAAAAAGACTGTTTAAGGGCTGAGCGGGTCAATTTGTCCGCTAGTCATTGCAGCCGGGCAGAATATTCTTATTAAACAACTCTTCGCTACGCCTGTCGGACAGCTAAGGAAAAGGGAGCAGAATCAGCATCGAGAGGCGGCAGATGTAGTCTGCGCACCTGTTACCTTTTTCGGTTAGAGAGGCGCGTGCTTCCGTACAGAGGGACTGATAGCAGCAATGGGACATCGCCTGGCGAGCAGAGCTTATTTCCTGATAAAAAATATGTCAGCAGTTTTCGACTGCCGCTTCGCTTATTGAGATGCAATTAACGCATTGTTTACGCATTATTTACTCAACATCCCGTAGACCGATTCAATATTCCCGGCAGCTTTTCGAAAGCTGAGGTAAAATTGATTCATTGCCAGGGATTGAATTTCTATCAGAAAAATCTTATTCTCCTGGGGTGATTGAAATTGCTGTGGCCGGCCTCACATTACTGGGGCTGGGGCATTTTTTCACTGCGCCATAACGGTGAATGGCATTATGCGCTGTATAGGGTGAGGGGTTCACCTCAACGATAAATTAATTTTCTACTATTAATTAAATTTATCCGATGAATCCGAATGAATAATACCGGAAGGGCGAGTGAAATTAACGCTGAGGCAATATGAGTACTGAAAACTATTTCGCCTGGCGAAGTGAGGTGAAAGAAAAATTTCAGGCATTAACGGCTTCTTCTGAATTGAAGGCGTTATTGCAACAGTTTACTGAATCATTAGGCTTCGATTATTTTGCCTTTTTGATTCAGCATCCGGTGCCATTTACCCGGCCGCGTATTCATTTACATAGCACCTATCCCAAATTATGGGTTAACCGTTATGAGAAGCAGAATTATTACGCTGTCGATCCGGTGCTCACATTGTGTCAGCGACCGGGCAGAGGGATGGCCTGGATAGAAGAACAGTTCGCTGACGCCGGCAATCTTTGGCATGAGGCGAGAGAATATGGGCTGCAGAGCGGATTTTCTTGCTCCGCAATGGCACCAAATCGCGTCATTGGTATATTATCTATATCGTCGCAACAGCCCATTTCTGTCCAGCTCCGCCATGCTGAGCTGGAGGTGAAACTACACCTTTTAGCGGAACTAAGCCTGGATACGCTGGAACGCTTTAGCGATGATGCAATGATGGTACTAAAAAAAGCGTTTAGTCAGCGCGAGCTGGAAATTCTGAAGTGGACAGCCGAAGGAAAAACGGCGGTCGAAATTTCACTTATTTTATCCATCTCTGAACATACCGTTAACTTTCACCAAAAAAATATGCAAAAGCGTTTCAATGTTTCCAATAAAACGCAGATTGCCTGCTACGCAGCGGCAATCGGACTGATTTGAACATAACACAACTGCTACATTTGGCAGTTCCTTTGTACAGGTCTGTTGTCTACCCTGCGCCGGGGCTTTGCCGGGCTGGCGCAAAGAAATCATTGCAAACATGGGGATGTCAGAGGCGTATGATGAAAATAGTGCAAACGCAATTAAAGGATATGCCATCCTCTTTGCTTGCCGAACTCGGCAGCTACCGTTATAGCGTTTTTGCGCGCGGCGAAGGGTGGTCAATACCCCCGCGCCTGAGCACGCCAGGACAGGAATATGATCGCTACGATCGTTCAGATGTCACCTGGCTAATCGCATGGAATGCGCGCGAGGGCATTAGTGGCTGCGCGCGTCTGATGCCCTGGTTCGAACCTGAGCAGAGTGAGGGCATTGTGCTGCCTTTCAGCCATGAAAAAGTGTGGGAGATGTCGCGCTTCTCGGCACGGCTGGAAGTCGATGCTGAACTGCCGCTGAATATTCTCTGGCACGCGGTACAGCTGGCAGAGCTGAACGGCATGGAGTACATCATCAGTTCGGCAACGCCGATGCTGGAGAAGATGTTTGAGGAGCATGGCGTGGTATATGAGCCGCTGACGCCGGGACTCATTCTGTCAGAAGATAATCTGTTTGCGATCCGTATTCCGGTGGTTCAACCCACTCTGGCAGAGAAATATCGGGGAACACGTCGTTTCAGCCCGGAAGAGGTGCTGCCAACGCTGGGCGTTTCAGTTAACTGGCAGGCACACAGTTAGCGTATTTGCCCCCGCTGCTGGGGGCAAAAAAGCTTACTGACGGTAGGCTGTTTTAATCTGTTTGATGGTATTGCTGAACACTTCCGCCTGAGGCTTGTCGCCCAGCGTCTGCACATAGCGTTCCATGTTAATAATCACTTTTCCGGCATCAGCCTGTCCCATACCTTTCAGAATCAGGGTGATCATCATCTTCAGCCCCGCGATTTCATCCGCTAATTTCCGGGCTTCCTGGGAAGTTGCAAAATCTTCATCGCTCATGCGTTTCTCCTTGGTGAATGACAACGTGTCGACAAACTGTCCGAACAGCAGTGCGTGAGTATATCACAGAGGCAGTAAGTTGCTGAGACGGCCGCTTCGCTTCGCCCGGAAAGGCTGGTTTGTCCAGTACAACTAATCAATCGCTGAAAGTAATCACAGGCTTCATCGGCTCAGCAGTCGCGAGGATGCACGGCTCTGAACCCTGAGGCGAGACGGTGCTAATGCACTGAAAAAACTATCATTTGACGGTTTTTTTGCCATCCGGTCTCAGTTCGTAACCGTCCATCAATCTCGTCTGGATAAACCTGGCAGCAATGATGTAACACTTACACTGTTTTGCTTTGTTGATGTGCTTTTGAGGTAAAAGCGGGTATGATTAACGCCTGAAATCGTGAATTACTTCTTCTTTTTTAGCCTCTGGAGTTTCCCCGTTGATCAGTGTGCTTCTTGTTGATGACCATGAACTTGTCCGCGCGGGTATCCGTCGCATCCTGGAGGATGTGAAAGGCCTGGCTGTGGTCGGAGAGGTCAACTGTGGTGAGGATGCCGCCAGATGGTGCCGTACCAATCAGGTTGATGTGGTCCTCATGGACATGAACATGCCGGGGATCGGCGGACTGGAGGCGACGCGCAAAATCGTGCGTTATAATCCCGATATCAAAATTATCATGCTGACTATTCACACGGAAAATCCGCTGCCTGCTAAGGTTATGCAGGCGGGTGCAGCAGGCTACCTCAGTAAAGGTGCTGCGCCACAGGAAGTGATTAACGCGATTCGCTCAGTGAATGCCGGTCAGCGCTACATCGCGTCAGACATTGCTCAGCAGATGGCGCTGAGCCAGATTGAGCCGCAAAAAGCGGAATCGCCCTTTAGCTGTTTGTCGGAAAGGGAATTGCAGATTATGCTGATGATCACCCGAGGACAAAAGGTGACGGAAATTTCCGAGCAGTTAAATCTCAGTCCTAAAACCGTTAACAGCTACCGTTACCGGATGTTCAGTAAGCTGAATATCAGTGGCGACGTAGAGTTAACGCATCTGGCCATTCGACATGGCCTCTATAATGCGGAGCCGTTAATCAGTAGTGAATGACGTTTTTGATTCCAGAGCCTTTCTGAGTACGGTAACCAGCAAACCCGGTGTTTACCGCATGTATGACGCCTCAGGCACCGTCATCTATGTGGGCAAAGCCAAAGACCTGAAGAAGCGTCTCACCAGCTACTTCCGCACCCAGGTCGGCAGCCGCAAAACCGAAGCGCTGGTCAGCAATATCCAGCACATCGATGTCACCGTTACCCACACCGAAACCGAAGCGCTGCTGCTTGAGCATAACTACATCAAGCTCTATCAGCCGCGCTATAACGTACTGCTGCGCGACGATAAATCGTATCCCTACATTTTTCTTAGCAGTGATACCCATCCGCGGCTGGCGATGCACCGTGGCGCAAAGCATGCCAAAGGTGAATACTTTGGCCCGTTTCCAAATGGTTATGCGGTGCGCGAAACGCTGGGCCTGCTGCAAAAAGTCTTTCCTATCCGCCAGTGTGAAAACAGCGTTTACCGCAATCGCTCCCGGCCCTGTCTGCAATATCAGATTGGTCGCTGTCTTGGTCCCTGTGTCGCGGGCCTGGTCAGTGAAGAGGAGTATGCGCAGCAGACTGATTACGTGCGCCTGTTTTTAGCCGGTAAAGACGATCAGGTTCTCAATCAGCTGGTCAAACGCATGGAAGAAGCAAGCATTGGGCTGCGCTTCGAGGAAGCAGCACGGCTGCGGGATCAGATTCAGGCCGTACGCCGCATCACCGAAAAGCAGTTTGTTTCCAATCAGGGTGATGATCTGGATGTGATGGGTGTAGCTTATGAAGCGGGCATGGCCTGTCTTCACGTGCTGTTTATCCGTCAGGGTAAAGTATTAGGCAGCCGCAGCTACTTCCCGAAAGTGCCGGTAGATACCGATCTTGCCGAAGTGGTTCAGACCTTTGTCGGGCAGTTTTATCTGCAGGGCAGCGAGGCACGCACGCTGCCGGGTGATATTCTGCTGGACTTTACCTTGCCGGAGCGCGAACTGCTGGCGGAGTCGCTCAGTGCACTGGCGGGACGCCGGGTGAATATCCAGAGCAAGCCGCGTGGCGATCGCGCCCGTTATCTTAAACTGGCGCGCACCAACGCCGCGACGGCATTAACCACGCGTCTGTCTCAGCACTCCACGATTCATCAGCGGCTGATGGCACTGGCGGAGTTCCTTGAGCTCGACCGGATCACGCGCATGGAGTGTTTCGATATCAGCCACACCATGGGTGAGCAGACCATCGCATCCTGTGTGGTGTTTGACCAGAACGGTCCGCTGCGTGCTGACTATCGTCGCTATAATATCACCGGTATTACGCCGGGCGATGATTACGCTGCCATGAATCAGGTGTTACGACGCCGGTATGGTAAGGCGATTGAAGAAGATAAAATCCCGGATGTGATTCTGATCGATGGCGGTAAAGGCCAGCTCTCTCAGGCAAAGCAGGTTTTCGCAGAGCTGGATGTGCCGTGGGATAAAAACCGGCCCATTTTACTCGGCGTTGCGAAAGGCAGCGATCGTAAAGCCGGACTGGAGACGCTGTTCTTTGAGGCGGAAGGTGAGGGCGTTTCGCTGCCACCGGATTCGCCCGCGCTGCATGTGATCCAGCACATTCGTGACGACGCTCACAATCATGCTATTTCGGGCCACCGTAAAAAACGGGCTAAAGTAAAGAATACCAGTGCACTGGAGAGCATCGAAGGGGTGGGGCCAAAACGACGTCAGCAACTGCTCAAGTACATGGGGGGCCTGCAACCGCTGATGAATGCGTCGGTAGAGGAGATCGCCAATGTACCGGGTATCTCACACGCGCTGGCAGAAAAAATATACTACTCACTGAAACACTAGCATTGAAACGGGGGGGGCAATGTAGGAACATAGGCTAAATTTTACCTATATCCAGACAGTTACCGGCATATGCAATTAAACATCCCGACGTGTCTCACCCTGTTTCGAGTCGTGCTCATCCCGTTCTTTGTGCTGGCTTTCTATCTGCCGTTCACCTGGGCGCCGCTGGCTACCTCACTGATTTTCGTTTTTGCTGCCATCACTGACTGGTTTGATGGCTTTCTGGCGCGCCGCTGGAAGCAGACCACGCGCTTTGGTGCGTTTCTCGATCCAGTAGCGGATAAAGTGATGGTGGCGATTGCGTTGGTGCTGGTAGCGGAATATTTCCACGCCTGGTGGATCACGCTGCCAGCAGCCACCATGATTGCCCGCGAGATCATTATCTCCGCACTGCGTGAATGGATGGCGGAGATTGGCAAACGCAGCAGCGTGTCGGTTTCCTGGATTGGTAAAGTGAAAACCACCGCGCAGATGTTCTCACTGTTTGCCTTGCTGTGGCGACCTGATGCCACCGTTGTGGCGGTTGGCGTAGTCGCGTTATACATTGCTGCAGTGCTGACTTTCTGGTCTATGTTCCAGTATTTAAGCGCCGCGCGCGGCGATCTGCTCGAACCGTGATCGATACGATTTAAAAAGCAGCAAACGGACGCGCTGTGAGGATAATTTTATTGACTCATTGCGTCATCTAAGTAGAATGCAACGCATCGAACGGCAGCCAGGCTGCCAGAAGATAAATAAAATCAGCAGGTTCGACGAAATTGCTGAAAATTGCGGGAATAGCTCAGTTGGTAGAGCACGACCTTGCCAAGGTCGGGGTCGCGAGTTCGAGTCTCGTTTCCCGCTCCAGATTCGCAGGTCAGGTTAACCTGACGGCACATGAGTTTAAGGCGCGTTGGCAGAGTGGCTATGCAGCGGATTGCAAATCCGTGTACCTCGGTTCGACTCCGGGACGCGCCTCCAGTTACACCCTGCCCGGGTGGTGAAATCGGTAGACACAAGGGATTTAAAATCCCTCGATCGTAAGGTCGTGCGGGTTCAAGTCCCGCCCCGGGCACCATATTTCTGCCGCAGAAAAAAGAATAAAACAAAGTAATATGCAGTAATGTCGTAACCGCCCAAGGGCGGTTTTTTTGTGCCTGTTATCTGGCATGACGGCAACGAAAAGATCCGACTGGCGGTATCAACCGCCGTCAGCCGCGGGAGCTGAACACCAGTTCATCCTCCGTATCACTTACCAGCACCATTCTTTGCGCCTCTCCACTGGACGAAACAAAGGTCACTTCATGCCCGATGCTTATAGCATCGAATACATCTGTTGGCTGTGACTGCTTCTGGATATCCAGAACCATTCGCGAGGCAAAGGGTTTATCATTGACCCTATCCAGACGATAGTTCGCGGTAAAGCTCAGTTCTGGCTGATCAACCACGTAGAATTGTCCTGAAGGCATAGTCTTGACCTCTATGTAGTGTTGGCCATACGTCCCGGTCGGGACAGGCTGCCTGAAATTTAAGATTAGCGGAATAATCAATGTCTGCAGGTGCCGATACCTTGTTAATAGGGTTATACAGCGATTCCTGAAAATACACGGCGCTTGCGCTTGTCAGTTCTGAAAGGGGTACTAATCTTGTTTACACAGTGCGCTGTCCTGGCAAACTTTCGGGCATGGTATAAAGGTATTACTGCAACTCTTAATGGGTTGACGATGCGGGTTCAATTCCTGCTGCCCGGTCCATCTCTCACCTCTTCTTGACGCCTGCTGCTCTGCCACCGCAAACCCATTTACATCTGATTTCACTCATTTTTGCGGCCTGCATCGAACTCTGTAATCTGTTGAAATACCCTGGTTTATCGTAAAGTGGGGGATTGTTTGTCGTCTCAGAGAAGTTAACGCCAATGAGTACACCTTCTATTCCTGTCTTAACGGAACCGGCTTTACCTCCAGTTATCGGCGTTGTCGCCAGCCAGCTGCTCAACCCCTGTCAACAGAAAATGCTGGATGAGGTAACGCGCCAGCTCAATGCGCGCGGGGTTATCACCGTGCTGCTGAATGCCGAAACCGACGTGGCACTGACTGCACTCATCCAGCAGGCGACACCCCTTGCGCTGCGGGGGTTGCTGCTGTTGCCCGGAAACAAGTCCATCAGTGCCTGCAACCTGCCGGTGCTGGAGATTGACGCTGAACCTGAATGGCAGGCGGATGCGCTGCGCGCGGGCGAAGCAACCGCAGCGTTACTGCTCGCGCAGGGGCATCAGCGGTTTGGCTATTTGCAGAGCCAACCCGGTGACATGGCGCAGAAGCAGAGCTACTGCACCACATTACAGGCAGCGGGCATGAAGCTGGATGCAGAACTGACTGCTGGCGCTGGCGACCGTGACGGCGCTTATCAGGCGATGATGCACTATCTGAAAAAGACCCGTGCCGCTGAGCGCATTCAGGCACTTTTCTGTGAAAGCGATCTGCTGGCGTTTGGTGCGATACAGGCAGTACGCGATTTTGGTCAGGGTACGCATCTGGCGGTGGCTGGATTCGGCGACAGTGAGGAAGCCCGCAGTCCGACCTGGCATCTGACCAGCTGGTCACCTGACATCAGACAGCTCATTGGCCGGGCGTTAGATCGCTGGCTGGGGCAGCAGGCAGAAAACAGCGGTGAAGAAGGGCAATTACAGCAGCGTCACTCCCATTCTGGCAAAGTTATACCGGGTGAGATGTCCGCCTGTGGCTGCGCCTTCCGGCATTAGCCAGCCTGCGACGCAGGCTGGCCTGAAACACATTATCCCTGCGGTTGACCTGCCGGGCCGACACCGCCCGGTGCACCAACTGGCTGCTGTCCGCCTGGCGGTGGTGGTGGTGGGGCATCTCTGCCCGGCGGTGGTGGGGCACAAGCGGTGAGGGTAGCAAGAATAGCCAGCGTCGATAACAGATAAGCCGTACGTTTCATCGTAATTCTCTGTTCAGGTAAGCGGAACGTAAAGTATAGAGAATCGCCAAAAAATCGCGCAGACAGCGTTGAGCGCCCGCTGCATAGCGTAAATTAATGGCGATTATTTGAGACGCCTCTCAACTCCTGCAAGCCGGGAATGCGTTGCGGGTAGGAGCACGCTAAGGTAGCGCTTCATTTAAGAGGAGTCGTTATGAATGGCATGATGAAGTTCGTCCGCGGCTGGCTGGTGTTCTCTGTTCTGTGGGGCGTATTCATGTGGTTTATGTCATGGCAGCAGCAGGGCAAGGAGCCTGGTCTGGCGGTTCTGACAAGTCTCTACGCCGGTTTAATCTATCAGGCGCTGATTACGATGGTGGGCCGTTACCGGGCGCGCCGACAACAGGCTGAGTAAATTCTGCTGCCGGAGAGGCAGCAGAACGTATCCTCTTAGCCGAAATTACCGGTCAGACGCTGATGGAAATCAGTACTGCGTGGATCCAGCCCCTCAATGGTCACCTCTGCACCATAACGCTGATAGCGATACTCAATGCCATCCAGTGCCGCAACGCTGGATGCATCCCAGATTTGTGCGTGGGTTAAATCGATCGTCACCTTTTTCGGGTCATGTGCATAATCAAAATGCTCAAACAGATCGTTGCTGCTGGCAAAGAACAGTGGACCGCGCACCACATAGCGCACTGACCTGCCATCGTCGCTCAGCTGGCGTTCCGCATGGATAACGTGCGCAATACGACGGGCAAAGAGCAGCATCGCGAGGAGCACCCCAGCCAGTACGCCCAGCGCCAGATTCCCTGTCCAGACCGTCACTGCCACTGTGAGCACCATAATCAGCGTCTCTGACCACGGCATACGTTTCAGGGTAGCGGGCTGCAGGCTATGCCAGTTAACGGTTTTCACCGCCACCACCATCATGATCCCAGCCAGCACCACCATCGGGATTTGCGCCATAATCCGGCTGAGCCCGGTCACCAGCAACAGCAGGACCAGGCCAGCGGCTACGGTGGAGACTCGGCTACGCGCCCGGCCCAGCTCAACGTTGACAATCGTCTGCCCTATCATCGCGCACCCGGCGATGCCGCCATAAAAACCGGCAAAGATATTTGCTACCCCAAGGCCCCAGGCTTCACGTCGCTTACTGGAGGGGGTGTCGGTCAGGTCATCAACCAGTTTGGCGGTCAGCAGCGATTCCATCAGCCCGACAAAGGCGATGCTTAGTGCGGTGGGCCAGATAATCTGGAGGGTCTGCAAGTTGAGCGGCACCAGCAGACTGTTAAAACCGGGCAGGCCGGGGCTCATTGGCCCTTCATCGCCCACGTTCGGCATGCGATAGCCCATTAACAGTGCGACCGCAGTCACCACCACAATGGCGACCAGAGGAGAAGGAACACTCTTTAACAGGCGTGGTAGCAGCAGCACGATAGCCAGGGTGACGGCAAAGAAGCCCCATACCAGGGATGGCTGCCCCCAGACGTGCGGCACCTGAGCAAAGAAAATGAGCACGCCGAGCGCATTCACAAATCCCAGCATGACCGATCGGGGGATATAGCGCATCATGCGCGCCAGACCCGCAACGCCAAACAGAATCTGAATCACGCCGCCCATCACCACTGCTGGCAGAATATATTCAACACCGTGCAGATGGACCATCGGCCCGATAACCAGCGCTACGGAACCTGCCGCTGCCGTGACCATTGCCGGACGACCACCCAGTATCGACAGTGTAAGACAGAGCACCACAGAGGCGACAAGGCTGACTTTAGGGTCAACCCCGGCAATAACGGAAAAGGAGATCACTTCGGGGATCAGCGCCAGCGCGGTAATCACACCGGCCAGGCATTCGCGGGTCAGCAGCGCAGGCGAACGCAGAACGCGCCCCACACTGATATCGCCCGTCACAACGTCGGTTGCGGCAACATCATTGGTTTGAGTCATAAAGTTTGCAGGCTCTTTAGTTGTTTTGCTCCCGCGCGAGGGGCGGGAAGATTTGGATAATGGTGAGGGATAGATAGTACCGGGCGACTGGCGAAGATACCAGAAAAAGGGGAATGACTCCCTCCGTGGAGTCGCGATTACAGTGAAAAATCGTCCGGGGTTTTGTGGACCACCAGGTCAAGCAGCTGCCGGTAGATGTCCAGCATCTCCCTGTCGCTTTCCAGTTCCAGCCGGTGAATAAGCTTCGAGATAATAGCCTTATTATTCACTGGCATACCTGATTGCAGGATCTCTGCAACAAGGATACCCAGCATTTCCATCTCGCTGGCTGGCTTATTGGCGGCAGGATTAAAGTAATCAGCAATTTCCTGATTGGTCCGGGGAAGACTATGTTGCATGTGTAAGCCCTTCAGAACAGCCCGATTCCGGTTCGGATGTCAGGACAAAATCGATCAAAAAAACCATCACATGGACAGATGCGATGGTGCCAGCTACAAAACTGAGCAGATAAAAAATAACCTCTGAAGGTGGAAATCCACTGACACCTTCAGAGGCGACGCAAGTGCATCATTCGTTACAGAGTCGCATGACAACTCATGGCAGTAAACTTATACAATGAAGGGCGATCTGTACAATCCGATCCTTTGATAAAAAGTGCTATTATTCACTTATCAGCAACTTATAAGGATTAATCCGAACCCAAATCTGTACAAATAACCTATACAAGCGATGGGGTCGGCTGATGGAATGGGAGAGGCAAGGGAAACAGCAGTCTGCTTCCTGCTGAAAAACTAACTGAAAAGCGCCAGTTTTGCCGTCAGCTTACGCAGCGCTTTCTTATCACCGACCATAGCAAGTCCAGACAGACGCCACTGCTGACGCGGTTGTTGCCGCAGTACGTCACCCAGCGCCTGATAATCGGTGGTGCTCTGACCCGCTTCGGGAAACAGCACCAGATCACACTCCGCCTGTTCGCACTGTTCACGCAAAATAGTGAGTTGTTCATCAGTGGCCGCCAGAACCGGAATGCCGGTAGTAATGAAACCGGGAGAGGAGCGCTTCTCCGCATCTTCCAGATTGTTACCGACCAGCGCCGGATGACGCTGCCCCAGGGTTAACGCCATTACAGCGGCAGCATTGGTAGCTTTGCCTGGCGGCAGAGCGGCATTGAGTATCATCACACATCGTTTGTTCTGCATTGCGTTTCTCCTGTCTGAAAAAACGCATTGTGGCAAGTGGCTTAACCCAGGTCTGGAAGATTTGTGCAGGCGTGCTGATAACGGGCGGGGGAGAGCTGGCAGGCGCGCTTAAACCAGCGGCCCAGATGACTCTGATCGGCGAAACCCAGCGCAGCGGCGACATCGGCGACAGGCTGGCCCTGCGCCAGCTGGCGTCGTGCCTGGCTCAGTCGCCACTGCACCAGCCAGGCGTGGGGTGGCAACCCCCAGTGTGTCTGAAACAGGCGCGACAGCCGGAAGCGATCTGTCTGCAGATGCTGTGCCATCTGTGCCAGACCAGGATTATCCGCATGATGGGCAATCAGCCAGTCACGCGCCTGCAGC
The DNA here is from genome assembly GCF_008631595.1 of Pantoea sp. F_5. NCBI lineage: Bacteria > Pseudomonadati > Pseudomonadota > Gammaproteobacteria > Enterobacterales > Erwiniaceae > Pantoea > Pantoea sp. F_5. The sequence continues at coordinate 102,575 of NZ_VWUO01000002.1, forward strand.
GCCAGCCGGGCATCTCTGTCTATGGACTGTGCGGGCAGTGACCACTGCTGGTGCGGAGTAAGCTGACCGAACAACCGATCCATCGCTGCCTCTTTGATGATGGCAGGATGGTTGTGCCACAGCGCATCAAATGCGTGCCAGACGGCATACGCCAGAGGGCGATCATCGCGCAGCGTGGCGGCAAACCGCAGCTCACGCGGTGAGGGTGCATCAGCCTGCTCAGGGGCGAGGTGGCGGGCAATCTGCTGTGGAGAAAGATAGAGCATCCGGTAGGTGAAACCGCTGTCGTTGATAGCATCCCCATCATGCAGCTCCTCCGGCTCCAGCATAAAGACTGTTCCGGGACGACTCTGATGCTGTTTGCGTCGCGAATGAAACTGCTGTACACCTTGCTCGGTCACGCCAATCAGATAACTATCGTGCCAGTGCGGATCATAGGCGTGACCGGTAAAATGGGCGCGCAGGGCCTCGATACCACTGACGGCGTCGCGGCGCAGATCGACCCAGTTTGCTGATGACTGTTGCATGTTATCTGGCTCCCGGTTGCGGCCTCTGGACATTCTGACGTGATCCACTAATTTTTAACAGACCGGACGCTTTTCAATCGCGTTTCGCTTTGCGTATAATAACGCTTCCACTCAATTAGAAATCTTACTATTAGGCTGCTAACATTTGTCTCAGCATACCCGTACCTTTACCCATTTACTGCATCTGACCGCCCACGCCTGGCGGCTGGCGGTGGATCGTCACCTCAAAGATAGCGGCTTAAGCATGAGCAGCTGGATGGCTATCGGGCTGATTGCCAGCGAACCGCAACGCATGACTCAGACCGAACTGGCGCAGTTGCTGGGACTGGAAGATGCCAGCATGGTGCCGCTGGTGGATCGGCTGGTCAAACAGTCACTGCTGACGCGCGTACAACCGCCGGAAGATCGCCGTAAACGCCACCTGGTGCTGACCGAAAAGGGCAACGAAGCGTTTGCTAAAGTGAAAACCGAGGCTGATGCACTCCGTACTGAAATGCTGGCCGATATCGATCCGCAGGATCTGGCCGTCACCGAACGTGTACTGCAACAACTGCTGAGCCGTATGGGAAGTATGTAGCAGTGGCAAAGCGAAATCCCTACGCTGTCCGCGAGTGGTTGCCGCATGAAAAACCGATGCTGCCGGGTTCGCCCTCGACCCCGCTGCATCCGATGCCAAAACGTCTGGCGTTTGGTCTGATTGGCTTACTGATCTCGTTGACGGGTGCGCTAAGTAACGCGCTGGTCACAGCAAATCTGGTTAATCTGCAGGGCACCTTTGGGGCCTGGTCGAATGAGATTGCCTGGCTGCCTGCGGTCTACGTAATGGGTAATATCTCGATCAACCTGCTGCTGGTGAAGTTCCGTCAGCAGTTTGGCCTGCGCGTCTTTACCGAAGCGTTTCTGGTGCTATATGTGCTGGTGGCGTTCTTTCATCTTTTCGCTAACGACCTCAGCTCGGCAATCGTTGTGCGCACGGCCCACGGCATGGTGGCTGCGGCGCTCAGCTCGCTGGGTATCTACTACCAGGTACAGGCCTGGCCCGCGAAACACAGGCTGAAAGCGCTGGTGATAGGCCTGACGGTCTCGCAGCTGGCTATCCCGCTGGCCCGCTTATTCTCATCGGAATTACTGCAGCTCAACGAGTGGCGCGGTCTCTATCTTTTTGAACTCGGTCTGGCGCTGATTGCGCTCGGTGGGGTTCTGCTGGTGAAACTGCCGCCGGGCGATCGCATCAAAACGTTTGAGAAGATGGACTTCGTCACCTTTATCCTGCTGGCGCCCGGCATGGCGCTGTTGTGCGGTGTACTGACGCTGGGCCGTATTGAGTGGTGGTTTACCACGCCCTGGCTCGGTATCTGTACCGCGATTGCCCTGACACTGATTGTCGCGGCGATCGTCATTGAGCATAACCGGCGCAACCCGCTGATTAATACCCGCTGGCTGAGCAGCGGCATGATGGTGCGGCTGGGCATTGTGATGATCATGATCCGAATTGTACTGGCGGAGCAGAACACCGGTGCGGTCGGCTTTTTGCAGCAGATCGGCCTGCAGAACGATCAGATGCGCGGTCTGGCATTGGCAATCATGGCCGGGGTTATCGTGGGTATCGCTGCCAGTGCGCTGACCATCAAGCCCGCACATCTTAACTGGCCGATTGTCGCCTCGCTGGTGGTGATGATTATCGCCTCGCTGATGGATGCGCAATCCAGTCCGCTGACCCGTGGGCCCGAGATGTATTTCAGCCAGTTTCTGCTGGGCTTCAGCAGCGCATTTTTCATGGCACCCGCCATGCTGATGGGTATTGGCAGCGTGGTCACGCAGCCGAAAAATCTGGTGAGTTTTGTGGTGCTGTTTGGTATGAGTCAGAACCTGGGCGGACTCATCGGCTCGGCGATTCTGGGCACCTTTCAGGTCTGGCGGGAAAAATATCACTCCAGTCTGCTGGGCGATCAGCTCTCACTGCTCGATCCCAATGTTACTGAGCGGCTCAGCCAGTACAATGCGCTGTTTAATTCGCTGGTGGGTGACGATGTTCTGCGCAGCGCGCAGAGCACCAGCCAGTTACAGACGGTTGCCACGCTGCAGGCCAACGTGCTCGCTTATAACGACACCTACCTGTTAACTGCCGCGCTGGCCCTGGTCACGCTGATGTGGGTGATCTGGCGTTTAACCCGACGTCGCTATCTTGACTGGCGTCAGGCGCAATTTAACCTGCGTGAGCAGCAACAGCTGGCCGCGTTACAGGAATCAACGGAGAAACAATGAGTCAGCAGGATGAGCTTCAGGCGGCGGAACGCGAGCGCGCGAATCGCCGCCGTATTCTTTCTATTGCCGCAGGCAGCGGCATTGTGGTGATTGGCGTACTGGTTATTCTCTACGCCTGGCAACTCTGGCCCTTCACCAGCGCCATACAAAGTACCGAAAACGCCTATGTGCGCGGTCAGGTCACCTTTATCAGTCCGCAGGTTAATGGCTATCTCACGTCGGTAGAGGTGATTGACCTGCAGCCGGTGAAAAAAGGGCAGCTGCTGATGACGATTGACGACCGTATCTATCGCCAGCGGGTGCATCAGGCGCAGGCGCAGCTGGCGATGAAGCAGGCGGCACTCAACAATAATCTGCAGCAGCGGCGCAGTGCCGAAGCAACTATCCAGAGCAACAAAGCGGCGCTGGAGAATGCCAAAGCCCAGGCGCTGAAAAGCGGTTTTGATCTGAAGCGTGTTGAAAATCTTACGGCAGATGGATCGCTGTCAGTGCGCGAGCGTGACGCTGCCCGAGCCGCCAATGCCCAGGCCCAGGCCCAGGTGCGTCAGGCTGCCGCACAGATCGCTGTCGCCCGGCAGAACCTGCAAACTGTCATCGTTAACCGTGATGCGCTTGAAGGCGATGTCGGGAGCGCTCGCGCCGCGCTGGAACTGGCTGAGATCGATCTGGCCAATACCCGCATTACCGCGCCCGACGATGGCCAGCTCGGTCAGTTGTCGGTTCGCACCGGTGCCTATGTCACGGCGGGAACGCGCCTGACCTCGGTGGTCCCGAATCACAAATGGATCATCGCGAATCTGAAAGAGACCCAGCTGGCCAATATTCGTCCCGGCCTGCCGGTGACGATTCGGGTCGATGCGCTGGATGGCAAACGCTTCAACGGGCAGGTGGAATTTATCTCACCGGCCGCCGGTTCGGAGTTCAGCGCCATTTCGCCCGATAACGCTACCGGCAACTTCGTTAAAATCGCACAGCGTATTCCGGTTCGCATCCGCATCAACGATCAGGATATGCATCAGTTGCGTCCAGGGATGTCAGTTGAAGTTAACATCGACACCGCCGCTCAGCCCGCTGCTGAGGCCGCGCCATGATGCGACGCGGCTTACTGGTCAGCGCGCTGACGCTGGCACTGACAGGCTGCGCCACGCAGGTTGAAAAGGCACCGGCCTCTCTGCCGATCCCCGAAGCCTGGCGCAACAGTGTCGGGCCAACGGCGGCACCGGAAGCAGAGTGGTGGCGTGCGTTTCATGATGAATATCTCAACCGGCTGGTGACGCAGGCGCTGCGTAATAATCCCGACATTCTCACGGCGCGATCCCGGGTTGATCAGTATCGCGCCCAGCTACGCGCCACGCAGGGCGATAACTTTCCGACCCTGAGCGCCGGTGTTGCTGCGACCCGCGAGCGCACGCTTTCGTCAGTAACGGGCCAGCCGTATGAAACCGATGTTTTCCAGGGCTTATTACAGGCAAACTATGAGGTCGATCTCTGGGGGGCGCGCAGCAGTAGCATTTCGGCCGCACAGGCGACCTTAGCGGCGCAGCAGGCTGCCGCATCTGCGGCCGGGCTGACCATCGCCAGTTCGGTGGCGTCAGGATATCTTAACCTCTGTGCGCTGGATGAGCAGCTGCGGGTGACGGAGGCGACGCTGGCGACGCGCAACAACTCCCTGAAGCTGGCACAGCGTCAGTTTGAAACCGGCTACACCTCCAGACTGGAGTGGATGCAGGCCGCCTCGGAATATCAATCAGCCAGAGCGCAGATGCCGCAGCTGCAGCATCAGATCACCCAGCAGGAGAATGCGCTGAGCATCCTGGTGGGCATGAATCCGCGCAGCATCGCCCGTCGCCAGCAGTTCGACCAGATCTTACCGCAGCAAATGCCGTCACTGCTGCCCTCAGAGCTGCTTAATCGCCGTCCGGACATTGTGCAGGCACAGCGTCAGTTACTGGCCGCAGATGCGAGCCTGGCATCGTCGCGGGCGAAGCTGTTGCCAGGTCTGAACCTCACCGCCACCGGTACCCTGCAGAGTTCGGTGCTGCATCAGCTGGCGGATGACCCGTTCCGGCTGTGGAGCGTGGGTGGCAGCATTCTCGCACCGCTGCTGAACCGTGAAGCGCTGACGGCGCAGGTGGATGTCTCCATGGCGACACGCAATCAGGCACTTTATGGCTACGAAAAAGTGGTGCGCAACGCCTTTTCGGAAGTCAGCGATGCCATTGATGCCATCATACGGGGTGAGGAACAGCTCCAGGCACTGCAAAAGCAGGAAGCCTATGTAACGGAGGCGCTGCGCATTGCCCGCAATCGCTATCAGAACGGTTACGCCTCGTATCTGGATGAACTGGATGCGCAGCGTACCCTGTTTTCCACCCAGCTCAATCGGGTGACGGTCAAAAATAACCTGCTGCTGGCGCAGATCGACCTCTACCGTGCGCTGGGCGGTGGCTGGACGCCCGCTGCCACACCGTAATTAACCTGGCCGATCCAGCCGCCGCCAGAGTTTTGCAGTTGGGATCGTCTTCTGTGACTTCGTCGGGGCAGGGCGAGATTCATCATCGCTTTAGTCGCTGGACTGCCCGTCTCGATCTGGATATCCAGTTACGACTGGCAGCCCTGGCCGCTCACTCATGTACGCGCGGTTGCCATGATCTGTCGGCAGATGTTTTGAGTATAAAGATTGCCAGCAACCTGCCGGCCAATGACGAAAAGAGTGTAACGATGAAACTCGCTTACTCACGGGGCGACTGGCAGGCTCTGATTCCGGAATGACACGGGCTGGTTTATTTTTCGGACGAAAGAACCGGACGGCAATAAGCCTTTCATTTACACTGTCACCTGCCGCATCACGTCCGGCGACTCCCTATTTTTCACAGGATAGTTATGTCTTTGCCCTTGCCGCCCGACGATCAGGATGAGCCAATTCGCCAGTCACTTGACGATGCGCACTTTGCGATAGTGGTGCTTGCGGTGACCTCGGTAACGCTTATAATCTTTGTGCTGATGATTACGCTCTGGATGAGCTGACGCACACAGGGGCTCCAACGGACTCAATAAGGAGAAGGCGATGGACTCCGGAGATGATAAATTAATCGCAATTATCGGTTTACTGGCTGCCTGCCTGATCGGGGTGACGTTCCTGTTTACGATGGTCTGGCTGACCGACGTTCGTCATCCTGCCGACCCCACGCTCGACGTTCAGTCCTGTCATCCCAAAAAGCTACCGTCTCAGCCTGTCTGATTACGCGTCGCAAACTTAATCTGCTGACTGCGCAACACCAGCGCTAACGCCTCATGCAGGTTTCGGTTGCCATTAGGATCGGCGAGTCCCAGCAGCGGACCTGGCGAACGCCGATCATCTGCCCAGGCGGGATACTCCACCACGGGATAGAGCGAAATACCCTCCACCGCAATGCCCTGATCCAGCGCCACCGCCACGTTCTCACTGACCTCCTGCAGCCAGGGCGCACGCGAGTCACCCTCTGCGCCGGTTTCGGCAATCAGCATCGGGCGCCGGAAGCGCTGCCAGCACTGCGCCAGCAGAATATGCAGCGGCTCGCGCACCGGATCATCCTGTAGCATCGGCTGATCGGGAAAAAACCAGTGGTTGTCGGGATAGTAGTTCAGACCGAGGATATCCAGGCAATCTTCACTGCCGCCTAACTCCTTATCAACGCGGCCAGCCAGCATATCCCAGGCTTCAAACTGCGCCTGATGATGCGCATCGGCATAAGGCTTGCTGTCCGGGTTATCGGGATGATGGGCAATCTGAACCAGCGGGTCGGTCAGCACAAAGCGTGCCTCCGGATAGACTTCACGAATCGCATGAATCGCCGCCAGCGAGGCACGGACCAGCTGGCGCTTCAGCTCTTTACCACGCTGTGCGGCATGAGGATTAAACCAGGCGACATCCGCACCAGCCCATGACCAGAATGAGATTTGATTCACCGGCGTAAAGAAGGGGCGCTCAATGCCCTGGTCGCGCATCAGTTGCGCCATCGCGCGGGCGAACCGGCTAAAATGATCAACAAATTCGGCTTTCCAGATATTAAGATGATCGGGATAACCGAAGTGCGCCAGCTCCCAGATAATCTCCATCTGCTGACGTCGTGCGGCATCAACCATGGGCAGAAAGCTCTGCCAGTCATAATGACCTGGAATCTTTTCAATCAGATGCCAGCGCGCACCGTCGCGGGCGGTGAGCAGATGCTGCTCAGCCAGTGCGGCATAATCTTTTTCCAGCAGCATATCGTGTCCGCTGCTGATCACCATATCCAGCCGTTTCCCTGGCGTACGGCAGGCGGTGGAGCAGGGGAAACTGCCCTGGAAAAAGCTGCGAAACAGGCTGGGATGGTAGCGCTGGCGGGCATCTGTAAGGGATTGATGGGACATATTCCTCTCCTGCCGGACAAATGCCGGTCACAGATCGTCCGGTTAAGTCTAGACTAAAAAACGCCCATGACCGCTCACTCAATCGGCGCAGAGGTATGGCGTCAGACGCCGTGCCGGGGAATAATAAAAATAACTGCACTTTACAGGGAATTTTCATGACCGAAGCGTTTGAGCTCTCGCAGCCATCAGAACAGACCAGCTGGCTGGAAACACGGCTGGAGCCTCAGTGTCAGCGCCACCCAGGGCTGAGCGGTGTCCATCAGTTGAGCGATGGGCTGGATGCCTTTGCTGCCCGTTATCTGCTGATGCAGAAAGCGGAGTGTTCACTCGATATTCAGTATTACATCTGGCAAAACGATCTCTCGGGCCGACTGCTGTTCAGCGCCGTACTGGAGGCAGCCCGACGCGGCGTGAAGGTACGGCTGTTGCTGGATGATAATAATACGCCGGGCCTGGACGATACGCTGGCCCAGCTTAATCGCCATCCCAATATTGAGGTCCGGCTGTTTAATCCATTCTCATTTCGCACCCTGCGAGCACTGGGCTATCTCACCGATTTTGCCCGTCTGAACCGCCGCATGCATAACAAAAGCTTTACGGTGGATGGCGTGACGACCGTAGTCGGCGGCCGCAATGTCGGCGACGAATATTTCGGCACCGGTAATGAACCGCTGTTTGCCGATCTCGACGTGATGGCGATAGGCCCGGTAGTGAAAGAGGTTGCAGAGGATTTTGAACGCTACTGGCATAGTAAGCCGGTATCCCCACTGCAGAAGGTGCTGGATGATGAGACGCCGGAAGAGGACAGTGTGAGTCTGCCAGCAGAATGGCGTCACAGTGAGCCGGTACAGCGCTATCTGCAGCGGCTGGAAAATTCATCGCTGCTGCAGGAGCTGGAAGAGGGTACGCTGGCGCTGACCTGGGCAAAAGCGCGCCTGCTGAGTGACGATCCGCGTAAAGGGCTGGGTAAAGCGCGCGCCAGAAGCCTGCTGCCGCAGCGGATGCTGGAGGTGATTGGCTCGCCGCAGGAGCAGTTCGACATCATCTCTGCCTACTTTGTACCAACCCGCGCAGGCGTCGCCCAGTTGCTGGCGCTGAAGCGCAAAGGGGTGAAAATTGCCATTCTGACCAACTCGCTGGCAGCCAACGATGTGTCGATTGTTCATGCCGGGTACGCCAAATGGCGTAAAAAGTTGCTGCGCCACGGCATTGCGCTCTATGAACTGAAACCGCAGGCGGCCATGCAGGATGCGCCGCACGACCGGGGGTTAACCGGTAACTCTGGCTCCAGCTTGCATGCGAAAACCTTTTCGGTAGATCAACAGACGCTGTTTATCGGCTCGTTTAACTTCGATCCCCGTTCAGCGGTGCTGAATACCGAGATGGGACTGGTTATCGAGAGTGCGGCGCTGGCCGGAGAAACGCATCAGCGCTTCAGCCAGTCGATGCGTGATCGGGCATGGACGCTGCGGCTGGATAAATGGGGAAGGGTAAACTGGCTGGAGTATCCCGATGAGCCGCAACAGATTGTGCATAAACACGAGCCGGGCTGCTCCTGGTGGCAACGGCTGCAGGTGCGGTTAGTGTGGCGACTGCCGATTGAGTGGCTGCTGTAAGATCCAGGATGGACCCTGCGCGGGCTCAGGGAGCATACGCCCTTCGCAAAGACGCAAAACCCGCCATCCATGGCGGGCTCAGCGCGGGCGATTACGCACCTCATCCCTGAGGTGCGCCCGTTGCCGGGCCAACGCGTTGCGTTGTTCAAAAACGCTCCCGGCGTTTTTGTCCATGGCCCGCTATGCTTTGCTACTGGCGTTTGCTCCCATCGCTTTACGTTTTTGTGCTGTCTGTATATAACACCATCAATGCCCTTGTCCGACCTGTTTGCGCTCAAACTTCCCTGAGAACAGGAAGCGCAGCAGCGGGATGCGCAGGTGGATCTCATACAGCAGAAAGGCGATGCCAAACACCATCAGCAGGCCAACGAAGAAGCCCAGCGTGTTATTTTCGATGCGCGGCGTGACATAAATGCCATACAGCAGCGTCAGCGGATGGTGCACCAGGTAGATAAACAGCGATGCATTGACCAGATACATGATGCGCGGTGAATGCGCGTTCAGCAGTTTGTGACCAAAGCAGAAGCAGACGTTCAGCATGCAGAGGCCCATCAGCGTGGTAATCAGCGCATCCAGCTCATACAGCCAGCCATCACCACTGCTCATACGCTGGTTTGTGCAGTAAGCGACAAACATCAGCACTGCACCTATCCACATCATCGGATTAAACCGCACAAACAGCGCTTTCAGCGGCGGATGCTTCCACGCCAGTGCGCCCAGCATAAAGAAGGGCAGGTAGAAGAGCGTCTGCATCACGATGATATTGAACAGACCATCCATCAGCCAGGCGGGCTGGAAGATAAACACCAGACGGCGGAACACACACCAGAGCAGGGCCCAGGCCAGTACACCCACCGTCAGCGTACCCCAGCCGACCCTCGTGTAGTCTATGGCGCGGTGCTGGTCGCGCAGCCAGCGAAACGTCACCATACCCAGCGTGGTCAGCATCACCAGCACCACCAGAAACCACAGGTGCGAAATCAGCTCCCACATCAGGTTATTAAACTTCTGATAGGGGGTGAAGCGGGGCCAGTCTGCCAGCTTATCTGTCCAGGCTTTCAGCATGAAAAATTGCGGCAGCGTAATCAGCGGCACGGCGGTGAGCATGGGGATCCCGACACGCTCCAGACGCACCTTCAGGAAACGACGCGGCTGATAGCGCAGATACAGCATGTAGGAGAAGTAACCCGAGATGACAAAAAAGACCTGCATACGAAACGCATGAATAAAATCATTCAGCAGCGTCAGCCATACCGAGGCCTCCTGGCTGTTTACTGCCCATTTCTGTGCTGAGTAGATGAGGGAAACGTGAAACGGCACCCCCAGTAACATCAGATATGCGCGGATGGAGTCGAGGAAGTATTCACGTTCAGGTTTTACAGTACTCATAAAGTTCCAGTTCGTTAGTACGTTTGGCCAGTTTCACCCTGAAACCGGATTATGCTCGGGCAAAATTCTACCTGGGATAAACCGGGTATACTATCAGTGGAATCCGTAGTGTCTAATTGTCCTAAAAGTAGCGTTAAGCCTGACTAAATGCGGGAACAATGTTGCGCATAAGCTGTCGGAAAACCGAATAATCCTTTAAGATAAACGGGTTTGATTTAAGCACACGAAAGGGGGGGATGTGCTGACTAAAGAAAAAAATAAAGCCGGACTGATGAAGGTACGCTGGATTGGTACTGCAGTTCTGCTGGCGTTGTACGCTAATAACAGTTGGGCGTTTAATATCGATGATGTTGCAAAACAAGCCAAAGCGTTGGCAGGGAAAAGCTTCGAAGCGCCTAAAAGCAATTTACCCTCTCAATTTCGTGAAATGAAATTTGCTGATTATCAGCAGATCCAGTTTAACCACGATAAAGCGTATTGGGGCAAACTGCGCACGCCATTCAAGCTGGAGTTCTATCATCAGGGCATGTACTTCGATACCCCGGTGCAGATTAACGAAGTGACCGCCAGCGCGGTGCGCGAGATTAAATACAACCCCGATTATTTTAATTTCGGTAATGTAAAACATGACGCGGATGCGGTGAAAAACCTCGGTTTTGCCGGTTTCAAAGTCCTTTATCCCCTGAACAACAAGGGTAAAAACGATGAGATCGCCAGCTTCCTGGGTGCCAGCTACTTCCGGGTGATCGGTGCCGGTCAGGTTTATGGCCTGTCGGCGCGTGGACTTGCCATCGATACGGCGCTGCCGTCTGGTGAAGAGTTCCCGCGTTTCAAAGAGTTCTGGATTCAGCGTCCGAAACCACAGGACAAACAGCTGGTGATCTATGCACTGCTCGATTCGCCGCGCGCGGCGGGTGCGTATCGCTTTGTGCTGCATCCGGGTGAGGCGTCAACCGTTGATGTGCAGTCAAAAGTCTACCTGCGTGATAACGTTGGCAAACTGGGTATTGCGCCGCTGACCAGTATGTTCCTGTTCGGGCAGAACCAGCCATCTACGGTGAACAACTTCCGTCCGGCTCTGCACGACTCTGACGGTCTCTCAATCCACAATGGCAACGGGGAGTGGATTTGGCGTCCGCTGAATAACCCGCGTCATCTGGCGGTGAGCACCTATACTATCGAGAATCCAAAAGGCTTTGGTCTGCTGCAGCGCGGGCGTGACTTTAACAACTATCAGGATCTTGATGACCGCTATGATCTGCGTCCAAGCGGCTGGGTTGAGCCAATCGGCGACTGGGGTAAAGGCCGGGTCGAACTGGTTGAAATCCCGACGGCCGACGAAACCAACGACAACATCGTTGCGTTCTGGACGCCAGAGACGCTGCCAGAGCCTGGCAAAGAGATGAACTTCAAATATCGTCTGCACTTCTCACGCGATGAAAACCAGCTGCACTCCGACGATACGGCCTGGGTCAAAAACACCCTCCGTTCAGCGGGTGACGTGAAGCAGTCTAATCTCGTGCGTCAGCCGGATGGTACCGTGGCTTTCACCATCGACTTCGTGGGTAAAGACATGAGTAAGATGGCGGAAAACAGCCAGGTGGCACCGCAGGTCAGCGTCGGCAAAAATGCTGATGTGGTCGAGCAGAGCGTACGTTATAACCCGGTCACCAAAGGCTGGCGTCTGGTGTTGCGTCTGCGTGTAAAAGATGCCAAACAGTCCACCGAAATGCGTGCGGCCCTGGTAAGCGGCGACAAGACATTGACGGAAACCTGGAGCTATCAGTTACCTGCCAATGAATAAATCCACTTTTACACCTCAACGTTATGTGGAATCTCTGCCGCTGGATGCGGCAGGGAAGGCCCGCCTGAGCGTCTCATTGCAGAATGCCGGCGAGTTCCACTTCATCCATGATGCGCTGGGCAGGGATGTCGCAGCCAGTGATCGCCCCGACGATGCGCCGTTAAAATCGGTCTCATCGCGGGTCGAAATGGCCTGGCCCGATTCGCTGGCCGACGGCCAGCAGTTGGGTAAAGATTATCTTGACCGTACCACGCTGAAAGCGATGCCGAAGGTTAAACGCTCACTGATGTTCCCGGAAGCCTGGCGTACCAACCCGGTTGCCCGTGCCTGGGACTCACTGCGTGGTCACAAATCGGTGCCGCGTTATGCCAATGCGGAAGAGCAGCGTGCTGAAGAGAAGTGGCGTCATGTCGGTTCGATTCGCCGCTACATCCTGCTGATCCTGACCCTTTTCCAGACCGTGGTTGCCACCTGGTACATGAAAAGCATTCTGCCCTATCAGGGCTGGACGCTGCTGGACCCGATGGAGATGATCAACCAGAACTGGCAGCAGTCAGTGATGCAGATCCTGCCGTATGTGCTGCAGACCGGCATCCTGTTCCTGTTTGCCATTCTGTTCTGCTGGGTGTCAGCCGGTTTCTGGACCGCCCTGATGGGCTTCCTGCAGCTGCTGATCGGGCGCGATAAATACAGCATCTCCTACTCCACAGTCGGGGATGAGCCGCTGAATCCGGCGCATCGCACCGCGCTGATTATGCCGATCTGTAATGAAGACGTAGAGCGTGTTTACGCCGGTCTGCGTGCGACCTGGGAGTCTGTGGTTCGCACCGGTAACGCAGAGCACTTTGACGTCTACATCCTCAGTGACAGCTACGATGCGGATATCGCCGTTGCCGAACAGAAAGCCTGGATGGAACTGGTCCGTGACGTCGGCGGGGCAGGCAAGATCTTCTATCGCCGTCGCCGTCGTCGTGTGAAGCGTAAAAGCGGTAACATTGATGACTTCTGCCGTCGCTGGGGCAGCAACTACAGCTACATGGTGGTGCTGGATGCCGATAGCGTCATGAGCGGTGAGTGTCTCACCGGTCTGGTACGCATGATGGATGCGAATCCGAATGCCGGTATCATCCAGTCGTCGCCGAAAGCCTCGGGTATGGATACGCTTTATGCGCGCTGTCAGCAGTTCGCAACCCGCGTCTACGGTCCGTTATTTACTGCTGGTCTGCACTTCTGGCAGTTGGGCGAGTCTCACTACTGGGGTCACAACGCCATTATCCGCGTGAAACCCTTTATTGAGCACTGCGCGCTGGCCCCGTTACCGGGTGAAGGCTCCTTTGCCGGTTCAATCATGTCGCATGACTTCGTTGAAGCCGCGCTGATGCGTCGTGCCGGCTGGGGCGTCTGGATTGCCTATGACCTGCCGGGTTCCTATGAAGAGCTGCCACCGAACCTGCTGGATGAGCTGAAGCGTGATCGCCGCTGGTGTCACGGCAACCTGATGAACTTCCGCCTGTTCCTGGTAAAAGGGATGCACCCGGTTCACCGTGCGGTGTTCCTGACCGGTGTCATGTCTTACCTGTCGGCTCCGCTGTGGTTCATGTTCCTGGCGCTCTCCACTGCCTTACAGGTGGTGCATACGCTGATGGAACCGACCTACTTCCTGCAACCCAGGCAGCTGTTCCCGGTCTGGCCGCAGTGGCGTCCCGAGCTGGCCATAGCGCTCTTCTCGACCACGATGGTGCTTCTGTTCCTGCCGAAGATGCTGAGTGTGGTGCTGATCTGGTTTAAAGGCTCTAAGGCCTACGGTGGTCCACTGCGTCTGCTGGCATCACTGGTGCTGGAAACGCTGTTCTCGGTGCTACTGGCACCGGTGCGCATGCTGTTCCACACGGTGTTTGTGGCCAGTGCTTTCCTTGGCTGGGAAGTCGTCTGGAACTCTCCACAGCGTGATGACGATGCGACGCCGTGGAGCGAAGCGTTTAAACGTCACGGTTCACAGATGGCATTGGGCCTGGTATGGGCAATTGGTATGGGACTGCTGGATCTTAACTTCCTGTGGTGGCTGGCACCGATTGTCTTCTCACTGATCCTGTCGCCGTTTGTCTCGGTCATGTCGAGCCGCGCAACATTGGGCCTCAAAAGCAAGCGAGCGAAGCTGTTCCTGATCCCGGAAGAGTACTCGCCGCCGCAGGAACTGGTGGATACCGACCGCTACGTGCTGCTGAACCGCGAACGCGCGCTGGAAAATGGCTTTATGCATGCCCTGTTCCATCCCGCCTTTAACGCGCTGGCAACGGCACTGGCGACATCACGTCATAAGCAGAGTCAGTTACTGGACTATGCCCGCGATCGCCGTGTCGATCAGGCGCTGAGCGATGCTCCGGATAAACTGGGTCGCGAGCAGCGTTTGCAGTTGATCAGCGATCCGGTGGTGCTGGCCCGTGTTCATACCCGACTGTGGGAAAATGCGGACAAGTATCATCAGTGGGTAGAGAGTTATCAGAAACTCACGCTTAACCCTCACGCGCTGGCAAAAAACGCGTAATCTGAAAAAGCGGCAGCGATGCCGCTTTTTTTATCGGATTAAAACAGCATCAGGATGATAAATTGAGTGCTGGCGTCATCGCAGGCAGCGTGTGACGATTTAAACGGTTAATCAGGGCGGATATCAGTGGTGAAAGGGTTATTTAAGGCAGGCGTTATCATTGCGGCTGTGCTCTGTTTAAGCGGATGCGGCAGTATTATCAGCCGTACCGTGCCCGGACAGGGGCACGGTAATCAGTATTATCCCGGCGTGCAGTGGGATGTGCGTGACAGCGGGTGGCGGGTTCTGACCATCCTTGATCTGCCGCTGTCACTGGTGGTGGACACCCTGTTATTACCGGTGGATGCCAGTCACGGTCCTTACGAATAACTGCGATCGGAGTCGCTGTTATCATCCTCCCACTCTTGTGCCGCAGCTTCACCCTCTTCGGTGTCAAGCGGCGGCTCCAGCTGGAATTCGCCATCATCCCACTCATGCAGCGTATTTTCCGCTAACCACTCCTGACGCAGCTCCACTTCATCAAAGTCAGCATCAAAAATAGCCTGTGCGCCTTCGCCACTGCGGAAAGGCAGACATTCACCCGCATCACCTTCATCTGCCAGGAACTCAGCCTGCCACATGATATCGCCATCCTGCATCACATATTTCTGCAGACCAAACTGACCGATCGAAGCTTCTTCTTCATCCACTTCAGGGTTGTTAGCGAGGAACTCCTCACGTGCAGCATCAATCGCTTCCTCTAACGTACTGTACATGCTCATCGCTCTTCTCCTTACGGGTTCATTAACTACGGATTATTTTGATTTCAGTGAAGGATAGACGAAATCTGAGGGAGGGAAAGGGCAGGGCGGTGCAACTGGCGGGAAATAAGCCATTTTCCGCCAGCCTGGGTCAAATCATCTTTTGTGGAAAGTGCAGGACGGGTTGAACAGACTCATGAATCACCGGTGCGGAGTAGCGGATACAACATTTTATACAGGGCTTCACTTTCTTAAAATTAATTCTGGCGATCGAAAGTGCCTGGCTCAGATTATATAAGGTGCCGATAAATATCAGCTCTTCTTTATCTGGCAGGCGTTTGCACCCTTTTCGATGGAGAAAATGATAATTATCCTGATCGGTGCCGATAGTAACGTAATAGTAGAGACCTTTGTTCATATCATCTGTCCCGTTAGAGGTTGCTGTGTATTGTCTTTTTTATAGTTTTAGCCAGGTCTATTAAAGGTCTGACTGTTACAAATGAAATTACCGATAAGCACAAACGACTTCAAATTCCATAACGATCTATCAGTACGTTAAAAAAATAAAAAATGGAATATAAGCCAGATTAACTGACTAATCGTTTGTAAAATAAGTTAATTTTTGTTGATTCATAAGCGCAGGGATATCATTAAGGTCGGCTAAATAGGATTAGGCCTGGAAGACGGAATAAATAGCGCCAGATAAAATTAAACAGAGATCGCTGCAATATTAATTAATAAAAAGCTAAAGTGAGCATGCAGCGCTTTGCGGTGAATTAATTGGTTAGCGAGTTTAACGGTAATCAGAAAGAAATTATATTCCGGTTAGAGTCCCATACTCATCGCTGGCTCTGAAATATGGCTGAAAGGATTCTTCTGTGCTGAGTAACTGATTTATTTAGCAGGATGTCGGGTCAGAAACGCGCTAAATGCCCGGCGGACATTTAGCGCGCACTGATTAATAACGTGAAGGCTCGCCTTCAGGGCGTGTTTTAAAGCGGCGGTGGAGCCACATGTACTGTTCGGGAGCCAACAGGACGCCCTCTTCGACCACTTTATTCATCCTGGCGGCGGTCACTTCATCGCTTTCCAGCGTAAATTCGGCGCTGATGTCAGGCAGTATCATCAGTTCATAACCCCGGCCGTCGGGCAGACGACGCGGCACAAAGGGGATAACCGCCGGTTTACCGGTGCGGATCAGCAGATGAGTGCCCACCGTCGTGGCTGCTTTTTCTACAGCGAAAAAGGGCACAAAGACGCTGCTACGCGGGCCATAATCATGATCGGGTGCGTACCAGATGATGTCACCGTGCTTCAGTGCGCGGATCATGCCTTTAAGATCTTTACGGTCGATCATGCTTTTATTTGACCGCATCCGACCTTTTACCTGCAGCCAGTCGATCAGTTTATTGTCATTGGGGCGGTAGACACCAATGCCAGGATTATGGATGCCAAACATGCGTGCACCAATCTCCAGCGTCAGAAAGTGCATGCCGATGAGCAGCACGCCACGCTGACTATCTCGCGCCTGCTGGATATGCTCCAGACCCGAAGGCTTATGCCATTTGTTGATGCGCCAGTCTGGCCAGAACCACGCCATACCGGTCTCAATCAACCCCATGCCGACTGATTCAAAATTGTGCTTAACCATCGCTTCGCGTTCGTTAACCGGCATATCAGGGAATGTTAATTCCAGATTACGTCGGGCGATACTGACGCGTCGCGTCATAAAACGCATCCCAATACGACCAATATTGCAGCCGAGCACATAAAGCAGGGGATAAGGAAGTAGCACTAAAAGATAAAGAGAAGCGACACCCAGCCAGGTCAGCCAATAGCGCGGGTGAAGCAGTTCTCGTGAAAACTGAGGCAACTGAGTCATGTGAAGATTAATTTTCCTGCGTCGCGCACCATGCAGTGCTGATATCTCATTGATTTACGACATTGTGCCAGTTTTTATCGTGCGTATAAATATCACTGACAGAACAGGCTACTGCAGGCTGCTGTTAAATCGTCAGATAGTGCCGGAAAAAACAGCAACCCGTGCCTGATTCCGAGACTGGTCTTTGCATCCCGGTGAAATCAGGTATCATGTGCCCGCTAAATTTCTCCTATTGATAACAGGAAAGAACACCATGCCAGTGTTACATAACCTCGTTTCCAATAAAGAGCTGAAGGCGCGCATGCTGGCTGAAACTGAGCCGCGTACCACAGTCTCTTTTTATAAATATTTCCAGATTGCCGACCCTAAAGCATTCCGCGATGCGCTCTACCTTGGCCTGACGTCACTCAAGGTCTTTGGCCGCGTCTATGTCGCGCACGAAGGTATTAATGCACAGATCAGCGTGCCCGCCAGCCAGTATGAAAAGATGAAAGAGTGGCTGTATGGCTTTGATCCGGCGCTGAACAACCTGCGAATGAATATTGCGCTGGATGATGATGGAAAATCATTCTGGGTATTGCGCCTTAAAGTGCGCGATCGCATTGTCGCGGATGGTATCGATGACGCCAGTTTTGATGCCAGCGACGTGGGTCAGTATCTTAAAGCGGCAGAAGTTAACGCCATGCTGGACGATCCTGACGCCCTGTTCGTTGACATGCGTAACCACTACGAATATGAAGTGGGCCGCTTCGATAATGCGCTGGAAGTACCTGCTGATACCTTCCGCGATCAGCTGCCGATGGCGGTTGATATGTTGCAGGATCAGAAAGACAAAAAGATCGTCATGTACTGCACCGGCGGGATCCGCTGTGAAAAGGCGAGCGCCTGGATGCGGCATAACGGCTTCGAGGATGTTTACCACATTGAAGGCGGCATCATCGAGTATGCCCGACGCGCCCGTGAACAGGGACTACCGGTTCGCTTCAAAGGCAAAAACTTTGTGTTTGATGAGCGGATGGGTGAGCGGATCTCTGACGACGTGCTGTCGAACTGTCATCAGTGCGGCGAACCCTGTGATACCCATGTCAATTGCGTGAATGACGGCTGTCATCTGCTGTTTATCCAGTGCAAAAGCTGCGCAGAGAAATTTGAGAACTGCTGTAGTCCGATCTGTCAGGAAGAAGCGAAACTCTCACCGGAGGAGCAGCGCGCTCGTCGGGCGGGACGTGAGAATGGCAACAAGATCTTTAACAAGTCGCGTGGCCTGTTAAACATGACCATTCCGTCGCCAGTGAAGAAATAAGCGTGGCCGCCTGAAGTCAGCTTCAGGCGGCTTGCTGTTTTACTGGCGCACACCTTCAACCGAGATCATCAGCTCCACCTTTTGCGAAGCTGGCCCCAGATCTTTGGTAATGTTAAAATCTTTCAGTGTAATTTCTCCCTCGGCTTCAAAACCAGCGCGGTAGCCGCCCCACGGGTCTTTGCCTTCACCCAGCATTTTTGCCTCCAGCGTCACCGGTTTAGTCACGCCATTCAGCGTGAGATCGCCGGTAATCTTCAGCTCATCACCCTCTTTCTTCACTGCTGTGGATTTGAACGTTGCCTGTGGGTTTTTGCTGCTGTTCAGGAAGTCAGCGCTACGCAGGTGCTTGTCACGCTCTGCATGATTGGTGTCAACGCTGCTGGTGTTGATGGTCACGTCAACTTTATCTGCGGCCGGGTTCTTCTCATCGAAGGTAAAGCTGCCGTCAAAATCTTTGAAGGTGCCATAGAGCCAGCTGTAACCGAGATGCTGAATGCGGAATTGAATAAAGGCGTGCTGGCCCTCTTTATCAATCTTATAGTCTGCGGCACCGGCAGTCATTGAGCCGAGCAGCAGGCTGGCACCGGTCATCGCCAGCAAGGTCTTCTTAAACATATTATTTATCCTTTTCAGAGGGTAAGGGGAGACGGAAACCTGACATCCGTTTTAGGGTGATATCGCGATCAATAACGTGATGCTTTAGCGCAGCCAGACCATGCAGTCCCGACAGGACCACAACCGTCCAGGCCAGCCAGAGATGAATGTCGCCTGCCAGGTCTGCCTGTTCGCCTGCGCCGCTGAACAGCGCGGGCAGCGTAAACCAGTTAAATACAGCGATGGGTTTGCCATCGGCGGTAGAGATGAGATAGCCACTGATCAGAATGGCCAGCAGCAGGGTATAAAGGAGCAGGTGCGCCACGACTGAACTGAGGCGCACCAGCGGGGAATAGCTGCTCAGCGGCTTTGGCGGCGGTGAAATAACGCGCCACAGCAGGCGAATAATCAGCGTCAGCATCAGAATGACGCCAATACTTTTATGGATTTCCGGCGCGTCGTGATACCAACTGTCATAGTAGCCCAGGCCAACCATCCAGAGTCCCAGCGCAAACATGGCATAAATCGCCAGCGCCATTGACCAGTGCAATAGCACAGCAACCAGTCCAAACTGATGAGGTGTATTACGTAATAACATAATGTGGATTTCATGGTGACATAATCTGAAATAAGCATCCACATTATGAAATATAAAAGCAATCGTCCTTACGCTTCTATAAATTTTAATTTCCGGGATGAAAAGGTTGAATAAAACTATGGCGAAATGACCAATATTACTGAATGAGATATTTCTGGCGGGAAAGTTGTCAACGTTAAATGGCGGCAATTAACACTATGGGCGAAATAAAGACACTCATTATGTCAGGAAAAATCAGTTTTCGTCAGATTATGTCAGCAGGGTGGCATCACACTGATGCCACCCGTTACCAGAGTCAGAAACGCGAGAGGCGGAAGGGGGACAAATCAAAGGAGAACGGTTTTTGCTGTGCGAATTCCGCAGCAAGCTCGCCTAAGACGCTGGCAAATTTAAACCCATGTCCGCTGAGTCCGGTGATTAACAGGCGGTCAGGTTCACCCGGCAGGGTATCGATAATAAAATCTTCGTCCGGGCTGAAATCGTAGCTGCAGGCTTCGCCATGCAGACAGACGCCGACGCCAGGTAAAAACTGTCGGAGAAAACCAAAGGCCTCACTGCCGTCCGCCGCTACTGCGCCAAAAGGTTTACGATCTTCAGGCTGCTGCATCAGCTGACCGCCATCATGGCGACCGACCTTCAGTGCGTTGTTATCCGCCGGGAAGCCGTAAAACTGGCTGCCATCTGCCATCTCAACCGTAAAGCCGGGGAACTTATTATTCTCGCTGTAGCGGCCATCTGCCTGATACCAGGCAAATACCTTGCGGGTAGGGGCGACCGGCAGGCCAGGAATTAATTTGCCGACCCAGGTGCCCGCGCTTATCAGCATTTTGCGGCCCCGATAGATGCCATCCAGGGTAGTGACCTGTTGCAGGTCACCATCACGACCAATCTCTGAGACCGGGCAGTTAAATAGTTGCGCACAGCCCGCCTGTTCCGCCAGCTGGATCCAGCTGCGAACCGCCTGTTCACATTTCAGAAAGCCGGACTGCGGCTCAAAGATGCCCAGATAACCCTCTGGCACGTTGATTTGCGGCCAGCGCTTACGTACTTCATCAGGCTGCATCACCTCGATATTGAGCTGCCAGCGGGTCGCGCTGTCGATAACGTTCCGGATAAAGGGGGAGTGCTCAGGAGCAAGGTTAAGTACGCCACTGCGATGCATGATGCGCTCACTGGCGCGCTGTTCCAGCTCATCCCACAGCGTCTGCGCCCGCAGAACCAGCGGAACATAATGTTCGCCTTCACCATAGGCGTGACGAATCAGCCGGCTCTCACCATGATGCGTTCCCTGATTGTGAGGAGGATGACCGCTGTCGATCATTAATACCGATAAACCTGCCTGGGTAGCATAGTAGCCAGCCGCCGCGCCCACTGAACCGCTGCCGACGACGATAAGATCATAAATCATGATAACGACACTCTAAGAGTCAGATAATCAAAAGCATACCAGAAACAGAAACGAAAAAGGCACCCCTGAGGGCGCCTCTTTGATGCGGCAGATATTAATGCTTATTAAGAAGTCGTTCTGGTTGCTCAGCTGATTCTATCTTGGCGATGCCCGCTTCGAGGATCGAGATAAACTGCCTTGCCACATCCGTTGTCAGCCAGTAGGTTGGGCCAACATCCGCTTCTTCTTCTTTTTGATCCTGCGACGACAGCGAGTGCAGGCGGATCATCATGGCATCATAGCTATCAACGGTACTGATGTCCCAGCCCACCAGCGGATGGGTCTGGATAACGTCTTTTCTTCTGTCCATTATAACCTCCTTATTACTCGTTAAACGAAGTGCATGATGAGGTTCAATGCGGCTTTTTTATTGCGATAGCGAGACAATTATAACAGTAAAAGTGGGTATCACTGTTTAAAAAATGCCGTGAACCAGCTTCTCACAGAATATTTGTGTTTGAAAGGAGGACGTTGAAAAATAAAATGCCTGGCGGGCAGGCATTTTTATCACTGTTCAATGGGCATGTAAAAGCGGGTTAAGCCGCGTGAGCGAACTTAAAGTGTCGGGGTTTCCGGCACAATGCCACCGCCACGTTTTTGCAGTGTTTCTGCAAGACGGGCAAAGTGCTGCTGAAGCTGCTCATCATGATTTTGATTTTGGGCTTCCAGCGACAGATTGTGCACCAGCAACTGACTGGCACGATCGTCAAGACAGAAAATCAGACTGGAAAAGGCATTTTCCAGCACCGTTAAACGACGCTTTTGATCACCAATCAGTGCTAACAACTCACCAAAGGTCATCGCCTCTTCCGGTTTATCAGTAGTCATGGTGTCGCACCTCCTGTTATGCGTGACGAGCGCAAGGATAGGGCATTGATCATTAAGAGTCTAGATGCAGAGAGGGAGAAGTGCGAGAGGGGAGAAAAGATAAAAAAACCGGGTGGCGACACCCGGAAAAAAAGCACAGTGGCGGTTAATCAGTAATGAACCAGTCGTCAGCGCTTTCCCACGTCTGCTGCAGGATTTCGCTGATCTGGTCGCGCGTCTCTTTTCCACCGCCCAGCACGCTGAGATTGTTGGCACTGGCGTAACGTACCTTGACGTGATTGGTCGAGTCAGGGAACTGTTCGTCGATGCGGCGCGATAATTCATCGCTTAACGCTTCAATCGCGCCAGCAGGAAGAGGTCGGGTATTGGATACGGTAATTTCAACGCGCATAATAGCCTCCGATTAAGATACTGTATATATTTACAGTATCATTGAGCCGGAGGCAAGTAAAATTATGCAATGCGCCAGTTCAGCGTTTCACCGGCCAGGAACGGCACCAGTGAGTGGCTGCCGAGTGCAATTGACTCTGGCACCTGCCACGGCTCACGCACCAGCGTGATCGTCCCCTCATTCAGCGGCAGGCCGTAAAAACGCGGGCCATTTTCAGAACAGAATGCTTCAAAATGTTCCAGCGCGTTCAGCTCTTCAAAAACGGTGGCGTAGGCGGGCAACGACGTCGGTGCATTAAATACGCCCGCACAGCCGCAGCTGGACTCTTTGAGATGACGCAGATGCGGCGCGGTGTCGGTGCCAAGGAAGAAGCGTGGATTCCCGCTTGCCACCACTTTACGCAGCGCTTCCTGATGCACGTTGCGCTTAAGGATTGGCAGACAGTAGAGGTGCGGGCGAATACCGCCCACCAGCATGTGGTTGCGGTTAAACATCAGATGCTGCGGGGTAATAGTTGCGCCCAGTGTTTCACCGGCATCGGCAACATATTGAGCGGCATCCTGCGTCGTAATGTGCTCCATCACCACTTTCAGTGCCGGAAACTGGCTGCGTAGCGGCACCATCACGGTTTCAATAAAGCGGGCTTCACGGTCAAAAATGTCGATATGCGCATCAGTGACTTCACCATGGATCAACAGTGGCATACCGATCTTTTGCATCCGATCCAGCACGCGAGCAATGGACGCGATGTTGGTCACGCCATGGCTGGAGTTGGTGGTGGCGTGCGCCGGATAGAGCTTCGCCGCGGTGAACAGACCGGCGGTGAAACCGCGCTCAAGCTCATCAGGATCCAGCGAGTCGGTCAGGTAGCAGGTCATCAGCGGCGTAAAGGCGTGATCGGCGGGTAGCGCCGCCAGAATGCGATCGCGGTACGCTTCACCGGCCGCCACGCTGGTTA
The DNA here is from genome assembly GCF_008631595.1 of Pantoea sp. F_5. NCBI lineage: Bacteria > Pseudomonadati > Pseudomonadota > Gammaproteobacteria > Enterobacterales > Erwiniaceae > Pantoea > Pantoea sp. F_5. Next base: position 125,854 of record NZ_VWUO01000002.1, read on the forward strand.
CCGGGGGCACCAGGTTTGGCATCACAATGGCACGACCATTCACCGCGCTGGTATAGGGCAGGACCGTTTTGAGCATCTCATCATCACGCAGATGAATATGCCAGTCGTCAGGGCGACGCAGGGTAAGTTGCTGAGGTTGTGCTGTCATCTGTGAAGCTCCGGCAGAAAGGAAACAAAAGGCATGTTTTGGCCGGGGTCTAAGCATAGGGATTCAGGCAACCGTTTGCACCTGCTTTTTATGCCGCCAGAGAAAATCCGCGCCGGATGGCGCGGAAATCGGGATTACTGCGTAAAGGGAATGACCAGTTCGCCAGGCTTCACTTCCAGTCCTTTGGCAAATTTCTTCGCCAGCGACTCGCCTTTGCTGCGGTCTGCGCTGAGCACATAGGCGGGTTTTTGATCAAAATAACTTTTCAGCGACTGATTCAGATAAGGCGTCAGTGTCTTCATGATGGATGCCATTTTTTCCGGGGCCACCTGGGCGTCTACAATCTCCAGATCGCGCAGATAAATTGCGCCCTGCTGCTGATCATAAACCGGCTGAGCACGCATTTTCAGCTGCATATCGGCCTGCTGCGGGCCAAACAGTGAGGTAACGTTGATTTTTGCATTACCGGAGAGCGTCACTTTACCCGGTTCTTCGCGACCAATCTGACTGGTCAGGTTGTTCAGCACGATGTGTGCGTTAACCAGCCCGGAAACGCCAATATCTTTCTCGTAGTTATTGTGCTTCTGCAGCGCCTGGTTTACTTCCTGTTCGCTGATGGTGTATTGCGTCAGTTGATTACATCCGCTAACCAGCAGCGCCATCAACAGGGCAGTCAGCCCGAAAAAAGCCTTTTTCATCGATCTTTATCCTGAATATCAGAGCCAGTAAACAGGCCATAGCCTGCCTGAATGCGTGGCGGGTGTCATCAGGAAAGGGATGAGAAACGCCGCAGCGTCTCTCATCTGGGGCGGGACTAATGCGCTATCGAAGAGAGCAGATTAACCTGAGTCTGTTTCGCCATGTTATCGCGGTAGTCCGCGACCCGGCTCGGCCAGTCGATTCCGGCGACCAGCGTCAGAGAGCGGAGTAGCGGGAAGAGATTAAAATCATCTTGCGATAGCTCGCCGTTTACCGCATTGGGCTGAACGATTAATTTGTCCAGTTTGCGCAGATCCTCACTTACATTCTTAATCAGCCCGGCCGAGTGGCTTTTCAGCGTCTCAAAATCACCGATACTCGCCTGTTTTTTGCTGCGGAAATAGTCACGCGCCTCAGGCGTCGCGAACTCGGCAAACGCCGCTTCGGCAATGCGCGGCAGCAGCAGTTTATTGACATAGCTGTTCATGTGACGCAGCCAGTCGCCAATTGCCGGGTTCAGCGCGCCAGTGATCAGCGGCGCGCCATCCTGCTGATCGACGTAATGCACGATCTCCATGCTCTCAGGCATTGCGCTGCCATCCTGCTTTTGCAGAATCGGTGCCATTTTCTGCCCGATCAGTCGTTTTGGCGTCTCTTCATCGTCGTTGAGCATCACCACCAGCTCAACCGGCTTATTTTTCAGACCAAAAATCATTCGCGCTTTAACGCAGAAAGGACAATGGTCATAGATATAGAGTTTCATCCTGATCTCCCGGATTTTTACAGGTTTAGTGTTTAACAGAGTGAATCAATTCATCCTGTTTCGGGCGCGTAAAAAGTATGGAAGAGATTACCCTGCAGGGCAAACCTGCCAGCCAGCATGTGTGCTGTAGTAGGACAAACCAACTGTTCGCCGCTGTGATAACAGAGCAAAATCAACCTCTTTAAAGCTAAACTGCTGTAACGTTTTACCGCAGCCCAGGCGGCGGTTATAGTGAAAGCCGGGTAATGACGGCTATCACTCACAGCCATTGATTTCAGGAGTCAGGATGTTTGGCTATCGTTCTGCCGCGCCCCGGGTGCGATTAACCACCGATCGTCTGGTGGTCCGTCTGGTTCACGAACGTGATGCCTGGCGAATGGCAGATTACTATTCGGAAAACCGACTGTTTTTAAAACCATGGGAGCCGGTGCGCGACGATAGCCACTGCTACCCTTCGGGCTGGCAGGCGCGCCTCGGGCTGATTTCCGACATGCACAAGCAGGGAACGGCCTTCTATTTTATTCTCATGGACAGCGATGAAACCGAAGTGCGTGGCGTGGCGAACTTCAGTAACGTGCTGCGCGGTTCCTTTCACGCCTGTTATCTCGGCTATTCACTGGGTGAAAAGTGGCAGGGGCAGGGGCTGATGTTCGAAGCCTTGCAGTCGGCTATCCGTTATATGCAGCGCCAGCAGCATATTCACCGCATCATGGCGAACTACATGCCGCACAACCAGCGCAGCGGCGATCTGCTGGCGCGACTCGGTTTTGAGAAAGAGGGTTACGCGAAAGATTATCTGCTGATCGACGGACGCTGGCAGGATCACGTGCTGACAGCCTTAACTCTGCGGGAATGGACGCCTGACCGGCGTGGACAATAATGAGGACGTGAGCATGAAGATGGCTTTATCAGCGCAGGCGTTGCGCGTGCTGGGCTGCCTGCTGGAGAAGCAGGTCACCACGCCAGAGCAGTATCCGCTATCACTGAATGGCGTGGTGGTGGCCTGTAATCAGAAATCGAATCGCGAGCCGGTGGTGGAGCTGAGTGAAAGCGAGGTACAGAATCAGCTCGATCAGCTGGAAAAGCGTCATCTGGTCACCGGCAGCAGCGCCGCCGGACAGCGGGTGGTAAAATATGAGCAGCGTTTTTGTAACTCCGCGTTTGGCACACTGAAACTCAACAGTGCGGAAGTGGCTCTTCTCACCCTGCTGCTGTTGCGTGGCCCCCAGACGCCAGGCGAACTGCGAACCCGCAGCGGTCGCTTGCATGAGTTCAGCGATGTCGGCGAAGTGGAGCAGACGCTGGAAAGCTTGATGCAGCGTGACGACAGTGCACAGGTCATCCGCCTGGCGCGTGAACCGGGCAAGCGTGAAAGCCGCTTTATGCATCTGCTGGGCGATGAAGATGATGCACGTCAGGCTGCCGACGCGCCTGACGAGCAGGGCGATCTGGCGGAGCGCGTCACTACGCTGGAACAGCAGGTCGCAGCACTTCAGGCGCAACTTACCCAATTGCTGCAACCGGAGAGCTGAGATGACATTACGTATAGGCGTGGTGGGATTGGGTGGTATTGCGCAGAAAGCCTGGCTGCCGGTGCTGTCGGCCGCGACGGACTGGACACTGGTGGGGGCGTTTTCCCCGAATCAGGCCAAAGCCCGCCCGATCTGTGACAGCTATCGCATGCAGTGCTTTGGATCACTGAATGAATTAGCCTCAGCCTGCGACGCGGTATTTGTCCACAGCAGCACCGCCACCCACTATGAAGTGGTCAGGGCGCTGCTGCTGGCAGGAAAAGATGTCTGCGTCGACAAGCCGCTGGCTGAAACCCTGGAACAGGCTGAAGCGCTGGTGGCGCTGGCAGAAAAACGTCAGCGTAAACTGATGGTGGCATTTAACCGCCGCTTCGCGCCGCGCTATCAGCAGCTGCAGACGGAGATGGCTGATGCCGCCTCTCTGCGGATTGAAAAGCACCGCAGCGACAGCGTCGGGCCACGGGATCTTCGCTTTACCCTGCTTGATGACTACCTGCATGTGGTGGACACCGCGCTCTGGCTGGGCGGCAAGCCTGTTCGCCAGGTTCACGGACGCATTGATACCAATGAACAGGGGCAGATGCTCTATGCCGAACACCATTTCGCTGTTGAAGGTCTGGCGATCACCACCAGTATGCACCGGCGCGCAGGCAGTCAGCGCGAGCGGGTCAGCGCAGTGTGTGACGGTAAGTGCATCGACATCAGCGAGATGCGTGACTGGCAGGAAGAACGCAGTGATGGCCTGCTTATCACCCCGCCGCCAGCCTGGCAGAGCCATCTGACGCAGCGCGGCTTCAGCGGTGCAGCACGCCATTTTATCGACTGCGTACAAAATCAGACGAAGCCTGAAACCAGCGGTGAGCAGGCGCTGATGGCGCAGCGTGTGGTGGAAAAACTGTGGCGTGAGGCGACGCAGGAATAACGCCTTGTAACACTCCGTGCTGGTCATTTCCCTCCGTGGCAGTAGACTGTCGCCGGGCATCCTCGGGTGCCCGCGCTAATTCTCCTTTTTGCCGATTCTTTTCAGGATGCGCCGTCAATTATGAATTTGTTGAAATCGCTGGCAGCGGTCAGTTCTATGACCCTGTTTTCCCGCGTACTGGGCTTTGCCCGTGATGCTATCGTGGCGCGGGTGTTTGGTGCCGGAATGGCGACTGATGCCTTCTTTGTTGCGTTTAAACTGCCCAATCTGCTGCGCCGTATTTTTGCTGAAGGCGCATTTTCTCAGGCATTTGTGCCGATTCTGGCTGAATATAAAAGTAAGCAGGGTGAAGAGGCGACGAAACTGTTCCTGGCGTATGTCTCGGGCCTGCTGACGCTGGTACTGGCGCTGGTTACGGTGGCGGGGATGATCGCTGCGCCCTGGGTCATCATGGTCACGGCTCCTGGCTTTGCCGACAGTGCCGATAAATTTGCACTGACCAGTTCGCTGCTGCGGGTAACTTTTCCCTACATTATGCTGATTTCGCTGGCGTCGCTGGCGGGGGCGGTGCTGAACACCTGGAACCGCTTCTCGGTACCGGCGTTTGCGCCAACCCTGCTGAATGTCAGCATGATTGGTTTTGCGCTGTTTGCTGCGCCGCACTTTCATCCACCGGTGATGGCTCTGGCCTGGGCGGTGGTCGCGGGCGGTGTGCTGCAGCTCGGCTATCAGCTTCCCCACCTGAAAAAGCTGGGAATGCTGGTGCTGCCGCGTCTTAATCTGCGCGACGCGGGCGTGTGGCGAGTGATGCGTCAGATGGGCCCGGCTATTCTGGGCGTTTCCGTCAGTCAGATCTCGCTGATCATCAACACCATCTTCGCCTCGTTTCTGGTTTCGGGTTCGGTCTCCTGGATGTACTACGCGGATCGCCTGATGGAGTTTCCTTCGGGTGTGCTGGGCGTGGCGCTGGGCACCATTCTGCTGCCGTCGCTGGCTAAAAGTTTTGCCAGCGGCAACCATGATGAATATTCCCGACTGATGGACTGGGGCCTGCGACTCTGCTTCCTGCTGGCGCTGCCGAGTGCCGTGGCGCTGGGCATGCTCTCCGGTCCGCTGACCGTGGCGCTGTTCCAGTACGGTAAATTCACTGCTTTTGATGCATTGATGACGCAGCGTGCGCTGATCGCCTACTCCGTCGGACTGATGGGCCTGATTGTGGTTAAGGTGCTGGCGCCCGGTTTCTATTCCCGTCAGGACATCAAAACGCCGGTGAAAATCGCGATTATCACGCTGATCATGACGCAGCTCATGAACCTGGCGTTTATTGGTCCGCTGAAACATGCCGGTCTGTCACTGTCGATTGGTCTGGCGGCCTGTCTGAATGCGTCACTGCTCTACTGGCAGCTGCGTAAGAAGAATATCTTTGTGCCGCAGCCGGGCTGGGGTAGTTTCCTGCTCCGCCTGCTGATTGCCGTGGTGGTGATGGCTGGCGCGCTGTTTGGCATGCTGCAGTGGATGCCGGCCTGGGAACAGGGCGCTATGCTGTGGCGACTGCTGCGTCTGGCGGCGGTGTGTGCTGTCGGCGGAGGCGCTTATTTCCTGGCGCTGGGGCTGCTGGGCTTCCGGCTAAGCGACTATGCACGGCGCACGGCTGTATAAGCCTGATTAACTGACAATAAATTAAACCCATAAAAAATCCCGCACCAGGCGGGATTTTTTCGCTACTTTTCGGCTCAGGCTTTACGACTTAACGTTGCCTGACCTTTACCCATCCCATCGGGACCATAAAAGGCCTGAGTCTGATGCGGCTTCAGCACTTCAAGTGCATTTTCCGTGTAGCGAATCTGATGCTGCAGCAGCATGCCATTATGAACATTGGCATCCTGCAGACGACGGGTATGCTGCTGAATGCTGTCCCAGCGGCGTGCTATGTCGTTCTGACCACGATAAGGTGCCGATGTCGCCTGACTCTGTTCAGCGGTGCGGCGCATCTCATCCAGATAGTTCAGCGTACTGAGCAGCGCACTTTTATCTTCGGTGATGCGCTGCAACAGGTTGCTGTTGATACTGCCCGCTGCCAGTTGCTGCTGCTCTTCTTCCAGCACCGCTGAAAGCGACGCCAGCACGTCCTGCATCTTATCTAATGTGGTCTGCAAATTACTCATGGGAATTAATTACCCTCTAAATACGCCTTAGTGTCGGCAATCAGCGCATCGGCGATTTTGCCGGTATCCATCTTCAGTTCACCATTACGAATGGCAGTTTTCAGTTGTTCAACGCGCTCGACGTTAATATCTTTGCTGCTCGGCTGCATCAGCTGCGACTGCGCGCTGCTCAGGCTCACCTGGGCTGCAGCAGGGGTCGTGGCTGCTACCGGACTGGCACTCTGACGCACTTTGCTGCTGCCAGACTCACTGCTGTCGCGGCTCTGTACGGTGCTGGCGGGTTTCAGAGGTTGCGTTCTGTCAATGCTCATATTCGGGCTCCTGTACGGTCAGGGGAAGTCTGCCACCTGAATCATAATAGCGTTATCGCTTTGTTGATTCTTCTATCGGCAGCACTACGGGCTTCTTTAACACTTTACAGCGTTATAAGAATATTCCCATCCTCGCGCACCTTACCGCTGACAATCTGGCCATTTGCCATCCTCACGCGAACCGACTGCGAGCGGGCGGCGTTGTTCAGCGCCTTGCCCTCACCGCTGGCGTCAAAGCCGTCTCCGCTGGCAATCACCATCACATTCTGACCCGCTTTAACACGCCATGGCTGACGCAGCGTGGAGGGATTAATCGGCTGTCCTGGCTGTATATCACGCAGCACTACGGCATCTGCGACTGCGTCCGCATTCAGCAGGGCGCGGGCAGGCAGGGTATCAAGACGGCCGGTCTGCAGCGTGAAATCACTTTCGCTGACGCTACTGCCCTGGCTCAGCAGCCGGGTCGCCACCAGATAGGAGCCGGTGACCTGAACCTGTACCTGGATATAACGGCGATTCTCATCGCAGTTTGCCGCCACGCTCATGTTGCCCCATAACCGGCTATTGCCTGGCAGAGTGAACTTTGGCATGTCACAGGCTGGCCATTGCTCTTTCGGGGTGCGAACCACTACCACCATGCCTGCAGCATGCTGAGCGTCACGCGCTTTAAAAAATTGATTCAGTTGTGCATTGAGATCCCCGGCAGAAGCCGGAAGGGCGATCACGACCAGCAGGCTGGTCAGCAGAGTCAGATATCGACGCATTGTGCAGTTCCTCACTGATGATGGCGACGAGTGTACCCGTTAAGAAAAATCCTCAATTGTCAAAATAGCGGTCATTTAAGGCGTTATTCAGACGATGACGGCTTGCTTTTTCAAATTAAGCTGCGAACTCAAAATTCTCATACGCGGAGGAAACATGCTCGACAAACTGGATGCGGCGCTGAAATTTGGAACGGAGGCCCTCAACCTGCGTGCTCAACGTCAGGAGATCCTGGCGTCAAATATTGCCAACGCCGATACCCCTGGTTATCAGGCCCGGGATATCGACTTTGCCAGCGAGCTGAGTCGGGTGATGTCCAATGGTCGTGCGGAAGGCAGCAGCATGGCGTTAAAAGTCACGTCAGCTCGCCACATTGAAGCACAGACAAACGGAGCGCCATCGATGGATATGCTTTATCGCATTCCCGATCAGCCTTCTGCCGACGGCAATACCGTAGATATGGACCGTGAGCGTACGCAGTTCGCGGATAACAGCCTGAAATATCAAACCGACCTCACCCTCATCAGTAGCCAGATCAAAGGCATGATGAGCGTGTTACAAGGGCAATAATTATGGCCTTGCTGAATATTTTTGACATTGCCGGCTCAGCGATGACCGCGCAATCACAGCGATTAAACGTCAGTGCCAGTAACCTGGCAAACGCCGACAGCGTCACCGGTCCCGATGGCAAGCCTTACGTGGCAAAGCAGGTCGTCTTCCAGACCGATGCGGCTCCGGGTTCAGCGACCGGCGGTGTGAAAGTGGCGCGCGTCGTGGACGATCCGACACCTGCGAAGCTGGTCTATGACCCAGGTAACCCGATGGCTGATGCCAAAGGTTACGTGAAGATGCCGAACGTGGATGTGGTTTCTGAAAGCGTCAACACCATGTCGGCGTCACGCAGCTACCAGGCCAACGTCGAGGTGCTCAACACCGTGAAGTCGATGATGATGAAAACCCTGACGATCGGGCAATAACGGAGAAAAACCATGGCTATCGCGGTAGGCGTTAATGAAAAGCTGGACCCCACGGTCCTTAGCTCATCCAGCACCAGTGGCACCGGCAACAACGCACAGGATCTGCAGAATCAGTTCCTGACCATGCTGGTGACGCAGTTAAAGAACCAGGATCCAACCAATCCAATGGATAACAGCCAGCTCACCACGCAGCTGGCACAGATCAATACCCTGAGCGGCATTGAAAAACTGAATACCACGCTGGGATCGATCTCCGGTCAGATCAGCACCAGCCAGTCGCTGCAGAGCTCCACGCTGATTGGGCATGGCGTGATGGTTAATGGCGGACAAATTCTGGTAGGCAACGGCACCACCACGCCATTTGGTGTAGAGCTGGCTTCCGCTTCTACTGGCGCATCCGCCACCATTAAAGATGCCAGTGGCACGGTGATCGATACCGTCGATCTGGGCGCGCTGAGTGCTGGCGTCCACACCTTCTCGTGGGACGGCAAGCTGACTGATGGCTCTGTCGCACCGGATGGTAAATACAGCGTTACGATTGCCGCAAGCAATGGCAACACACAACTGGTGGCACAACCGCTTAACTACGCCTACGTCAATGGGGTGAGTACTGCGAACAACACCACAAAACTGGATCTCGGCACCATGGGCTCCGCCACCCTTGACGACGTACGTCAGATTCTCTGATTAACCTGTAGACAGGAAACAAACACATGTCATTTTCCCAAGCGGTCAGCGGCCTTGGTGCTGCTTCAAGTAACCTTGATGTCATCGGTAACAACATTGCTAACTCCGCGACTGCGGGCTTTAAATCCAGCACCATCGCGTTTGCCGATATGTTTGCCGGTTCTAACGTTGGTCTCGGTACCAAAGTCGCTGCGGTGATCCAGAACTTTAACGATGGCGCGACCACCACCACCAGCCGTGGTCTGGACGTTGCGCTGAGCGGCAACGGCTTCTTCCGTATGACCGACAGCAGCGGCGGCGTTTTCTATTCACGTAACGGCCAGTTAACGCTGGATGCCAACCGTAACCTGGTGAATACCCAGGGGCTGAACGTCACCGGCTATCCGGCAAGCGGTTCACCGGCCACTATCCAGGCGGGGGCGAACCCGGTAGCGCTGACTATTCCTACCACGCAGATGTCAGCCCGCGCGACCACCACTGCCGGACTGGTTGCCAACCTGAACTCAACGGATACCACGCCAACGGTGACCACCTTCTCGACGGCGAACGCAGACAGCTACAACAAGAAAACCACGGCCACCGTGTTCGACTCGCAGGGTAATGACCATGCGCTCGACATGTATTTCGTGAAAGACACCACCAGCAACAGCTGGACAGTCCACACCATTGATGGCAACACCGGCACCTCAGCGGGTGACTTCAGAATGGCGTTTGACACCAGCGGTAAGCTGACCAGCGTCTCTAAGCTGGATGCCACCGGTGCCGTTGTGAGCACCACCACGGATGGCACCGTCGGCCTGACGCTGAACGTGGGCGGTGCCAATGGCGCGGTCGCCAATCAGCCGATCAACCTGAGCATGCTGGGCAGCCTGCAACAGAACACCGGCAGCACCACCTTTGGCAGCCCGACGCAGGATGGCTATGCGCCAGGCGATCTGACCAGCTACGCGATCAACGATGACGGCACGATTACCGGTACCTACTCAAACCAGAAAACCCAGCTGCTGGGTCAGATTGTGCTGGCAAGCTTCTCTAACCCGGAAGGTCTGCAGTCACAGGGCGACAACGTCTGGTCTGCATCAAGTGCATCCGGTCAGGCAGCGATCGGTCTGGCCAATACCGGCACCTTTGGTTCACTGACGGCGGGTGCCCTGGAATCGTCCAACGTCGACATGAGTAAAGAGCTGGTGAACATGATCGTCGCGCAGCGTAACTATCAGGCGAATGCGCAGACCATCAAAACTCAGGACCAGATTCTTAACACGCTGGTTAACTTACGTTAATTCGCTAACAGGATTGTCATATGGATCACGCGATATATACCGCGATGGGCGCGGCCAGCCAGACGCTGGATCAGCAGGCGGTTACCGCCAGCAACCTCGCCAACGCCTCAACACCCGGCTTTCGTGCACAGCTGAATGCGCTGCGCGCGGTGCCGGTGAGTGGCTGGTCGCTGCCGACCCGTACGCTGGTCGCCGCCTCTACACCCGGTGCCGACATGAGTCAGGGCGCAATGGATTACACCGAGCGTCCGCTCGATGTGGCGGTGCAGCAGGATGGCTGGCTGGCGGTGCGTACCGCTGACGGCAGCGAAGCCTATACCCGCAACGGCAATATGCAAATCAGTCCGACCGGAACGCTGACGGTTCAGGGCAATCCTGTGATGGGCGATGGCGGTCCGATTGTGATCCCGCAGGGTACGGAAATCACCATTGCTGCAGACGGCTCCATCACCGGGCTGAACGCCGGTGATTCGCCGAACGCCACGGTTCAGCTGGGCAAGCTGAAGCTGGTCAGGGCAACCGGGCAGGAGCTGCAGCGCAGTGATGACGGCATGTTCCGTCCTACCGCGGCAACGCAGGCGACCCGTGGTGCTGCGCTGCAGGCCGATGCCACCATGCAGGTGATGCCTGGTGTACTGGAAGGCAGCAACGTCAAGCCAGTGGAAACCATGGTCGATATGATCGCTAACGCCCGACGTTTTGAGATGCAGATGAAAGTCATCACCAACGTCGACGAAAATGAACAAAAAGCCAATCAGCTCCTGAACATGAGCTAAGGCGCGAGGATAACAACATGATTCGTTCTTTATGGATCGCTAAGACCGGTCTTGATGCGCAGCAGATGAACATGGACGTCATTGCCAACAACCTGGCAAACGTCAGCACCAACGGCTTTAAACGTTCACGTGCGGTGTTCGAAGATCTGATGTACCAGACTATGCGCCAGCCGGGCACGCAGTCATCAGAACAGACAACGCTGCCATCGGGCCTGCAGATCGGTACCGGTGTACGTCCGGTGACGACTGAGCGGCTGCATACTCAGGGCAACCTGTCGCAGACCAGTAACTCAAAAGATATCGCTATTAACGGTCAGGGTTATTTTCAGATTCAGATGCCGGACGGCACCTCTGCGTATACCCGTGATGGCGCGTTTCAGGTTGATCAGAACGGTCAGCTGGTGACCAACTCCGGTTTCCCGGTGCAGCCAGGCATTACCATTCCGGCAAACGCCACCAGCATTACGGTGTCGCGTGACGGTGTGGTCAGCGTGACGCAGCAGGGTCAGGCCCAGGCCGCACAGGTCGGTCAGTTAACGCTGAGCACCTTTATGAACGACGCCGGTCTCGATAGCGTGGGTGAAAACCTCTACAAGGAAACCCAGGCATCGGGCGCACCGACTGACAGCACGCCAGGTCAGAACGGCGCGGGTCTGCTCTATCAGGGCTACACCGAAACCTCGAACGTTAACGTAGCGGAAGAGCTGGTTACGATGATCCAGACGCAGCGCGCTTACGAAATCAACAGCAAGGCGATCAGCACCTCTGATCAGATGCTGGCGAAATTAACCCAGCTTTAATCCCGAACAGGGCCAGCCTGTGCTGGCCTGAGATACAGACATTAATAAGGTCGTGACACCGTGGCGAAGCAACAGATTCTCAAGCCTGGACATTGGTTAGTCGCCTCGTTGCTGCTAACTCTTAACGGATGTGCCCTGGTCCCGCGTACTCCGCTGGTCGAAGGCGCAACCACGGCGCAGCCGATGCCGTCCGCGCCACCGGTGGTAAACGGCTCTATATTCCAGGGCGTCGCGCCACTTAACTACGGCTATCAGCCGCTGTTTGAAGATCGCCGTCCACGCAATATCGGCGATACCCTGACCATCACGCTGCAGGAAAACGTCAGCGCCAGCAAAAGCTCCTCAGCCAGTGCCAGCCGCGACGGCAGCAACAGCTTTGGTGTGAGCGGCGTGCCGACGGGTCTGGCAGGCCTGGTGGGTGCAGGTGGCGAAAAAGCCAATCTCAGCGCCGAAGGCAAAAACGACTTCGCAGGTAAAGGCGGCGCATCCGCCAATAACACCTTTACCGGCACCATTACCGTCACCGTGGATCAGGTGTTGTCAAACGGCAACCTGCATGTGGTCGGTGAAAAACAGATCGCCATTAATCAGGGCACGGAGTTCATTCGCTTCTCGGGCGTGGTCAACCCACGCACCATCAGCGCCAGTAACGCCGTGTTATCTACCGCTGTCGCCGATGCACGTATTGAGTACGTCGGAAATGGTTACATCAATGAGGCGCAGACCATGGGCTGGTTCCAGCGTTTCTTCCTGAACATCTCGCCGATGTAAGAGGTTTCAATGAAAAAGTTAACGCTGTTTCGCGCCGGGCTGGCGCTGCTGCTGGGCGTCAGCCTGCTGGCCAAAGCCGATTTGATTCGTGATTTAACCACGGTACAGGGCGTACGTGATAACCAGCTGCTGGGCTATGGCCTGGTGGTGGGTCTGGATGGCACGGGTGACCAGACCACGCAGACGCCATTTACTACCCAGACAGTCAGCAACATGCTCTCACAGCTTGGCATTACCGTTCCTGCGGGCACCAACATGCAGTTGAAAAACGTGGCAGCTGTTATGGTCACCGCTAAGCTGCCGTCGTTTGCCCGTCAGGGACAAAACCTGGATGTGGTGGTCTCATCGCTGGGTAACGCCAAAAGCCTGCGTGGCGGCACGCTGTTAATGACGCCGCTGAAAGGGGTCGATAACCAGGTCTATGCGCTGGCTCAGGGCAACATCCTGGTCGGTGGTGCAGGTGCCTCTGCGGGCGGCAGTAGTGTTCAGGTCAACCAGCTGAACGGTGGCCGCATCACTGGCGGTGCAACGGTTGAACGTGAACTGCAGAGCAACTTTGGCTCGCAGAACACCATTAACCTGCAACTGAACAACGAAGACTTCTCCATGGCGCAGCGGATTGCTGATGCAATTAACGCCCGTGGCGGCTATGGCGCAGCGCAGCCGCTGGATGCCCGCACCGTGCAGATCCGCGTCTCACCGAATAATGGCGCGCAGGTGCGTCTGCTGGCCGATATCCAGAACATTAACGTCTCGATTCCGGTTGAAGATGCCAAAGTAATCATCAACTCCCGTACCGGCTCGGTGGTGATGAACCGTGAAGTGACGCTGAATCAGTGTGCGGTGGCGCAGGGCAACCTCTCTGTGACGGTTAACCAGCAGCAGAACGTCAGTCAGCCTGATACCCCGCTGGCCGGTGGTCAGACCGTGGCGACCACGCAGACTCAGATCGATCTGCGCCAGACCGGCGGTGCGCTGCAGCGCGTCAATGCCAGCGCCAATCTGAACAACGTAGTGCGTGCGCTGAATGCGCTGGGTGCATCACCTATCGAACTGATGTCGATTCTGCAGTCGATGCAGAGTGCCGGCTGTCTGCGTGCCAAACTGGAAATTATCTGATGGCTGATATGCAATCTGTCACGAGTCCGGCTTTCGACAGCCGCTCCCTGAATGATCTTAAACGCCAGGCGAGCAACGATCCGAAAGGACATGCGTTGCAGGTTGCACGTCAGGTCGAAGGGATGTTTGTACAGATGATGCTGAAGAGTATGCGTGATGCGTTGCCGCAGGACGGCATTATGGGCAACGAGCAGACCAAACTCTTTACCTCTATGTATGACCAGCAGATTGCACAGGAGATGGGCAAGCGTGGCCTCGGGCTGGCGGAAACCATCGTCAAACAGATGCAGCCCGCCACCGCGCCGGATGAAAAAGCCGGTACGGTGCCGATGAAGCTGGATAACAGCTTTATTCTCAGCACCAGCGGGGCCACACCACTGCCCGCCCAGCAGCTGGAGCAGATGGTGCGCAAGGCGATGCCACGTCTGCCGCCGGTCGCGTCACCGACGGGGCTGCCAAGCGACAGCCGTGAGTTTATCGCCCAGCTGACGCAGCCGGCGCAGGCGGCCAGTCAGCAGAGTGGTATTCCGCATCACCTGATTCTGGCGCAGGCTGCGCTGGAGTCGGGCTGGGGCCAGCGACAGATCCTGACCCGCGACGGCAAGCCGAGTTATAACGTGTTCGGGATTAAAGCCAGCGGTGACTGGAAAGGTGACACCACCGATATCATGACCACCGAATATGAGCAGGGTGCAGCGAAGAAAGTCCGGGCCAGCTTCAGGGTCTACAACTCCTATTTCGAGGCGCTGACTGATTACGTCAAACTGCTGACCAAAAACCCTCGCTATGCGGCGGTGACCAACGCCTCAAGCGCAGAGCAGGGCGCGCAGGCGTTACAGGCGGCGGGCTATGCCACCGATCCAAAATATGCGCAAAAGCTGGTGGGAATGATTCAGCAATTCAAAAGCATGGGCGACAAAGTCGTCAAAGCGTACAGCCAGGATATTGGCGACCTGTTCTGATTATTTCGCCTCAAGTTTCACTTAAGCAAGCCGATAACATCCCTATAGCCAGAAGCGTTTTCGCCAGCTGGCGCCCACTTTGATGTCTGCCAGCCCGGTTGACGGGGAACGTAAGGAACCGAGATGTCCAGCATAATTAACTCCGCGATGAGTGGATTGAGTGCCGCGCAGGCCGCTCTGAGCACCACCAGTAACAACATTTCTAACTATACCGTGGCGGGCTATTCACGTCAGACCACGGTACTGGCGCAGGCGAACAGTACCCTTCAGGGCAATAGCTATTATGGTAACGGCGTGAACATCACCGGTGTACAACGTGAATATGATTCATTTATTGCTACACAACTGCGGGGTGCCAGCGCGAGCTACAGTGCAGTCGATACTCAGCATACGCAGATTTCTAACATTGACGATCTGCTGTCGACCGCGACGACCAGCCTGTCGACCTCGCTGCAGGGCTTCTTTACCAACCTGCAGAACGTCGTGAGCAACGCCAACGATCCGTCAGCGCGTCAGTCGATGCTCAGCAATGCGCAGGGTCTGGTGAACCAGTTCCAGACCTCCGCGCAATACCTGAACAATATGCAGAACAGCGTCAATTCTGATGTCAGTTCCAGTGTTAAACAGGTCAACACCCTCACCAGCCAGATTGCCGATCTTAACCAGCAGATTGGCAAGCTGACTAATGGCAACGGTGCTGCGCCTAACGATCTGCTTGATAAGCGTGATCAGTTGGTCAATGACCTCAATAAAGTCGTTGGCGTGACGGTATCGCAGCAGGATGGCAATTACACGGTATCTATGGCCAACGGCCTGACGCTGGTGAACGGCAACAAATCTCACGATCTGGTGGCGATGAACGCCAGCAGCGATCCGACGCGCACCACGATTGGCTATGTCGACAAGCAGGCGGGCAACGTTGAGATCCCGGAAAAGCTGATCACCACCGGCTCGCTGGGCGGTCTGCTGGCGTTCCGCACCCAGGATCTCGATCTGGCGCAGAACCAGCTGGGTCAGTTAGCAGCGGCGTTTACCACCAGCTTCAACGACGTTCATAAGCAGGGCTTTGACAGCAACGGCGACCAGGGCGTCGATTTCTTTAATATCGGCAGTCCAGCCGTGGTGAGCAATAGTAAAAACAGTACCGCCGCTTCCGTAACCGCTGAATGGACCGACACCAGCGCACTGAAAGCCACTAACTACACCGTGAGTTATGACGGCAGTAACTGGACCGCAACGCGTGCGTCAGACAGCACCGCAGCCGCCATCACCCAGAGTACCGATGCCAGTGGCAACACCACGCTGAGTTTTGATGGCCTGAAACTGACTGTGGGTGCCTTACCTGCACCTGCCGCCAAAGACAGCTTCCTGGTGAAGCCGGTCCAGAATGTGATTAACGACATGTCCGTGGCAATCACCAGTGAATCTCAGGTGGCTGCTGCCAGCGCGGTTGGCGGTGAAAGTGATAACCGCAATGCGCAGAAACTGCTGAATCTGCAGGATGTGAAGCTGGTCGGCGGTAATGCCACGCTGTCACAGGCCTATGCAGCTATCGTCAGCACCGTGGGTAACAAAACCAGCTCGCTGGAAACGACCAGTACGACGCAGAAAAGTGTGGTCAGTCAGCTGACCGAACGCCAGCAGTCGGTCTCTGGTGTAAACCTTGATGAGGAGTACGCCAATCTGACCAAGTATCAGCAATATTACATGGCCAATGCGCAGGTGCTCCAGACTGCCAGCACCGTGTTTAACGCATTGATCAATATTCGCTAAGGGCAGGAGATAACATGCGAATCAGTACAAATATGATTTTTGAACAGCAGGTGCGCGGCATTACTGACTCGCAAGCCTCCTGGCTGAAAGTGGGTGAGCAGCTCTCCAGCGGTCGTCGTGTAACGAATCCCTCTGATGACCCGATCGCGGCGTCACGTGCTGTGGTGTTGACTCAGACTCAGCAGCAGGGTGAACAGTATGCGCTGGCGCGCACCTTTGCTGAACAGGGCCTGTCACTGGAGGACAATACGCTGAAGGGCGTAACCAATGGCATCATTGCGGCGCAGGCGCTGATCGTCAATGGTTCAACGGGTACGCTGAGCGACGACGATCGTGGTTCGATTGCTACCCAGCTGGAGGGTGTTCGCGCCCAGCTGCTGAATCTGGCCAACAGCAAAGATGCCAATGGCCGCTATATTTTTGCCGGCTATAAAACCGACAGCGCGCCTTTTGTTGATACGGCGGGCACGGGCGTCAGTTACGCAGGCGGCACCGATGCGATCACCCAGAAGGTTGATACCAGTCGTACCATGACCGTGGCGCATACCGGTGACAGCATCTTCATGTCAATCACCAGCAATGCCACTGTAGAGCCGGATGGCAGCGCCAGCGAAACCAATCTGTTTAAGATGCTGGATAGCGCCATTGCAGCACTCAAAGTCCCCCAGGATGATGCGGATGCCGCGACTAAGCAGACATTCCAGGATGCAATGGATAAAACCAACCGCGGGCTGGGCAACGCGCTGAATAATGTCTCAACCGTGGTTTCTGAGATTGGTACTCAGCTTGGTGAAATTGATACGCTGAATGCGCAGGGCGACGACCGTAAAGTGATTTACAGCTCGCAGATGAGTGACCTGGTTAACGTGGATTTAACGGAAGCGGCTTCCAGCTACACCATGCAGCAGACAGCACTTCAGGCCTCTTATAAGACCTTCACTGATATGTCCAAAATGTCATTGTTCCAGATGAATTCGTAGTCTGACCTGAAATTTTGAGCGTACTTTAACCGGATGCGCTTACGTTTTCCCACTCTCCTGCTAAAGAAGGGTGGGATTTTTTTGCCTGTGATTCAGCCAGTGGCGGGACGAGTTGTCATCAAGCCTGTCTGCATAGCTTTCCTGTTCCCTCATTTCACGCTATCCCGCACCCCTGCATGCCTGATGTTTTTCTGCACAAGGTAACTGACCCCATCTTTACTGATGGCTGACGGCGTAAACAGGGCAGTATTAATTCTTCGTCTGTATGGTGACTGAATCGACGCCATAAAAAACCCCGGCTTTCTGGCCGGGGTTCAGTTTATAACCGCTTATGCGTTACGGCTTTGTCGCCGGGGCAGTAGCGTGATGGGTGGCGCTATGACCCCCCGCAGAACCGCGACCATCGAACTCATACGGTGCCCGTACCCAGTCACTGTGCGGAGCAGGCTCTGACTGCCAGACCGGCGCAGGCGCTTTGGTCATCGGTGCAGAAGCATAATGCTTCCAGCGCGTACCGTCATTCGGCACCGCTTCAGCAGCAGGCGCTAATGCTACTGGTTCGACCGCCGTCACCGCCGTTACCGGTGCTACAGGCGAGATATCGCGAGCGGCAACCGGCGCATGAGGTTCACTGACTGGTGCGGTTTCAGCGTGAGCAGCAACCGGCGCGTTCAGCACTTCTTCCACCTCTGCTGCGATCTCTTCGCTGACATCAGTAGCTGACTGCTCAGCAACGCTGGCAGGCTGTGAAACCTCAGCAGCTGGCGTTACCACTGCCGTTTCGGTGACCGGCTCAGCAGGCTGTGACACGGGCGTTTCAGCTACGGGCTCAGCAGGCACGGCTTCAGCCGCTACAGCTTCCGCTTTGGCTTCATCAGCAGCCGGAACAACAGACGGTTGCTCGTCAACCGGAGTGTCGATAGCACGGGTATCGTCAGTGTTGACGATCGCCACTGGCGTTTCTGCCTGCGGCTCGGCCTGTTGCACTGGCGCATCCTGAGCAACCGATTCAACGGCGGCAGCAACCGGCAACGCATGGGTCGCGTCTGCGGTCTCTTCGCTGTTATAAGCTGGCGTCTCGTGCGTTACATTCTGAACCTGCTCTTCGCTGGCCTGGCTCACCGGATAGCGAATCCAGACTTTGCCGGATGCCATTTCAGGTGAAGCAGCGGCAGCGGCCAGAGGCATCGCTGACTGCGTCGGATAACGCTCATCGCGGTAACGACGACGACGCTGTCCGCTGACGCGCAGATGACGTGGGGAACGACGTGAACGACGCGGCATATTGGCGTTATCACGGCTGTCGTTGTCATCCTGCTCGTCACTCTGCGAAGCCTGGAACTCAGGCTGTGTCTGAGCAACGTCTGCTGGCTGTGACTTACGCACTTCAGCAGGCTGAGCGATATCGCTGGCTTCGGCTGGCAGAGGCTGACGGTTATCATCAACGCGCACCTTCTGGTTCAGCTGACGTGGCTTACGACGCGGCATAACCTGAACGCGTTCATCATCCTGCGCCTCAGTGACATCCAGAGCTTCAGCAACGACGGCTGGCTGCTCAGCCGCTTTGGCCGCTTCTTCACCGGCACGTTTCTCTTCCTGACGACGACGCTGACGTTCAGCACGCTGTTCACGGCGCTGTTGCTGCTGCTCATCACGCTGCTGACGCGCTTCTGCGCTCAGTGCCGGACGCTCTTCGCGCACTTCACTCGTCTGAGACTGACGCTTGTTGCGACGGTTATCGTTACCCTCGCGCGGCTCGCGGCTTTCACGTGGCTCGCGGCTTTCACGCGGCTCGCGACTTTCGCGTGGTTCACGGCCTTCACGGGACTGTGCATTGTCACCGTTACGTGGCGTACGCTCACGGCGATTGTTGTTACGACGGTTGTTATTGTTGCTGCGGCGCTCGCCACGGCCAGTGTTGCTTTCCTGCTCTTCAGTCGCTTTCTGCGGTTCAGCAACCTCAGTGCTCACTGGCGCAGCAGCAGGCGTTTCTTCGCCAGCGAACATTTTTTTCAGGCCGCCAAGCAGACGCCCGAAGAAACCGGTGCTGACGGTCGCTGGTGCAGCAACAGCCGGGGCTGTTTTTGCTGCTGGCTGAGCTTCAGCGCGCTTCACATCAGGCTCAACTTCTACCGGCGCAGGAGGCGCATCAGGCATCACAAAGGCAGCCAGAGCGGGCTGCTCAGGACGACGACGCTCAGAGTGCTCCTCATCCGACGGCATCGCCATTTCGGCTTCATGCAGCTTCGGCAGGTGATAACTCAGGGTCTGCGTCTCTTCGCCTTTGCGCACGCGCAGCACGGAGTAGTGTGGGGTCTGCATCTTGTCATCAGGAACGATGATTGCCCGCACGCCACCCTGGCGTTTTTCAATCGCGTTGACCGCTTCACGCTTCTCATTCAGCAGGTAAGAGGCCACCTGAACCGGAACAATGGCGTGAACTTCTTTGGTGTTGTCTTTCAGCGCTTCTTCTTCAATCAGACGCAGAATCGACAGGGCCAGCGACTCGTTATCGCGAATGGTGCCGGTGCCGCTACAGCGTGGGCAGACGTGATGACTGGATTCACCTAATGACGGACTCAGACGCTGACGGGACATCTCCAGCAGGCCGAAACGTGAAATATGGCTGATCTGAATACGGGCGCGGTCCTGACGGACAGCTTCACGCAGACGGTTCTCTACTGCGCGCTGATGGCGTACCGGCGTCATATCGATGTAATCGATAACGATCAGGCCGCCCAGGTCACGCAGGCGCAGCTGACGCGCAATCTCATCGGCCGCTTCAAGGTTGGTGTTGAACGCTGTCTCTTCAATGTCACCGCCGCGCGTGGCACGTGCTGAGTTGATATCGATAGCGGTCAGTGCTTCGGTACTGTCGATCACAATCGATCCACCGGAAGGCAGGCGGACTTCACGCTGGAAGGCGGATTCGATTTGCGATTCGATCTGATAGTGGCTGAACAGCGGAATTTCACCGGTGTAGAGCTTAATTTTGCTGCTGAAGTCCGGACGGCCCAGCGCCGCGATATGCTGACGCGCCAGTTCCAGTACTTTCGGGTTATCGATAAGGATTTCACCGATGTCCTGACGCAGATAGTCGCGGAAGGCACGCACAATTACGTTGCTTTCCTGATGGATCAGGAACGGTGCAGGGCGGTTTTCAGCGGCTTTCTTAATCGCTTCCCAGTGCTTGAGACGGAAGCTTAAGTCCCACTGCAGCGACTCGGCAGATTTACCGACGCCGGCAGTGCGCACGATCAGGCCCATGCCTTCCGGCAGATCCAGCGCCGACAGCGCTTCTTTCAGCTCGGTACGATCGTCACCTTCGATGCGGCGAGAGATACCGCCTGCACGTGGGTTATTCGGCATCAGTACCAGGTAGCTGCCTGCCAGAGAGATAAAGGTGGTCAGCGCAGCGCCTTTATTGCCGCGTTCTTCTTTATCGATCTGAACAATGACTTCCTGGCCTTCACGCAGCACGTCTTTAATATTCGGACGACCATGTGCGTTATAGCTGGAGGGGAAATATTCGCGGGAAATTTCTTTTAACGGGAGGAAACCGTGACGCTCTGCGCCGTAATCGACAAACGCAGCTTCAAGGCTGGGTTCAATGCGAGTGATTTTACCTTTGTAGATGTTGGCTTTTTTCTGTTCGTGTCCGGGGCTTTCGATATCCAGGTCGTACAGACGCTGACCGTCAACCAGGGCAACGCGCAACTCTTCCTGCTGAGTTGCGTTTATTAACATTCTTTTCATCGTGACTTACTCGTTATTCTTTCATGAGTGATTACAGCTGCGGGCATAGTTACCCTGGACGAGTATCAACCGATGGCCCCGTGACTTAGTGCAATGTCGTCAACCTCACGGCTGTCGACCGCGCGAGGGGCGCAAATAACGTCGGTGGCCTGTTTTTCATAAGGGAAAACAGCACCAGATAGTGGAAATGCCTGAGACAATTAAAAAACTCGTGCATCCCATACTGTTGTCCAGGCCGCAACCCGCAGCCCGCTAAGTGCCTGATTTCGCATTACGTCTTACGCCATTGCTGCGTGTCTGCTCAATCCGGCAAAATGACAATTTCGCTCTTTTTCTGCCCTGAAATGCTTCAGGTAAGAAACTCAAGCATTATTCCACTGCTAACCTTCATATAGCAAGGCGACTTTAGCCAGCTTGTGAAGTTTCTTTACATTTAACTTATTAATGTGTCGGACAAAGCAGCGGTTTGCTGAAAAAGTCAGCAGGGAGGCGACCCGCCGCCACATCAATCCCAGAGTTAAGCACAGAAAAAGGGGTGGCGCTATCAGGGGACACTATTTAGAATCGCCGCCATGAAAACAGAGAATCCGGGCGTACAATTTGTCGCCATCACGGCTGAAAATGCCGGACAACGCATTGATAACTTTTTGCGCACCCAGCTCAAGGGTGTGCCAAAAAGCATGGTTTATCGCATCGTTCGCAAAGGCGAGGTGCGGGTAAATAAAAAGCGCGTCAAGCCCGAATATAAGCTGGAGGAGGGCGATGAGGTTCGCATTCCACCGGTGCGGGTCGCCGAACGCGATGACGAGGCCGTGTCACCGAAACTGGCAAAAGTGGCCTCGCTGGCTGACGCCATTCTGTATGAAGATGAGGCGCTGCTGGTGATGAACAAGCCTTCCGGCACCGCCGTTCACGGAGGCAGCGGGTTGACCTTCGGCGTCATCGAAGGCCTGCGCGCACTGCGTCCCGAAGCACGCTTCCTGGAACTGGTGCATCGCCTGGACCGTGACACCTCCGGTATTCTGCTGGTGGCGAAAAAGCGCTCGGCGCTGCGCTCACTGCATGAGCAACTGCGTGAAAAAGGGATGCAGAAGGATTATCTGGCGCTGGTGCGCGGCAACTGGCCGTCGCATCTTAAGGTCGTTCAGGCACCGCTGCTGAAAAATATTCTCCAGAGCGGTGAGCGTGTGGTGCGCGTCAGCAGCGAAGGTAAAGCCTCTGAAACCCGCTTTAAAGTGGAAGAGCGGTTTGAGTTTGCCACGCTGGTGAAAGCAAGTCCGGTCACCGGACGCACCCACCAGATTCGTGTACATACGCTGCACGCCGGGCATCCTATCGCCTTCGACGATCGCTATGGCGAACGTGACTTTGACAGTCAGCTGGCGTCAACTGGTCTGAAACGCCTGTTCCTGCACGCGGCGGCATTGACCTTTACCCATCCCGGCACTGGCGAAGTCATGCGTGTCGAAGCGCCGCTGGATGATGGCCTGAAGCAGTGCCTGAATAAGCTGCGTCAGCTGAAAGCGTAATCGTTCTTCGGCATCACTCCGTTAAAGGATTGATGCCGGCCTGCTGCAACATTCCGTTGAGCGCAATCAGCGGCAGCCCTATCAGCGTATTAGGATCGCGCCCCTCCAGCCGATCAAACAGACAAATTCCCAGACCTTCACTTTTAAAGCTGCCTGCACATTGCAGCGGCTGCTCCTTTTCCACATACCCGGCAATTTCAGCGTCGGTTAAGGTGCGGAAATGCACCACGAAGGGTTCGCAACACTGCAGCAGCCTGCCACTGGCCGGATGAAAAAGAGCCAGCCCGGTATAAAAAGTAATCGCCTGGCCGCTGGCGGCACGCAGTTGCGCCCGCGCATTCTCTGCCGTGTGAGGCTTACCGGCGATCGCGCCATCCACCACGCAGACCTGATCGGAGCCGATTATCCAGTGGTCAGGCCAGGCTTTTGCCAGTGCCTGCGCTTTCGCTACGGCGAGACGGGTGACCAGCGCTTCGGCATTTTCACCGGGCTGCGGTGACTCATCCACCTCAGGCGCAGCGGTAATAAAAGGCAGGCCCAGTTTGCGCAGTAATGCCTGCCGAAAGGGCGAGGTTGAAGCTAAAAGAATTGATGGCGTCATTTTTTTTCAATAGTAATAGCGAATTGGTGACAGTCATTTTAAACTGTGCGCCGCACTGGATGCGAATAGTGGTTGAAAGATGCTGTTTAACGGCCTTTTTCTTTGACTCTATGACATTACAAAGTTAATATGCGCGCCCTATGCAAAAGGTAAAATTACCCCTGACGCTGGACCCTGTCCGCACCGCTCAGAAGCGCCTTGATTATCAGGGTGTCTACACATCTGTTCAGGTGGAGCGTGTGGCCGAGTCGGTCGTTAGTGTGGACAGTGATGTGGATTGTGCCATGTCGTTTGCGGTTGATAACCAACGTCTGGCGGTACTGACGGGTACTGCTGAAGTACAGGTGACGTTACGTTGTCAGCGCTGCAACCAGACCTTTCCCCATCACGTAAAAGTGAGTTACTGCTTCAGCCCTGTCTCTTCTGAAGAGCAGGCCGAGGCATTACCGGAAGCGTACGAGCCGGTCGATGTCAACGAGTTTGGTGAGATCGATCTGCTGGCGGTTGTCGAGGATGAACTGATTCTCGCGCTGCCGGTCGTTCCGGTGCACGATTCTGAACACTGTGAAGTGTCCGAGGCGGACATGGTCTTTGGCAAACTGCCTGCAGAGGCGGAGAAACCAAATCCATTTGCCGTATTAGCCAGTTTAAAGCGTAAGTAATAGGAGTAAGGTCCATGGCCGTACAACAGAATAAACCCACCCGTTCTAAGCGTGGTATGCGTCGCTCACACGATGCGCTGACCACTGCTGCTCTGTCAGTAGATAAAGTTTCTGGCGAAACTCATCTGCGTCACCACATCACTGCGGACGGTTACTACCGCGGTCGCAAGGTTATCGTTAAGTAAGTTTCTTGCTTAGCAAGGCGATACCTTGACACGTTTGACCCTGGCGATTGATGCCATGGGCGGGGACTTCGGTCCCTGCGTGACAGTGCCTGCAGCATTGCAGGCACTGGCCTCTCATTCGGAACTATTCCTTCTTCTGGTCGGACATCCCGACACTCTCACGCCATTGCTTGCCAAAGCGGATTCCTCCCTGATGGGGCGTTTGCAGGTTATCCCTGCCGAATCGGTTATTGCAAGTGATGCGCGGCCCGCTCAGGCCATCCGGAACAGTCGCGGCAGTTCAATGCGCGTGGCACTGGAGATGGTTAAAGAGGGACGTGCACAAGCCTGCATCAGCGCCGGCAATACCGGTGCGCTGATGGGGCTGTCGACACTCTTATTAAAACCGCTGGATGGGATTAAGCGTCCGGCGCTGATGTCCGTTTTACCGCATCAGCAACAGGGTAAAACCGTGGTGCTGGATCTGGGTGCGAATGTAGGCTCAGACAGTGCGATGCTGGTGCAGTTTGCTGTGATGGGGTCGGTGATGGCTGAGCATGTGCTTGGTATTCCACGGCCCCGCGTCGCGTTGCTCAATATTGGTCATGAAGAGACTAAAGGGCTGGAAACCATCCGCGACGCCGCAGTAATGCTGCGAGAATCACCGCACATCAACTATATTGGTTACCTCGAAGGTAACGAGCTGCTTACCGGTAAAACGGATGTAATGGTCTGTGACGGTTTTGTCGGAAATGTCACGCTGAAGACGATGGAAGGCGTGGTAAGAATGTTTCTTTCTCTGCTGAAGTCATCAGGGGAAGGTAAAAAACGGTCATGGTGGCTTCAGTTGCTGGGGCGTTGGATTCAGAAACGTCTGGCGAAGCGCTTCGGGCAACTCAACCCTGACCAGTACAATGGCGCTTGTCTGTTAGGATTGCGCGGAACAGTGATCAAGAGTCACGGTGCAGCAAATCAACACGCCTTCGCCGTGGCGATAGAACAGGCAGAGCAGGCGGTGAGGCAGCAAATTCCCGAGCGAATTGCTGCGCGCCTTGATGCTGTATTAGCCAGGAGTGACAAAGCCTAGATGTATACCAAAATTATCGGTACGGGCAGTTATCTGCCCAGCCAGGTTCGCACCAATGCCGATCTGGAAAAAATGGTGGAGACGTCGGACGAGTGGATTGTTACCCGTACCGGCATCCGTGAGCGTCGCATTGCTGCGCCTGACGAAACCGTCGCCACCATGGGATTCAGCGCGGCGCAACGCGCGCTTGAAATGGCAGGTATTAACGCGAACGATGTTGGGCTGATTATTGTCGCCACAACGTCGTCCAGCCATGCTTTCCCCAGCTCCGCCTGCATGATCCAGCAAATGCTGGAAATCAAAGATTGTGCGGCGTTTGACCTTGCTGCCGCCTGTGCAGGTTTCACCTATGCACTGAGCGTAGCCGATCAATACATCAAAAATGGCGCGGTTAAGCATGCTCTGGTCATCGGTGCTGATGTCCTGGCACGCGCGCTGGATCCGGAAGATCGCGGCACCATCATCCTGTTTGGTGATGGCGCGGGTGCGGTCGTCCTGGGCCAGAGCGAAGAGCAGGGGATTATCTCTACTCACCTTCATGCTGATGGTCGCTATGCGCAGCTTCTGACGCTGCCTTATCAGGATCGTGCCCATCAGGATCAGCCAGCCTATGTCACTATGGCAGGTAACGAAGTCTTCAAGGTCGCCGTCACCGAACTGGCCCACATCGTTGATGAAACGCTGCAGGCCAATAATCTCGATCGTGAAATGCTGGACTGGCTGGTGCCGCATCAGGCGAACCTGCGCATTATCAGCGCTACCGCGAAAAAACTCGGTATGACCATGGATAAAGTGGTCGTCACACTGGATCGCCATGGCAATACCTCTGCTGCATCGGTGCCCAGCGCACTGGATGAAGCGGTTCGTGATGGCCGCATCAAACCCGGACACCTTATTCTGCTGGAAGCCTTTGGTGGTGGATTCACCTGGGGTTCTGCGCTGGTTCGCTTTTGATTGACAGGAACAGAAGATGACGCAATTTGCATTTGTTTTTCCGGGTCAGGGTTCACAGACCGTGGGCATGCTGACTGAATTAGCAGCGACATATCCGCTGGTAGAAGAGACCTTCCGTGAAGCCTCTGATGCGCTGGGCTATGACTTGTGGCAGTTAGTGAATCAGGGTCCGGCTGAAGAGCTGAACAAAACCTGGCAGACTCAGCCTGCACTGTTAGCCGCCTCTGTAGCCATCTACCGTGTCTGGCAGCAGCAGGGCGGTGAACAGCCTGTCCTGATGGCAGGTCACAGCCTGGGCGAATATTCGGCGCTGGTTTGTGCGGGTGTGCTTAACTTTGCCGATGCGGTGAAGCTGGTTGAACTGCGTGGCAAACTGATGCAGGAAGCGGTGCCAGAAGGCACCGGCGCAATGCAGGCAATTATTGGCCTGGATGACGCGGCTATTCGTAAAGCCTGTGAAGAGAGCGCGCAGGGTCAGGTTGTTTCACCGGTTAACTTCAACTCGCCGGGCCAGGTGGTTATTGCGGGTAACAAAGAAGCCGTTGAACGTGCGGGTGCTGCCTGTAAAGCTGCGGGCGCTAAGCGTGCTCTGCCGCTGCCGGTCAGCGTGCCTTCTCACTGCGCACTGATGAAGCCCGCTGCCGATAAACTGGCCGTTGCCCTGGAAAGCATTACGTTTAATGCCCCTGCAGTGCCGGTGATCAATAACGTCGATGTGACAGCGGAAACTGACGCTGTTGCCATCCGTCATGCGCTGGTTCGTCAGCTCTACAGCCCGGTTCGCTGGACCGAGAGCGTGGAGGCGATGGCGGCACAGGGCGTGACACAGCTGCTGGAGATGGGTCCAGGTAAAGTCCTGACCGGTCTGACCAAACGTATTGTCGATAGCCTGACAGCGGCTGCCGTTAACGATACGGCATCCCTGACGGCTGCACTCGGTAAGGAATAAGAGGAAAATCATGAGCTTTGAAGGTAAAGTTGCGCTGGTTACCGGCGCGAGTCGCGGCATTGGTCGTGCGATTGCAGAAACACTGGCGGCACGTGGTGCGAAAGTGGTAGGAACTGCAACCAGCCAGAGTGGCGCCGACGCCATCAGTGCTTACCTTGGCGACAAGGGTAAAGGCCTGTTACTGAACGTGACTGACGCTGATTCAATTAACAGCGTTTTAGAGAATATTCGCGCTGAATTTGGCGAAGTGGATATTTTAGTCAATAATGCAGGCATTACGCGTGATAATCTTCTCATGCGCATGAAGGACGATGAGTGGCAGGATATCCTGGATACTAACCTCACATCGGTATTCCGCCTTTCTAAGGCGGTCCTGCGTGCCATGATGAAAAAGCGCGTGGGCCGTATCATCACCATTGGTTCCGTTGTTGGCACCATGGGTAACGCGGGCCAGGCAAACTACGCAGCAGCAAAGGCAGGTTTGATTGGTTTTAGCAAATCACTGGCGCGCGAAATCGCGTCACGTGGCATTACCGTCAACGTCGTGGCTCCAGGCTTTATTGAGACTGACATGACGCGGGCACTGAACGAAGATCAACGTTCCGGTATTTTGGCGGAAGTCCCTGCGGGTCGCTTAGGCGAAGCGCAGGAAATCGCCAATGCTGTGGCATTTTTAGCCTCTGACGAAGCAGCCTACATCACAGGTGAAACGCTGCACGTCAATGGCGGAATGTACATGGTTTGATAAATCACGAAATCATTTGCTTTATTTGCGGTTAAAACCGCAAAATAACGCAAAATCGTGGTTCGACCAGCCGGGATTTTGTTGCATCTTTTTCACCATTTTATACACTACGAAAACCATCGCGTAAGCGAGTTTTGATAGGAAATTAAATAGTATGAGCGATATCGAACAACGCGTTAAGAAAATCATCAGTGAGCAGCTGGGTGTGAAAGAGGAAGAAGTCACCAACTCTGCATCTTTCGTAGAAGACCTGGGTGCCGATTCTCTTGATACCGTTGAGCTGGTGATGGCTCTGGAAGAAGAGTTTGATACTGAGATTCCAGACGAAGAAGCTGAGAAAATCACTACCGTTCAGGCAGCGATCGACTACATCAATAGCCATAAAGGCTAATGAATATCTTCAGGCGGTCGCTCGACCGCCTGATTTTTTTGTTTGTCCCACATAGTTCCCTATTTCCCCTCCCTGGAGGACGAACGTGTCTAAGCGTCGTGTAGTTGTGACTGGTCTTGGCATGTTGTCTCCTGTCGGCAATACCGTAGAGTCTACCTGGAGTGCTCTCCTTGCCGGTCAGAGCGGCATTACCCTGATCGACCATTTTGATACCAGTGCTTATGCAACCCGTTTTGCAGGCCTGGTAAGAGATTTTAATTGTGATGACTACATCTCGCGCAAAGATCAGCGCAAGATGGATGCCTTCATCCAGTACGGCATTGTGGCCGGTATGCAGGCCATGCAGGACAGCGGTCTGGTTATTACCGAAGAAAATGCAAGCCGTATGGGCGCAGCAATTGGCTCCGGCATCGGTGGCTTAGGTCTGATTGAAGAGAATCATACCTCACTGGTCAACGGTGGCCCGCGTAAAATCAGCCCATTCTTTGTGCCTTCAACCATCGTTAACATGGTGGCGGGTCATCTCAGCATCATGTATGGCCTGAAAGGTCCAAGCATCTCTATCGCGACAGCCTGTACTTCTGGTGTGCATAACATCGGTCATGCCGCACGTATCATCGCCTATAACGATGCTGACGTGATGCTGGCGGGTGGCACAGAGAAGGCCAGTACGCCATTAGGTGTCGGTGGTTTTGGTGCAGCACGCGCTCTCTCAACCCGTAACGATAACCCGCAAGCGGCCAGCCGCCCGTGGGATAAAGATCGTGACGGTTTTGTGCTGGGTGACGGCGCTGGCATTGTGGTACTCGAAGAGTACGAACATGCGAAGAAACGTGGTGCGGAAATCTACGCAGAAATCGTAGGTTTTGGTATGAGCAGTGATGCCTACCACATGACTTCACCACCAGAAGATGGTTCAGGTGCCGCAGCGGCAATGATCAATGCGCTGCGTGATGCTCAGCTTACGCCAGAGCAGATTGGCTACGTCAACGCGCACGGTACTTCCACGCCAGCCGGTGATAAAGCGGAAGCGCAGGCGGTGAAATCGGTCTTCGGGGCAGCAGCCAGCAGTGTCATGGTTAGCTCAACCAAATCAATGACCGGACATTTACTGGGTGCCGCAGGCGCTGTTGAATCAATTTACTCGATTCTGGCACTGCGCGACCAGGCCGTTCCACCGACCATTAACCTGGATAACCCGGATGAGGGCTGCGATCTCGACTTCGTGCCGCACACCGCGCGTCAGGTTCCTGGACTGGAGTACACCCTGTGCAACTCCTTCGGTTTCGGCGGAACCAACGGTTCGTTGATCTTCCGTAAAGTGTAATCGTTGCAGATTGCTAAAAAGGCCCGCGATGCGGGCCTTTTTTTATCCTGCAGAATGCGCTGAAATCACGTCTCACGCTCAGGAGAGAACGATGTGGATTAACGGGGTTAAACAATCGACGCTGGCTGCCAGCGACCGCGGCCTGCAGTTCGGCGATGGCTGCTTTACTACCGCCGCCGTGTGCCAGGGTAAAATCCTGCTGCTGGAGAGTCATATGCAGCGCCTCAAAGCGGGCTGCGAGCGGTTATGGATCGGCGGTGTCGACTGGGATCAGCTTGAGGCTGAGATGAGACAGGCCGCGCACGAGCAGGCGCAGGCGGTGCTGAAAGTGATTATCAGTGCCGGCAGCGGCGGACGGGGTTATAGCCGCCCTGTCTGTGGTGAACCCACGCGCATCGTCTCATTAGCGCCCTGGCCGCAACACTATGCCGGGTTACAACAGCATGGTGCTTCACTCCGGCTGAGTCCGATTCGTCTGGCGCGAAACCCGCAGTTTGCGGGTATCAAGCACCTTAACCGACTGGAGCAGGTGATGATTCGGGCTCATCTTGACCAGACAGACGCTGACGAGGCGCTGGTGCTTGACACTGAAGGTTGGGTGGTGGAATGCTGTGCGGCCAATTTATTCTGGCGGCAGGGCGGGCAAATTTTTACGCCTGATGTCTCCGCGTCAGGCGTGGATGGCATTATGCGGCGAAGTCTGATGGCGCAACTTGCAGCAGCAGGTCAGGCTTGTCAGGTGATAAAAAGCGCACCGGCACAGCTGCTGGCCGCTGATGAAGTGGTGATATGTAACGCGCTGATGCCGGTTCTGCCGGTCCGACAGATAGAAGCCGTACAGTTTACTGAGCGCTCGCTGTTTAATCAGTTGCACGCAGGCTGTAAAAAGATAATGGATGCATCATGATTCGAAGCAAAAAAATTCTCGTCAGCCTGCTGGCGATTGTGGGTCTTGCGGCTGTGCTGAGTTACTGGCAGGTTAAGCAGTTTGCCGCTACCCCGTTGAGCATTAAGCAGGAAACAATCTTCACATTGCCAGCCGGTACGGGCCGGGTCGCGCTCCAGGCGCAGCTGGAAGAGAAAAACATCATTCCTCACAATATCTGGTTTGGCGCGCTGCTGCGGCTGGAGCCGGAGCTGGCGACCTTTAAAGCGGGCACCTATCGCCTTGAACCGGCCATGACCGTACGCTCGCTGTTACAGCTGCTGGCGAGTGGTAAAGAGGCGCAGTTCCCGGTACGGTTTGTGGAGGGGCAGCGGCTGAAAGAGTGGCTCAGCGAGCTGCGTAAAGCGCCCTATATCCGCCACACTCTGAAAGATGATCAGTTCGCCACTCTTGCCAGCGCACTCAATGTGGAGCCTGAGCAACTGGAGGGCAACTTCTTCCCGGACACGTATCTCTACACCGCCAACACGACAGATATGGCGCTGCTGCAACGCGCGCATGATCGGATGAAGAAAACCATCGATGAGGTGTGGCAGGGACGGGCAGATAATCTGCCGTACAAAACGCCACAGGATCTGGTGACCATGGCCTCGATCATCGAGAAAGAGACCGGCGTCAGCGAAGAGCGCGCGCGCGTGGCCTCGGTGTTTATCAATCGCCTGCGCACAGGTATGCGTTTGCAGACCGATCCCACGGTGATCTACGGCATGGGTGACAGCTATAGCGGTACGCTGACCCGCAAAGATCTTGAGACGGCCAGCGCGTACAATACCTATATCATTAATGGTCTGCCGCCGGGACCGATCGCGATGCCCGGCAAAGCCTCACTGCAGGCAGCGGCTCATCCCGAGAAAACTAACTATCTCTACTTTGTTGCAGACGGCAAGGGCGGGCATACGTTTACCACCAATCTCGCCAGCCATAATAAGGCGGTGCAGGTCTACCGGCAGACGCTGAAGGAAAAAAATGAACAGTAAGTTTATCGTCATCGAAGGCCTGGAAGGCGCTGGAAAAACCACCGCACGCGACGCCATCGTCGCTACGCTGCGCGCTCGTGGCATCAGTGATCTGGTTTATACCCGTGAGCCTGGCGGTACGCCGCTGGCAGAACAGCTCCGGGTTTTGGTTAAGCAGGGCATTGAGGGTGAGCAGGTGACGGATAAAGCCGAACTGCTGATGCTCTATGCCGCGCGGGTTCAGCTGGTAGAGACGGTGATTAAACCGGCGCTGGCTCGCGGTGCCTGGGTAATCGGCGATCGTCACGATCTCTCCTCTCAGGCTTATCAGGGGGGTGGCCGTGGTCTTGACAGCGGACTGATGCAGACGCTGCGCGATGCGGTCCTGGGTGATTTCCGTCCCGATCTGACGCTCTATCTTGATGTCACGCCTGAAATCGGTCTGCAGCGCGCCCGTGCGCGCGGTGAGCTGGATCGGATCGAGCAGGAGTCGCTGCGCTTCTTTGAACGTACCCGTACACGCTATCTGGCGCTGGCCGCAGACGATCCCACTATCCTGACCATCGATGCCACTCAGTCGCTGACAGAGGTGACAGCGTCACTTCAGGTGGCGCTGGACCGCTGGCTGGCGGAGCAGGCGTGATGAACTGGTATCCGTGGCTGAATCAGCCTTATCGCCAGGTGATTGGCCAGCATCAGGAGAATCGCGCGCATCATGCGCTGTTGATCCAGGCGATGGCTGGGATGGGCGATGACGCGCTGGTCTGGGGGATAAGCCGCTGGCTGATGTGCCAGCAGCCGGATGGACTGAAAAGTTGCGGAGCGTGCCACGGTTGCCAGCTGATGCAGGCCAATACTCACCCTGACTGGTATCGGTTAGAGGCTGAGAAGGGCAAAAGTACCCTGGGCATCGATGCGGTGCGGCAGGTGACAGAAAAAATGTATCACTTTGGCCAGCAGGGCGGCGCGAAAGTGGTCTGGCTGCCGGATGCAGCACAGCTTTCGGAAGCGGCCGCTAACGCCCTGCTGAAAACGCTGGAAGAGCCGCCAGCCAACAGCTGGTTCTTCCTCAGCAGCCGCGATCCGTCACGTCTGCTGGCCACGCTGCGCAGCCGCTGTATGACGCTGCATCTGACGCCGCCCGATGAGGGACAAAGCCTGCTCTGGCTGAAGAAACAGTCCTCGCAGGATGAACAGATGCTGCTGGCGGCGCTACGCCTGAGCGCAGGCGCGCCTGGCGCGGCGCTGAGCCTGCTGGAAAACGGGCCGTGGCAGGCGCGGCAAAAACTTTGCGATGCGCTGCCTGCGGCGTTGCAGCAGGACATCCTGCAACTATTACCTGCGCTGAATGCTGACGATGCGGCAGCACGTATCGGCTGGCTGCTCTCTTTACTGCTGGATGCGATGAAATGGCAGCAAAATGCAGGTCAGTGGCTGAGTAATATTGACCGCCAGGATGTGGTACAGCTGCTGGCCGGATATTTTTCAGCCAGCGCGCTCAACAGCAGTACTCTGGCATGGATGCGCTGTCGCGAGCAGTTACTGCAAGTGGCGTCAGTGAATCGCGAATTATTACTGACCGATCAGCTTCTGAGCTGGGCGGACAAACAGAAGCCCGCGCTGATCGGTTAAACCTATCTGAGAGTAATTATGTTTATTGTAGATTCCCATTGCCATCTCGATGGCCTGGATTATGAAAAGAACCATCGTGACCTTGATGATGTGATCGCTAAAGCGGCGGCACGTGATGTGAAATTTATGCTGGCCATCGCCACCACGTTGCCGGGTTTCCATACCCTGAAAAACCTGGTCGGCGATCGGAAAAATATTGCTCTCTCCTGCGGCGTGCATCCGCTGAATCAGGAAGAGGCCTATGACGTTGAAGAGTTTCGCCGGCTCTCTGCCGATCCTCAGGTGGTAGCGCTCGGTGAAACCGGGCTGGATTATCACTATCAGCCAGAGACCAAAGATCAGCAGCAGCGCTCGTTCCGGGAACATATCCGAACCGGGATTGCGCTCAATAAACCGATTATCGTCCACACGCGTGATGCGCGTGAAGATACGCTGGCGATTCTGCGTGAAGAGCAGGTTGAACGCTGTGGCGGCGTGCTGCACTGTTTCACTGAGGATCAGCCCACCGCTGCTAAGCTGCTCGATATGGGCTTTTATATCTCCTTTTCCGGTATCGTTACATTCCGTAATGCAGAACAGTTACGCGAAGCTGCGCGTTATGTGCCGCTGGACCGGATGCTGGTGGAAACGGATTCACCTTATCTGGCACCCGTGCCGTATCGTGGCAAAGAGAATCAGCCTGCTTATACACGCGATGTTGCCGATTACCTGGCGGTTCTGAAAGGTGTCGATGTGGAAACGCTGGCTGCCGCCACCACGCAAAACTTCTCAACGCTGTTCCATATCCCGATGAGCCAGCTCGGCGCATAACCGGCTTTTATTTCAGCCTCTGTAATTAATCTGTAACCTGCCTGTATGACCCTGTTTTTTCAGACAGGGTCAGCTTTTTATCGTCAATTACCGATGCACATCAGTGAGAAATTTCGTAAAGTGCGCCCTTGTGATTGTCGAAACGTGATAGCCATCAAAGTAACAAAACGGGATTTATTTTACCCTTCGTAATAAATCAAAAGGCGGTCACCGCCAGCCCGGTAAAGAATCCTCCCTCTTTGCCACGCGCACTGCGCAAATATGCACTCATACTCAGGAGCTTCACGCTATGTTCAAAAATGCTTTTGCCAACCTTCAAAAGGTCGGTAAATCGCTGATGCTGCCGGTATCGGTTCTGCCGATTGCCGGTATTTTGTTAGGGGTCGGTTCAGCCAATTTCAGCTGGTTACCTGCAGTGGTTTCGCATGTAATGGCAGAAGCGGGTGGATCGGTGTTCGCCAACATGCCGCTGATTTTTGCTATCGGTGTGGCACTGGGCTTTACCAATAACGATGGCGTTTCGGCGCTGGCAGCAGTGGTTGCCTATGGCATCATGGTGAAAACCCTGGCGGTGGTTGCGCCGCTGGTGCTGCATATGCCTGCGGCAGAGATCGAGGCTAAACACCTCGCCGACACCGGCGTTCTGGGCGGTATTATCGCGGGCTCCATCGCCGCTTATATGTTCAACCGCTTCTATCGCATTAAGCTGCCGGAATATCTGGGCTTCTTTGCCGGTAAACGCTTTGTGCCAATTATCTCCGGTCTGGCCGCTATCATTCTCGGCGTGCTGCTCTCCTTTATCTGGCCACCGATTGGTTCCGCGATTCAGGAATTCTCACAGTGGGCGGCCTATCAGAACCCGGTTGTCGCCTTTGGTATTTATGGTGTAATCGAACGTGCACTGGTGCCGTTTGGTCTGCATCACATCTGGAACGTTCCTTTCCAGATGCAGATTGGTGAATACACCAATGCGGCAGGTCAGGTGTTCCACGGTGATATCCCACGCTACATGGCGGGTGACCCGACAGCAGGCAAACTCTCTGGCGGCTTCCTGTTCAAAATGTACGGTCTGCCAGCGGCAGCGATTGCTATCTGGCACTCAGCGAAGCCTGAAAATCGCGCTAAAGTGGGCGGTATTATGATCTCCGCCGCGCTGACCGCATTCCTGACCGGTATCACCGAACCGATTGAATTCTCATTCATGTTCGTCGCACCGATCCTGTATGTGATCCATGCGCTACTGGCAGGTCTGGCATTCCCAATCTGTATCCTGCTTGGTATGCGTGATGGCACCAGCTTCTCACACGGTCTTATCGACTTTATCGTGCTGAGCGGCAACAGCAGCAAAATCTGGCTGTTCCCGATTGTCGGTATCATCTATGGCCTGATTTACTACACCGTGTTCCGTGTGCTGATCGCCAAACTGGATCTGAAAACACCTGGCCGTGAAGAGAGCAGCAGCAGCGAGCAATCTACCGCGACCGGTACAGAGATGGCGGGCAAGCTGGTGGCGGCGTTTGGTGGTAAAGAGAACATCACTAACCTGGATGCCTGTATCACCCGTTTGCGCGTCAGCGTCGCCGATGTCGCGAAAGTGGATCAGACTGAACTGAAAAACCTCGGCGCTCGTGGCGTAGTGGTTGCCGGTTCCGGCGTTCAGGCAATTTTCGGGACTAAATCTGACAACCTGAAAACCGATATGGATGATTACATCCGCAGTATGTAATGATTCAGAGTAATGAAAAAGCCCCGCTTAGCGGGGC
Organism: Pantoea sp. F_5; assembly: GCF_008631595.1. Taxonomy (NCBI): domain Bacteria; kingdom Pseudomonadati; phylum Pseudomonadota; class Gammaproteobacteria; order Enterobacterales; family Erwiniaceae; genus Pantoea; species Pantoea sp. F_5. Next base: position 161,556 of record NZ_VWUO01000002.1, read on the forward strand.
TTTTTTTTGGCACGTGTTACAGGTAAACGCGCAGATACTCAGTCAGGCAGAGCAGGGCCATTGCCTGACCGTAGGGCATCGAGGTGAGAGGAACCGTGCGGTAGTAGTCCAGGTCACTGCCCATCGCGGTACCAAAAGAAACCTGTTTCAGCTCGCCATCGTCATCGATATTCGCAATCACGCCGCGCAACGCTTTTTCCGCTACCTCCCGGTATTCAGCAGGGAGATAGCGCTTGCGAACCCCTTTCAGAATGCCATAAGCAAATCCTGCCGTGGCGGAGGCTTCCGGGTAGCTGTCTGGATCATCAAGCAGAGTGTGCCACAAGCCGCTGCTGTGCTGACAGGCCTTGAGCGCTTTGACCTGGGTTTCCAGCACCTGCTGCAGGAAGCGGCGGGTAGCATGATGCTCAGGCCAGTTCATCATCTCCAGGAAGTCAGGAATCACAATCGTTACCCAGCTGTTGCCACGCGCCCAGCGTGCATCAGCAAAGTTATGACGGCCATCGAAGTTCCAGCCGTGGAACCATAAGCCGGTTTCGCGATCCATCAGATACTGGGTGTGCAGCAGGAACTGATAGCTCGCTTCTTCCACCCACTCGTCGCGTTTCAGCAACTGGCCGATTTTGGCCAGCGCCATTACGCTCATCATCAGCGTATCGTCCCAGAGCTGCTGACTGTTTTCATTGTTATAGACGATGTGCTGCAGGCCGCCCTGTTCGGTGCGCGGCATTTCATACATCACCCACTCAGCCCAGCGCTCAAGCACCGGCACCCAGGCCGGGTTACCGGTCTCTTCATAACGGTAAGCCAGCGTCAGAAAAGGACAAACGGTATTCACATTTTTGGTCGGCGTTCCTTCTGCCAGACGCTCAGTAAACCACTCATCAATGATCGCCAGCGTCTGCTGGTCGCCGGTTTGCTGATAGTAGTGCAACATGCCATACAGACCGATGCCATGAGTCCATTCCCAACCCGCCCAGCCTTTGGTATCAATCACCCGGCCATCGTCCAGCCGCAATAAAAATTCGCCTGTCTCATCGGTGATGTTAACCAGATTTTGTGTCAGCTTTTGAATCAGCTGTACCAGTTCGCTGCGTGGCAGCAGATGCTCAGGTTGGCACAATAATTTGCTGTGTTTAACGGGAAATACAGTCATGGTTTATTCCTGTCGTTTTAAGGTCGAGTTTATAGAAGGGTGTAAAGAGGGGGGCGCGGACAATTTTTCAGGTGCTGGCTTATTACGGTTAAGAAAGCCAATGTTGTTGTTGCCCCACAGATTTTCGTAAGGCATGCCAGCCAGTGTTTCAACGATTCCGCGTGCTTCCGGGGTGATGCTTTCCGGCACGATGCGGTCCGCTTCGCGCATTTTCAGCGTTTCCTGGCGCAGAACAGTATGGGTCTGTAGATTAAGTTTAAAGCGAAGTGACACGATAAAACCGCAGGCCAGAACGGCTACTGTACCGATACTCAGGATCGCCAGGATAGTGTGGCTGACGCCGGGTACCTGGGTTGCCTGACCAGAGACAAAACCAGAGAGCTGCAGCACGATACCGACCAGCATGACGGCACCCGCCTGCGACGCTTTACGCGTCAGCGTCATAATGCCAGCAAAAATGCCTTCACGGCGCTGACCGGTGATGGCCTCATCGACATCCGCGATATAGGTGTAGGTGTTCCATGGCACATAGTTAATGCCGCCACGTCCCAGACCGGCCAAGGCAGAAATGACTAACAGCAGTGACATGTTGTCATTCATGCCGGCATACCACAGTCCGGCATAGGAGAGTGCTGCCACACCAAACAGGATAGCCACCAGACGGTAGGCAGGTGCAGGCCCCATGCGGATACAGAGCGGGATCATCGCCATCACAGCAATAAACTGCAGCACTGCCATGGTACCCATCAGGCTGGAGGCAACCTGAGCACTCTGCATCAGCACAAACACCACATACCAGGTAAAGACGGCATTAAAAACATCCTGGGCGATATAGCCACCGAGGTACATGCCAAGGTGCTGGCGGAAGATGCGAATACGTAAAGTTGAGGCCAGCTCAACGTACAGCCGTTTAAGATTCTGCATCAGCGTCAGCTGCTGTTTTTCCTGCTCAGCACGCCGCGACTCGGCAGAGAAATCATCCGGGTGACGTTCCCAGGTAAAGCACCACACCAGCGTCAGCACCAGTGCGCAGATTACCGAGAACACCATGCTGGCGTAGAAGAAGGAGTCGGGATTATCTTTGCCCAGCATACCCAGTAAAATGCCGGGTAAAAATGCGGCCAGTATGGCTGAGAGCTGCGCCAGACCAATACGCGCACCGGAGAACCGGGTTTTCTGTTTGAAATCGTCAGTCATTTCCGGTACCAGCGTTTCATAAGGCACGAGGATCATGGTGTAGACGATATCAAACAGCAGGTAAGTGCAGAGATACCACCAGAAGTTCATGTCGCTGACCCACATCAGGCTATAACTGAATACACAGGGTATGCCGAGCAGGATAAAAAATTTGCGGCGGCCAAAGCGTTTGCCCAGCCAGGTTGAGCCAAAGTTGTCGGTAATAAAGCCCATGAGTGGGCTGACCACGGCATCCAGCACGCGAGCGGTAGCAAAGATCAAGGTGGCCTGAATCGGGGTTAATCCACAGAAGGTGGTATAAAAATAGAGCAACCAGGCGGCTGTGAGTGCCGTGGTGCCTGCTCCGAGAAAATCTCCGGAACCATAGGCCAGATAGTGGCCAAGACCAATTTTACGTGAGCGCATAGCTGATGCTCCTTGATGTTATATGGCGGTATATCCCTGGTGATGCCGGACTTCTCACCCGGACTGATTAGCAAAGTAGAGCTGACAGGGCGGCTAAACCTTCGCAATTTGGCTAACGCCCGGGCTGAAGTGGCAGCCATATAAAGAAAAGGGTGGCGAAATTCTAATTTATAAAACAGCGTTTCATTTTACTGGTATGGCATGCGCCTTGTGGACACCAGGAATGCTGTTCAGGTGACAGAGGAGAGGGGCTACTGGAAAGGCAGGTGAACAATGCAAGAAAAGTGGTACTGAGGTTGAAAGAAAACAAATTTCTCCCGCATACTGATTGATTACGACTCAGGCTCAAGGAATTGCACCATGGCTGAAGAAACCATTTTTAGTAAAATTATCCGTCGCGAAATCCCCGCTGATGTGGTTTATCAGGATGAACTGGTTACGGCTTTCCGCGATATTTCGCCTAAAGCACCGACCCATATTTTAATCGTGCCAAATGTGCTGATCCCAACGGTCAACGAGGCGGAAGCGGCCCATGAGCATGCGCTGGGACGCATGTTTACCACCGCAGCGAAAATCGCCCGTCAGGAAGGGATCGATCAGAATGGTTATCGGCTGATTGTGAACTGCAATCAACATGGTGGTCAGGAGGTCTATCACATCCATATGCATCTGCTGGGCGGCGAACCGCTGGGCCCGATGCTCTCTGACTGACCTGATAACGGAAAAATGCTATGCGATCCTGGCTGACTGGCCTGCCGATCCTGCTCTGCCTGACGGCCTGCAGCAGTGAAAAACCGATGATCAATACCTCACAGTCGCTGGTGATGGAGTCTTCTGTGCTGTCAGCAGGGATCATTACCGATGAACCGACGCTGGATGAGAACGATGGACTGAAACGTGCTACCAGCGTGCTCTATAATCAGCGCGAAACACCGGTCGTTGTGCACTATCGTTATTACTGGTATGACGACAAAGGTCTGGAAATCACTCCGCAGGAACCGGCGCAGACCGTTACCGTTCCGGCGCAGGGCAGTATTGTCGCCACCTCGCAGCTGGGTAACCTGACTGCCAGCAAGGTTCGTCTTTATCTCTATCTTTAAGGATTTTCTACGTGATACGCAGTGTTAATCGTACCGGAGCGCTTCTGATGGCGCTCATACTGACCGGCTGTGTCGTGAAACAGCAGCAGCCCGCCACGGTTGAACCGACCCAGCCAGCAGAGCCGGTGCAGCCTGTTCCGCAACCTGAGCCGGTGCCACAACCGCAGCCTCAGCCTGTGCCACAGCCACCGAAGCTGGTCACTATCAACTGGGATGCCAGTGTACAGCCGCTGGTGGCGCAGATGCTGCAGGCGACCAGCGCCGAGCCAGGCAGCGTGCTGCTGGTTGACCGCATCAAAAACAGCACCAATGGCGCGCTGCAAAGCGAGAAAGCCACAGCGGCTATCCAGAATGCGCTGAACAACAACGGCAAATTCACGCTGGTTTCTGCCGATCAACTGGCGCAGGCCAAACAGACGCTGGGTTTATCGCCGGATGACAGCCTGAACTCGCGCAGTAAAGCGATTGGTCTGGCACGCAACGTTAACGCCCAGTACGTGCTCTACAGTAACGCACGCGGCGATGTAAAAGCGCCAACCCTGCAGATGCAGCTGATGCTGGTGCAGACCGGCGAAATCATCTGGTCCGGCAACGGCATTGCACAGCATTGATTCCGCGTTTTCGCGGATGATTCGTCAGGTCACCGGCGAGCCAGAGAGAACGACATCGCTTCCGCTCGCCGGGCTGACCGGGCACAGTCAGAAAATTGTCAGTCCGCGTGGTCTCTTTGTCGCGCGGGCGGCACCTCAGCCGTCGATTCCCTTTGTTGACCGGCAGCGCGAGTATCGTCTGTTACGAAAACTGCGCGCCAGCGGACTGGCCCCCCAGCCTGTTGCAGGCCATCGACAGGGGAATGTGCTGAGCTGGTGTCCTGGCGAGGCGCTGGATGAACAGCGCTTCAGCCAGCAGCGTCCGCAGGTTGTTACTCTGCTGCAACAGCTGCACCAGCAGCCGCTGACCGGCTATCGTCTGTCGCTACTGCCGCTGCTTTGGCGGTACTGGCAGCAGGTTCCACAGCGCAATCATCGCTGGCTGCGGGCGCTCCGGCGGCTGACGCAGCGGGGCGAACCTCAGCCGCTGAGGCTGGCACCCCTGCATATGGACGTGCATGCCGGGAATATTATCCAGGGCGAGACAGGGCTGCATCTGATTGACTGGGAATATGCCGCGGATGGTGATGTGGCGCTGGAGCTGGCCGCACTCTGCGCCAGCGATCCGCAAAACCAGGCCGACTGGCTAATGGACTACGCTGCGGCAATGCGGCTGCCGCCTGATGCCCTGGTTCAGCAGGTCAGACGCTGGCAGCCCTGGCTGCGGTTACTGATAGCGAGCTGGTATCAGCTGCGTGCCGCTCAGTGTGACGATGAAGCACTACAACAGATGGCTCGACAGAGCTGGCAACAGATTTAATCGCGTCACGCAGAGGCGTAACGCTACAGGATTCAGGTTATGAGATCACATTTACCCGGCCCACTGATGCTCGACGTTGAGGGTTATGAACTGGATGGCGAAGAGCGCGAGATCCTTAAGCATCCACTGGTCGGCGGCTTAATTTTATTTGCCCGAAACTATCACGACCCGGCCCAGCTGGCAGAGCTGGTGCGGCAGATCCGCGCGGCCTCTCACGCCAGGCTGGTGATTGCGGTGGACCAGGAGGGCGGTCGCGTGCAGCGTTTCCGTGACGGCTTTACCCAACTGCCCGCCATGCAATCTTTTGCGGCGCTTCACGATCCAGAAACCGCCGGTGAAATGGCGCAGCAGGCGGGCTGGCAGATGGCGGCCGAGATGATTGCCATGGATATCGATATCAGCTTTGCGCCGGTGCTCGACATTGGTCATATCAGTGCTGCGATTGGCGATCGTTCTTTCCATGCCGATCCCGCCATCGCGCTTGCCGTTGCCCGCCGCTTTATTGCGGGGATGCATGAGGCAGGCATGAAAACGACAGGTAAACATTTTCCGGGTCATGGCGCGGTCAGCGCTGATTCGCATAAAGAGACGCCACGCGATCCACGCGATGAAAAAACGCTGCGTGAGCACGACATGGCGATTTTCAGCAAGCTGATTACCGAGCAGGCCCTGGATGCGATTATGCCTGCACATGTCATCTATACCGACGTTGATCCGCTGCCCGCCAGTGGTTCGCCTTACTGGCTCAAAACCGTGTTGCGCGAGCAGCTGGGCTTCGGCGGCGTGATTTTCTCCGACGATCTCTCGATGGAAGGTGCCGCGGTCATGGGCAGCTATCCTGAGCGGGCACAGCAGTCCCTCTCTGCCGGTTGCGACATGATCCTGGTCTGTAATCAGCGTCAGGGGGCTATCAGTGTGCTCGATAACCTGATCCCGGTCGGGTCAGAGCGGGTAACGCAGCTGTATCATCAAGGCAGATTGACCCGCGATACGCTGCAGGCAACGTCTCGCTGGAAAGAGAATGCCCGGCAACTGAGTGCACTTCAGGAACGCTGGCTGGCTCATAAAGCGTCGTGGTAAGGAGGGATTGCCCGGCGCTATCGATACCTTGAGGATTAACATGATTATCTATCTGCACGGTTTTGATTCAAACAGTCCAGGCAATCACGAAAAAGTGCTGCAACTGCAGTTTATCGACCCTGACGTCAGGTTGATCAGTTACAGCACCCGCCATCCTAAACATGACATGCAGTTTCTGCTGAAAGAGACGGACAAAATGCTGACGCTGTCCGACGACGACCGTCCGCTGATTTGCGGCGTCGGGCTGGGCGGCTTCTGGTCAGAGCGCATCGGTTTTCTTTGCGGTATCCGGCAGGCAATCTTCAATCCCAACCTGTTTCCCCAGGAGAACATGGAAGGGAAGATCGACCGGCCAGAAGAGTATCAGGACATCGCCACCAAATGCGTCAGCGATTTTCGCGAACGTAATCGTGACCGCTGTCTGACCTTTCTCTCCCGTCAGGATGAGGCGCTGGACAGCCAGCGCACCGCCGATCAGCTGCATCCCTTCTATGAAATTGTCTGGGACGAGACCGAGGGGCATAAATTCAAAAATATATCCCCACACCTTCAACGGATAAAAGCTTTCAAAACATTAGGTTAAGTCAGGCAGGCACCGCAAGGTGCCTGTTTTCATTGCGTAATTCTCTGAGTTTTATTTTCCCGCTTTGATGTATATCAATATTCTTATGTTCTCCCCTTCCCGCCATGCTATTCTGCGAGCAGATAGCGATTTTAACTTCGCCAACCCTATGTTTCTTAAGGTTTAATTTAACCTTTGGTTAACTTTTGGTTCACAATTTGAGGGGGTCTTTGTTGACTACGTCTGTTAAGAGAATTGTTATTGTCGGAGGGGGAGCGGGCGGCCTGGAAATGGCAACGCAGCTGGGCCATAAACTGGGTCGTAAAAAGAAGGCCGAGATTATCCTGGTCGATCGCAACCACAGCCATCTTTGGAAGCCGCTGCTGCACGAGGTCGCTACCGGCTCGATGGATGAAGGCATTGATGCGCTGAGCTATCTTGCCCATGCCCGCAATCACGGTTTCGAATTCCAGTTGGGTTCGCTTACCGACATCGATCGCAGCCGCAAAGTGATCCGTCTGGCCGAAGTGCTTGATGCGCACGGTGAAGTGCTGGTGCCACAGCGCGAAGTCGCCTACGACCAGCTGGTCATGGCGCTGGGCAGCACCTCCAATGACTTCGGTACGCCTGGCGTGAAAGATCACTGCATCTTCCTGGATAACCCGCATCAGGCGCGTCGTTTCCATAATGAGATGCTTAACCTGTTCCTGAAATTCTCCGCCAGCGAAGGCAAGGTCGAAAAAGTCAACATCGCCATCGTGGGTGGCGGCGCAACGGGCGTTGAGCTTTCAGCGGAACTGCATAATGCGGTCAAACAGCTGCACAGCTACGGATTCAAAGGCCTGGGACGCGAAGCGCTGAATGTGACGCTGGTTGAAGCGGGTGAACGTATTCTGCCTGCACTGCCACCGCGCATCTCAGCTGCGGCGCATCAGGAGCTGACCAAACTGGGCGTGCGCGTTCTGACGCAGACTATGGTGACCAGCGCTGAGCAGAACGGCCTGAATACCAAAGGCGGTGAGTTTATTGAAGCCGATCTGATGGTCTGGGCGGCGGGCATTAAAGCACCGGACTTCCTGAAAGAGATTGGCGGACTGGAAACCAACCGCATCAATCAGCTGGTGGTGAAAGAAACACTGCAGACCACGCTGGATGATGACATCTACGCCATTGGCGACTGCGCCTCCTGCGCATTGCCAGGCGGCGGCTTTGTTCCGCCTCGTGCCCAGTCAGCGCACCAGATGGCCTCACGCGCAATGGACAATATCCTTGCTCAGCGCCAGGGCAAACCGCTGAAGGCTTATGTTTACAAAGATCATGGTTCGCTGGTGTCGCTCTCCCGCTTCAGTACGGTCGGCAGCCTGATGGGCAACCTGATGCGCGGTTCAATGATGGTGGAAGGGCGCATTGCGCGCTTTGTCTACATCTCACTTTATCGTATGCACCAGATCGCACTGCATGGCTACTTTAAAACCGGCCTGATGATGCTGGTCGGCAGCATCAACCGGGTTATCCGCCCGCGGCTTAAGCTGCACTAAGTACTGCACTTAATCTGGTAAAGGCTGAGCCTCCTCATTTCAGAGGGGGCTTTTTTATGCCCTGAAAAGAGGATGAGACCGATGCCGACAGCGGAAACAGACCTTCATCTCGCCAGCATTCATACATTGATTAACACGATTTAATGAATTTCCTGTGACGATCGCAGGCTGACAGGGAGGGGGGCTGGATTTGCGTGCCACCTTAAATAAGAGGTGAGTCCGGTTGGTCAGATTAAATCGTGAACCTTTTTTCCAGCGGGGCCGCAATCCATTTAGTCGTAAAGTCCGGGCCGCAGACTTCCTGCAGCTTACTGCGTCGACGAATTAATACGAGCTGATGCGTGCCTGAACAGGCCTCTGTCCCTGCTATAAGCGGATTTGTGGTAAGGGATGGTACGTTTTTAAGCGGGGTGCGCAGCTTGCTATTGTAAGTTTTATGTAAGTTTTTCTGCATTTTTTCTTGAGATTTAAGATTGCGGCGGCATAATGTGCCCAAAGTAAGCAGCTATATACATTTTGTAACATCTTAACCACATGGATAGGTTATGCGGCCCGATAAAAATGGACTTTTCACAGCGCTGGCACTTCTGCCCTGCGCGCTGCTGATCAACGCCCTGGCAGTACACACGGTGCAGGCGGCACCCGGTGATGAGCAATTGCAGCATCAGCAGGCGCAACAGAAAGCGCGTCAGCAGCGGCTGATGCCGCAGGTGCCTGATGTGCGTCTCTCAGAAACGGTTCCGTCACCATCCCGTCTTAAGTTTCCGCAGGAAACCCCCTGCTTTGTTATTCAGAAGGTCAGCCTGTCCGGGCAGGAAGCGCTGCCGCACTGGGTGCCTCTGCAACGTCTTGCCAGTCAGGCGAATGGTCACTGTCTGGGCGTAAAAGGGATTAGCCAGTTAATGGGCACGCTGCAAAACCGGCTGATTAATCACGGCTGGGTGACAACGCGCGTACTGGCTCCGCAGCAGGATCTGCGTCAGGGCGTTCTGCACCTGCTAATCGTACCTGGCAAAATTCGCAATGTGGAATTGTCACCTTCCTCATCCCGCTACGTCAGCCTGTGGCTTGCATTACCCGCCCATGCCGGCAATCTGCTGGATTTGCGGGATATCGAACAGGGGCTGGAGAACCTGCAGCGTCTGCCGACGGTAGAGGCGCACATGGCGCTGCGCCCTGGTCTCAATCCAGGTGAAAGTGACATTGTGATTGAACGTACGCAACGTCGTTTCTGGCGACTCGGCGCATGGCTGGATGACTCCGGCACCGAAAGTACCGGGCGTTACCAGAGCGGGATCATGCTGGCGCTGGATAATCCCACCTCCCTCAGCGATCTCTTCTACCTGACCGCCAGCCGCGACCTGGGATTTGCGGGCAGAAAAAGCAGCAAAAGCCTGTCGGGACACTACTCAGTACCTGTGGGCTACTGGCTGTTTGGCCTTACCGCCAGCGACTACGACTATCATCAGACGGTTGCCGGTTACAGCCGCGATTTTCTCTACGCCGGTAAGAGCCGATCGCTGGATGTTCAGGCCAGTCGGGTGATCTACCGCAATGCGACCGCCAGAACCACCGTCAGCGCTGATGTGCTGGTCAAAGCGTCACGCAACTTCATCAATGACACCGAAATTACCAGCCAGCAGCGTCGTACCAGCGCATGGCGACTCGGCCTGTCGCACCGGCACTATATCGGCCCCGCCACGCTGGACGCCGGTGTCAGTTATCAGCGCGGCACGCGCTGGTTCGGCGCGCTGCCCGCCTGGGAGGAGTCGTATCAGGATTCCACCTATGCCACCGCGCTATCAAAAATTCTGACCTGGCAGGCGGGACTTACCACGCCGTTCACGCTGGGCAATCAGCATTTAAGTTACAACATCCAATATCGTCGCCAGATGAGCAACACCCCGCTGACTCCGCAGGATGAGTTCGCGATTGGCAATCGCTGGACCGTGCGCGGTTTTGATGGTGAACGCACCTTGAGTGCCAGCCGGGGCTGGACCGTTCAGAACACGCTGGCCTGGCAGACGCCGCTGCCTGCGCAGGAACTCTACCTGGGTGCCGACTATGGCGAGGTAGGGGGCAACAGTGCCTCACAGGGTGGGCCACTGGGTCGTCATCTGGCAGGCGGCGTCATCGGGCTGCGCGGCGGCCTCACGCCCGCCGGTGTCAGTTACGACTTGTTTGCCGGTATGCCTTTGTCAAAACCGGACGGCTTCAAAACCGATCCTGTGACGTTTGGTTTTAGCGTGAACTGGAACTACTAAATCCTTTATCAATATTGCTGACAATGGACTGTGCGCATTATGAATAAACTCTGCTATCGCCTTATCTTCAACCGGGTTCGCGGCATGTTAATGGTGGTGTCCGACATCACCCGCAGCGGCTATTCGCGCGTTGCCCGCAGCCCGAAACGCACCTCACTGTCAGAGACACGGGTAAGGATCTCACCGCTCAGCTTTGCACTCTGGCTGGCGGCTGGGGTAATCAGCCTGCCAGCCCAGGCTAACATCGTGGCCGACAGCAGCGCGCCGGGCAGCCAGCAGCCTACCGTTATGGCCACTGCCAACGGTCTGCCGCAAATTAACATTCAGACGCCCAACAGCCAGGGCGTTTCCCGCAATCAGTACAGCCAGCTCGACGTCGATGCACGTGGCGCAATCCTCAACAACAGTCATCAGAACACCGCGACTCAACTGGGCGGCATGGTCGCGGCAAATCCGTGGCTGTCAAAGCAGGAAGCGACGGTCATCCTCAATGAGGTGAACAGCCGTAACCCGAGCCAGCTGAACGGCTTTATCGAAGTCGCGGGTAAACGAGCAGCGGTAGTGATTGCTAACCCTTCAGGCATCACCTGTAACGGCTGCGGATTTATTAATGCCAGCCGCAATACGCTCACCACCGGGCAGGCGCTGATCGAAAATGGTCAGCTTAAAGGCTTCGATGTGAATGGCGGCCGCATCAATATCGAAGGTAAGGGCCTCAATGACAGCGATGCGGACTACACCCAGATCATTGCGCAGTCGGTAGCGGTGAACGCCAGAGTGCATGCCCGTGAAATTAATGTGGTCACGGGCAGGAACCAGGTCGCGACCGAAGGTAACGTCACGACGGTTAAAGCGGATGATGGGACGCCACGGCCTGAGTTTGCGCTCGATGTGGCGGCAATTGGCGGTATGTATGCCAATAAAATTACTCTGACCGGGACTGAAAAGGGCGTTGGTGTGCGGAATGCCGGTGAACTGGGGGCCAGCGCCGGTGAACTGCATCTGACGGTGGATGGCCGACTGGAGAACAGCGGCACACTGCAAAGTCAGGCCGCACTGCAGATAGCCAGCAATGGCGACCAGGATAACCGCGGGAATATCGTCTCACAGCAGGATGTCACGCTGACATCCGGCGGTACACTGCGCAACAGCGGTATGGTGAGCGCGGGCAGAAACGCCACACTTTCTGCCGGTACCCTGCAGAGTAGCGCTGAAAGCACGCTGGCGGCAGGCGTTGACGGCAACGGTACACTGAGTCAGCCCGGTAATCTGCTGCTGACCAGTCAGGGCGAGCTGAAAGCTCAGGGTAAAAATCTGGCGCATAACCAGATTCAGGCGCAGGGCAGCCGGGTCGATCTGGCCGGCAGTCAGACCTCAGCCGATGCGATTGCGCTGACTTCTACGCAGGCGGATGTCAGTACCCAGGGGGCAACGGTAGCGGGCCGCATGCTCGGGATCCAGGCCGCAACAGCGCTTAACAATGACGACGGCAAACTGGCCGCTGGCAGCCTGGCCATCGCAGCCCAAAACGTCAGTAACAATCGCGGTCTGCTGCGCCAGCAGAACCGTGAAGCGCTGACTCTCTCCACCGGTTCACTGCTCAACAATCAGGGTACGCTGAGCAATGAAGGCGATACCCGGCTACAGGCACAGCACATTGAAAATCACGGTGGACTCATCGCAGGCAACGGTGATTCGCTGCAGCTTGATACGCCATGGCTGGATAATCAGGGCGGCACGGTGCAGCTGGCGGGCAACGGCGCGCTGACCCTTAATACAACCCGGCTGGAAGGCAATCAGGGCAATCTGCTGTCAGCGGGTGCGCTAACGCTTAGCGGCGACAGGATCGATCTCTCAGAGGGGCATACCCAGGCAGAGGCGCTGACGCTGACGGCGGGCACGCTGGATCACCATCAGGGTCTGCTGTCGCAGCGTGGCACAGGCGAGATGGCGATCGCGGTTTCAGGTGACGCAGACAACCGCGGTGGACGGATTGAGAGCGGCGGTAATCTGCGCATCACATCAGCCAGCCTGGATAACAGTGGCGGGACGCTACTGGCGGCGGGCAGCGGTGATCTGCAACTGCAGGTTCAGGGGACCCTGACGAACGTAAAGGGCGCGCTGCAGGCCAGCCGCAATCTGCAACTTAATAGTGCTGGCCTGAGTAACCAGCAAGGCCGCATCACTGCCATCAGCGGCGATGCCACATTAACGACCCGTCAGGCTATCGATAATGAGCAGGGCCGCATCGAAACGGGCCAGCAACTTACCCTGCGCAGCCAGGGACTGGATAACCACAGCGGAACCGTGCTCGGTGAGGGGGTAAACCTCGACACCCAACAGGGCCAGATCGATAACACCGGCGGAAATCTGGTGGCCCGGCGCGATTTGAAGATCTCCGGCGGTAAAACGGACAATAGCACCGGCCTGGTGCAGTCCGGCGGCGATCTGGCGATCAATACTCACGACAAGGCACTGATCAACCGTGACAGCGGTAAAGCCGGAATAGTCAGCGGCGGCGCACTTGCCCTCACCAGCGGCGACCTTGATAACCAGAATGGCGTAATAGCAGCGGCTTCGGCAGCCACGATCAGTAGTGCAGGTGTGACCAACGGTGACGGCACGCTGCTGTCGGATGGCGCACTCACGCTGAACAGTGGCGCATTCGATAATCAGCGCGGCCTTATCCAGTCCGGTGCATCGCTGTCGCTGGACACCCACGGCGCGCAGCTGACCAACACTGCCAGCGGTGCACAAGGGGGGATTGTGGCGGGTGGCGATCTGCTCCTCTCCACGGGCCAGATCGATGGCCAGAACGGGGTGATGCTGGGCCAGAATGTCCGCATCGACACCCATCAGCAGACCTTCGATCATCAGCAGGGGCAACTGGGCGCTAAAGGCACGCTGCAACTGGACAGCGGGATGCTCAACAACCGTGCAGGCAGGATTGAGTCGGGTGGCGATCTCAATCTGGATACCCATGGCAACGATCTCATTAACCGTGACAGTGGAGCGGCAGGCGGCCTGTTCAGTGCGGGTATCCTGAAGCTCTACAGCGGCACGCTGGATAACCTGCGCGGCTTTATCACCGGCAGTAAAGGGGCACAGATTGCGGCAGGCGACATTCACAACCAGTCCGGCACGCTGACGGGCGGTAAAGGACGGCTTGATCTCACCAGTGGCGAGCTGCAGAACCAGGGCGGTCTGTTACAGGCCGGCAGCGACATGACGCTGGACACCCAGGGCCACACCCTGATCAATCGCGACAGTGGCAGTCAGCGCGGTATCGTTGCCCTGAACAGTCTGGATCTGCGCAGTGGTGCGATTGATAACCAGACGGGCTTTATTGCCGCCGGAAACCAGGCCACGATCAATGCCACTGAGCTGAACAACAGTCAGGGACAAATCGCAGGTAATGGCGGGCTGTTGTTCAGCGGTCAGGCACTGAACAACAGTGACGGTAAACTGCAGTCGGCGGGGGATATCACCCTTAACACATCCGGCCAGACGCTGGCTAACCAGCGCGGACTAATTGCCAGTGGCGGTAACCTTCACATCGACAGTGGCGCGCTGGATAACCAGCAGGGGCAGATACAGGGCGGCACCGATCTGACGCTCAATGCGGGACAAAATGCGCTGTTTAATCAGACAGGCAAACTCCTCTCGGCAGGCACGCTATCACTGACGGCAGGTCAGCTCACCAACAGTAACGGGCTGGTGCAAAGCGTCGGTGACGGCTTACTGTCGCTGAGCCAGCAGCTGGATAACCGCAGCGGGCTGATTCAGGGCGGCCAGCAGATGACGATTACCACGCCATCGCTGATCAACCGCGATACCCGACTGAGCGGCAAAGGGATCGAAGCGGGCAGCTTAACCCTCGAAGCCGATACCCTGGATAACAGCCAGGGTGCGTTACGTGCAAATCAGCGGCTGGCATTGATCGTGCAGCAGGCGCTGGACAACGTCAGCGGGCTGATCTCCTCCGCCGATACCCTGACCATCCAGCAGAGTGCGCCAGCCCGGTCTGCTGCCTCTAAAATCCAGCAGCGTCGGATGCTGGCCATCAATAATGCGCCGGGTCAGACGCTGACTATCAACAACCAGCAGGGCACCCTGATCGCCGATCACGACGCGCAGATCAACGCCGCTGCACTGAGCGGCGACGGGCAGGTGTTATCGCAGGGTGATCTTGGCATCACCCTGGCGGGTGATTTCCACAATACCTCGGCGGTCAAAGCCAACGGCACACTGCGCCTGACGACAGCGGGTGACGTCATCAACGACGGCACCCTCGCGGCCCAGCAGGCGCTGTTCCTGACCGCACAGAACATCAACAATCAGGCAGGTGGTGAGATCAGCGGCGGACAGACCGACATCACGGCAGCGGATACCCTGAATAATCGGGGTCTGATTGACGGTGATCTGACGCATCTGGTGGCGGGCATTCTGAATAACAGCGGCACCGGTCGCATCTTTGGCGATCACATTGCCATTGCGGCTTCGCTGCTCAATAACCTCAGCGAAGAGGGCAAAGCGGCGGTGATTGCTGCCCGACAGCGGCTGGATATCGGGGCGGGCACCCTGAATAACCGTGACCATGCGCTGATTTACAGTGATGGCGATCTGCATATTGGCGGCCAGCTGGATGCGAATTATCAGGCTACCGGACAGGGGCAGCAGCTCAACAATGACGGGGCAACCATTGAGGCCGGGCAGGATGCCACGATCAGCATGGCGGAAATCAACAATACCAACCGTCATCTGACTACACAGGTCGTTACGACGGAAGATAGCCAGCACCATGACGCGGTGCTCAAAGGCCATACTGACCGCTTCGACTGGGCCAAAGTGGATATCAGCAAAAAAAATAAATATGGCGTACACACGGCAAAAATGCCGGATGGCACCAGTGGCAGCGAGTTTTATGAGTATGACTACCGAAGGGTAGTGAAAGAAACCCAGATCCAAGAGAGCGATCCGGGCAAAATCCTGTCGGGCGGCAACATGACCTTTAGCGCCGGCCGTCTCAATAATCAGGACAGTCAGATTGTCGCGGGAGCCGTGCTGGGCGGTCAGATAGGTGAGCTGAATAATCAGGCGACAAAAGGAACGCGCGTCACCACGGACGACGGGAAATCGGTACGCTGGTACGCGAAGAAGAAGAAAAAGAAATTTGGTGGGACCGAAACCTCGCAGGGCAAGGATCGGAAAACCTATCGCCCGGCCCCCGTAACGGAAACCATCGATCTGCAGACGCTGAGCTGGCAGGCGAATGCCGCGCCGCAGGGCAATGGCTATCAGACCGGCAACCGGCAGCAGCAGAACGTTACTGCGCAGGCCGACAGTATTGGCTCGCCTTCTCTTCAGCAGGCGGTTACCGCCGTGGCGCTGAGTGCCACGGATAGCGGCAGTACCTTGCTGCCCGCCGGATTACGCTATGACAGCACACTGACGCTGGACAAACTCGGCAGCCTCAAAGACCGGCCGCTGCTGTTACCTGCCGGGCAGCAGTTCTCGCTGACGCTGCCCGCGACGGTGGTCGACGGACAGACGATTACGCCGGTGATCCGCGCTGTCTCACCGGACATCCGTCTGCCGGATAACAGCCTTTATCAGTTGCAGCCTGGCAGTGGCAGCCCCTATCTGGTCGAGACCGATCCGCGCTTTGTGAATCAGAAACAGTGGCTCAGCAGCGACTATATGCAGAATGCCCTGACCACCGACAGCAGCCGGATTCTGAAGCGGCTGGGTGATGGTTATTACGAGCAGCGGCTGGTACGCAATCAGATTATTCAGCTGACCGGCAACCGCTATATCAGCGGGTATGGCAGCGATGAAGATCAGTATCGCGGGCTGATGAATAATGGGGTAGCCTTTGGCAAAGCCTACAACCTGGAACCCGGCGTGGCGCTGACCCCGGCACAGATGGCACTGCTCACCAGCGACATCGTCTGGCTGGTGAACCAGACCGTAACGCTGGCGGATGGCACACAGCAGACCGTGCTGGTGCCGCAGGTTTATGCCAAGGTAAAACAGGGTGACTTAACCGGCGACGGCGCGTTGATCGGGGGCGGTAGCGTGGCGCTGAACGCCCGTAACGACATCACCAACAGCGGGACCATTCAGGGACGCGATGTGACGCAGCTGACGGCGCAGTCGCTGACCAACAGCGGTTACATCAGCGGCAACACCGTTAATCTTACCGCCCGTCAGGATATCACTAACCTCGGCGGCACCCTGCGTGGCGACAGTCAGCTTACGCTGCTGGCGGGGCGCGACATCACCAGCCAGTCCACGCTGCGCGGCGACGGCACCGACCGCTGGATCGATCGTCCGGCCGGTATCTACGTGCAGGGCAGTGACGGTGCGCTGACACTGAGTGCACTGAACAATATCACTCTGGCTGCCAGCGATATCGGCAACGCCGGAGAGAAGAGTACCACGACGATTCAGGCGGGCAATGACCTGACGCTCGGCACCCTCAGCACGCAGCACAGTGAAGACGACAGCTGGAACAGCAGCAACTACCGTCGCCTGTCACAGCAGAGCGACGCCGGGACACGCATCAGCGCCGGTGGCGCACTGCAGCTGAGTGCCGGACAGGATATCCGCGCGACCGCCGCTGACGTCACGGCCGGCAGTGCGCTGACCGCCAGTGCCGGACGCGACATCGTGCTCAGCGAGGGCAACAGCCGGACCGATCTCACCGAACACAGTAAGCAGTCCAGCAAAGGGCTGCTGTCGGGCAGCAGTCTGGAAACTCACGACGAGCTGCACAGCAGCGAGGCGCTCAGCACCACGCTGAGCGGTGACAGCGTCCGGCTTCAGGCGGGCCGCGACATTGCCGTGACCGGCAGCAACGTCGCCGGTACGCAGGATGTGGCGCTGACGGCGGGCCGCGATCTCAGCATCACGACCGCCACAGAAACGAATAATGAAGTGCATCAGCGCGAGGAGAAAAAATCGGGCCTGATGGGTACCGGCGGCATCGGTTTCACCGTGGGTCAGGCGATGCAGAAGAGCAGCACCGACGCCAGCGGTGCACTTAACCGGGGCAGTACGGTGGGCAGCAGCGATGGCAGCGTGATCCTCAGCGCCGGTAATCAGCTTACCGTGCACGGCAGCGACGTCATCGCCGGTAAAGATCTCTCCGTGAGCGGCAGCGACGTGACCGTCAGCGCCGCCGAAAACAGCCATACCGTGCTGACGAAGACCGAGCAGAAACAGAGCGGCCTGACGCTGGCGCTGTCCGGGACGGTGGGCGCGGCGCTGAACACGGCGGTTCAGACCGCCCGCACCGCCGATGAGAGCGATGATGGCCGGCTGAAGGCGCTGCAGGGGACCAGGGCGGCGCTGACTGCGGCGCAGGCCGCGCAGGCTTACCAGATGGACGGCGCGCAGACCGACGCGGCGAACGCCAGAAACACCGCTTCGGGCCTCAAACCGGGTGATAAAGGCTATGACGAAGGCTCCACCAGCTCGGTCGGGATCAGTCTTTCTTACGGCAGCCAGTCATCGAAAAGCGAGACCCGCTCCGAAAGCCGCGAGGCGCAGGGCAGCACGCTGGGTGCGGGCGGTAACCTGAACATCACCGCCACCGGCGCGCAGCCGGGCAGCGCGGGCGATATCCTCGTGCAGGGCAGTCAGCTGCAGGCGGGGGGCGACCTCGGGCTGACGGCGAAAAACGACATCAGCCTGCTCTCGGCGCAGAACAGCGAGCGCACCGACAGCACCAACAGCAGCAGGGGCGGCAGCGCCGGTATCGGGCTGACTGCCGGATCGGGCGGCTACGGCATCAGCGTGTCGGCCAGCGTCAACGCGGGCAAAGGCCGCGCAAACGGCAACGGGCTGACCCACACCGGGACCACGCTCACGGCGGGCAACGGGCTGAGCCTGAACGCCGGGCGCGACACCACGCTCACGGGCGCTCAGGTGCGCGGCGACAGCGTGAAGGTCGACACCGGCCGCAACCTGACGCTGACCTCAGAGCAGGACAGCGACCGCTACGACAGTAAGCAGCAGAACGCCAGCGCGGGCGGCAGCTTCACCTTCGGCTCGATGACCGGGTCGGCGAGCGTGAACCTCAGCCAGGACAAAATGCACAGCAACTGGCAGAGCGTGGCCGAGCAGACCGGCATCTTTGCCGGTAAGGGCGGCTTTGACGTGACCGCCGGTGAGCACACCCAGCTTAACGGTGCGGTCATCAGCTCCACCGCCAGCGCGGATAAAAACCGGCTCGACACCGGCACGCTGGGCTTCAGCAACATAGAGAACCACGCGGACTACAAAACCGAACACCAGAGCGTGGGGATGAGCACCGGCGGCAGCATCGGCAGCCAGTTTGAGGGCAACATGGCGAACGGCCTGCTGGCGGGGCTGAACGGCAGCGGCAGCGCCTCGTTGGTGACGGAGTCGGCGGTAAGCGACGGCACGATTGTTATCCGCGATAAGGCGAAGCAGACGCAGGACGTGTCGGCGCTGAGCCGCGACGCAGAGGGGGCGAATCCGGGGCTGGATAAAATCTTCGATAAGGATAAAGAGCAGCGGCGGATGGAGACGGCGCAGCTGCTGGCAGAAATCGGCAGCCAGGCGGGCGATATCGCGCGGACGCAGGGCGAGATAGCGGCGACGAAGGCGGCCACGGAGAAGATGAAGAACATCTCGCCGGACCAGAGGAAGGACGCCGAAGCGCAGTGGCGCAAAGCGAATCCGGGTCAGGAACCCACCACGGCCGACATCACCGGTCAGGTGTACCAGACGCTGTACAACCGGGCGATGCTGGACAGCGGAATAGGAACCGGCGGGGCAGTGCAGCAGGGTATCAGCGCGGCGACGGCGGCGATACAGGGGCTGGCGGGGGGCAACATCGCCCAGGCCGTGAGCGGCGCGGCCGCGCCGTACCTGGCGGAACAGATACATACGCTGACAACCACGAAAGGCCCGGACGGCAAGGACGTGGTGAACGTTGAGGCGAACCTGATAGCGCACGCGGTGGTGGGCGCGGTGACGGCATACGCATCGGGCAATGCGGCACTGGCCGGTGCCTCGGGCGCTGCGATGGGCGAATATATCGCGCAGCAGATGTATCCAGGTGTTAAGCGCGAGGACCTGAGTGAGGAGCAGCGCCAGACGATAAGCGCGCTGGGCACTCTGGCGGCGGGCCTGGCGGGCGGCATTGCCGGAGACAGCGCGGGCGGTGCGGTGGCGGGCGCGCAGGCGGGTAAAAATGCGCTGGAAAATAATAGTCTTCTCCTGCCTAGGCCTGTGCCGGTACCCGTTCCGGGATTGCCATTGAGTCCTGGTGATAAGGTAGTTCTGAATGCGAATAACAAAATTGCATCGGAACTGGATAAGACCCTGAAAGGGTCAGGAACTGAGGCGGATACGCCACCGATTACTGATGGTCGTGCAATCGTTGAAGCGCGTGATGAGGCTGCCAAATCGCGCGATCCAAATGTGGCGAAGGATCTGACGGATGCTGAGAAAGCGGAGCTGGGAGGAACCGGATCAGGAAGTGTAACACCACCACCTCCAGAAAATGATCCTAAGCAGCAAAATGAAAAACCTGTACAAAAGCTCAATCAGAAGCAAGAAAGTGCTATCCGGAAAATTGATAATACAATAAAAAATGCCCTGAAAGATCATGATATAACTGGGACACTTAAGGATATGGATGGTAATCCAGTCCCTAAAGAAAGCGGAGGGCATTGGGATCATATGCAGGAAATGCAGAATACGCTCAGAGGATTGAGGAATCATGCGGATACGTTAAAGAACGTAAATAATTCCGAAGCGCAAGCTGCTTATGGCAGAGCAACGGATGCCATTAATAAAATAGAATCAGCTTTAAAAGGACATGGGATATAATGACTTTTCGTGAATTAATAGGAAATATTAATATAGCTAAAGATTTAAGTCAGAAGTCTCCGCTTGAACTCTGGTTCGAAGGTGTAATTGATACACCTATTGAAGAGCTAACTGTGGAAGATCTATGTCGTGCAATTCGGCAGGAAATATGTATAGCTCAATTAATGCCGCGAGTTTTGGAGATTTTAAAAAATGATCCGCTAGCTGGAGAGTATTACGATGGTGAACTAATAGCTGCAATATCGACGATAAAAGAAAATGAGCTAAAAGATCAGGTGGATATTTTTACCCAAATACAGAAAATTGTAAACCAACTACCTCCCTCAGAAATTAATGACGACTTGAGGAGGGATATCCTAAATATCAATAAAATAATCACATAGCTCATCCCGGCTAGCCAGCCGGGATTTGTAGCATTAAGTCACTAATTCAGTGGGTTTCTCCAACTGAAACCGGAGCATAACAGGACAGCGATAATTTCCGGCTGTTTATTACTTTTAATACAGAGTAATACTCAAACCGGTAAACCTATGGTCACCGATAATTACTTCAACGTTATCCGCTGCTAAGTTCGCGTCCACATCTTGCTACTGTTACTTACCTGACTCAACGGACAGATTCATCAGACGCTGTAGAACCAGGCGATGCTGGACAGCGGAATGGGAACCGGCGGGGCGGTGCAGCAGGGTATCAGCGCGGCGACGGCGGCGATACAGGGGCTGGCGGGGGGCAGCGTGGCGCAGGCCGTGAGCGGCACGGCCGCGCCGTACCTGGCGGAGCAGATACATACGCTGACGACCACGAAAGGCCCGGACGGTAAGGATGTGGTGAACGTTCAGGCGAACCTGATAGCGCACGCGGTGGTGGGTGCGGTGACGTCATACGCATCGGGCAATGCTGCGCTGGCGGGTGCATCGGGCGCGGTGATGGGCGAATATATCGCGCAGCAGATGTATCCGGGGGTTAAGCGTGAGGAGCTGAGTGAGGAGCAGCGCCAGACCATCAGCGCGCTGGGGACGCTGGCGGCGGGCCTGGCGGGCGGCGTAGTGGGTGACAGCACGGCGGATACGGTGGCGGGGGCGCAGGCAGGACAGAACGCGCTCGAGTTCAACTCGCTGAGCGGTGACCAGGCGCGGGCAACGGCGAAACAGGCCGCTGAATCCCTGAAATATCAGGTCAGGGAAAAGCTGGGTGAGGGTACAACTTCTTCCATCGCCAACGGCATTATCAATGCTCTTGCCGATACCGGTGATGCGGCATTAGGTGGAGCGGATTACGCTGCTGACGCAGCAATGGCGCTGGCCTCATGTGCTACCGGGGACAGTTACTGCGGTACGGCGCTTAATGACCTGGCCGGTAAAAATCAGGCGGTGGCAGACAGCGTGAAGGCGCTGATGAGCAGTGATAACTGGTCTGCGGTAAAAGACATGGTTGTGCAGGCATCGGAAGGTAATCAGGCGGCGCTGGAAGCGACTGGCGGGATGCTGGCCGGGATTATATTGCCGGGTAAAAAAGTCCCACATGTGCCTAATGCTGGAGCCGTAGGAAATATCGGCGAGTTTTTTAAACAGTCTGGCTTTGGCAGCGAAATTAAAGAATTATCTAAGAAAACTAGTAAGCAATATCAGGGGCAAGCTGTCTATAAAGCAAATAAATCGGTCGGTGATTATATTAAAAAGGGTGATCAATTTTACCTAGATGCTAAACATAAAGATCATATTGAGGTTTTTGATAGTACAGGGACAAAAGTAAAAGCAGTCCTTAATCTTGATGGTTCGTTTAATGATGCAAAAAACTAAGGCAGCCAGAGCTGAAGGACGGAGGTTACCCAAATGATTAATATTAGTATGCTTGATAAATTCAAAGATGCTTATCTGGAGTTATTAAAACAGAGGTCATCAGAAGAGCTTGATGCAGACGATATTTACTTATCAGAAGATTATTCAATTGTTGAAAGCATTCAGAGAGATATAAATAATCTTAACTTGACAATTGAACTTTTTTTTAATGCGAAAGAAAATAATGACGAGTTAGCAATACAGGCAGCGTTGCTACGTATATCAACTTTCTTATCAGGAATATATGGCGTTTTTTATCAGGCAGGGGAGGATGTTGATAGATTTACCCTGCTTCCAAACACAGAAGATTTTCCTGAAAACTATAAGATCCCAGAGCATTACAACTATCCTTTCAAATAGTAAAAACCCCAGCCAACTGGTTGGGGTTTTTACTTTATAAGTCAGACGGTTATCCTTCAGTCGCCAGCCGGATGATCAACTGTCCCGGCCCGGTAACCACCTCGATCTTCTGCCCGGTCGTAAATCCCAGCGTTTCCAGCCAGCGACCTTTAATGGTCAGTTGTGGCAGCGGGTTCGGCTGGCCTTTATTAGGCCGGTATCCCACTTTGTAATAATGCACCTGCGATTCGCTGGCGGTAGTTGTGGGTATGCGCGTCTCTGGCTTATGATGCGTATCAGCCATGATCAACTCCTTATCAGTTGGTTGTGGTCAGCGGGCTGTCGGTGTTCCACCACCTTCAGCCCGCGCTAAAAAATCTCTCGTTATGTGCTTCCTGTTCCGTTTTTACCTGTTCAAATATACACCTTCCGCCGTGTAAACTCGCTGAAAGCGAAGTAGTAAACTGCGAGCCGTCTCTGATAAACGGATTCTTTTTTTCCGATCTGCATTTTGCTTATCCCTTCTTTATATCGCCTTACGGAATATTCTTTCCCGGCTGAATATCACACTATGATTCCGCATTAACCAGCCCTCCTTCTGTCTTACTGATTACGCCTTGCCTCCACAAAAGTCGGTAATAAAGGCTGCGACGTGATGCAGCTGTAACATGACTGCGGATGAGCACATCCGGCAGAAGGGATCATTGACAGCCTCCATAGCTACAGTAA
The DNA here is from genome assembly GCF_008631595.1 of Pantoea sp. F_5. NCBI lineage: Bacteria > Pseudomonadati > Pseudomonadota > Gammaproteobacteria > Enterobacterales > Erwiniaceae > Pantoea > Pantoea sp. F_5. Next base: position 185,041 of record NZ_VWUO01000002.1, read on the forward strand.
ATAAAAATCGTTCCGGCATCAGATTGCAGAACTCCGGCAACATTGGGAACTATGTGTACTGTACAACAGAGCACACTGGTGGGAGCATAAGCATTGGCAGTCGGTTTCAGTCAGCATTTTTGAATAAGTGCAGGTGTAACTCGCCAATTGCTATTTTCCATACAGGTCAATTTAAATAGATCTGTAACTCAGAGTCTGAATAAAGGGGAACCTTGCGGTCAGATTTAGAATCCGTGTTAATAGCCGGTATAAAACCTTGTGGTTTCTGGATGTATTAGCGATAATATTTTCGGTGATTTTCCTTTTTTGTGGCGATGCGATCTTGATACCTCTGATTATTTTTGGTCTAATGATGCCCTGAAAATGGATTAATAAATAAAGTACATTAGTTATTCAGGTGGTGAAATCCCTGACTTAACTCAAATTAAATGAACGAAATGCCATTGTGAACGAGTGGGATTTAAATCCCAGATTTCCACAGGTCAGCCTGTTTTAAAACATCCGGGTATAAACAGATGCACTCCGACCCTATCTGAGCATAAGGCGCGGAGCGCTACAGGAAATTCCTGGCCGGTACAGGCGGATTGATAAAACGATAACCAGTCCGTCGGGTATGGGTGATTCAGGGAACGAAGTCCTGCGATAAGCGCAGGGAAATAATGTTAAATTATGAAAAGGAATTAACCAGATGACCTCTAAATTAACGATGCTGGCATTACTGTGTGGCGGTATGTTCGTGGGCAGCAATGCGCTGGCTGATAATCACACTGTCTCGATCGGCTATGCTCAAAGCAAAGTTGATGACTTCAAAAATATTCGCGGTGTCAATGTTCAGTATCGCTATGAGTGGAACTCTCCTCTCAGCGTTATTGGTTCGTTCAGCTATCTGAAAGGCGATCAAAGTTTTTCTGAGCGTGAAGATTTTTATGGCGATGTCAGCGGGTATGACGGCAAAACTAAAGTGAAATATTATTCACTGATGGCTGGTCCGGCCTATCGCATCAATGACTATGTCAGCTTCTATGGATTGATCGGTGTTGCCCATACTAAAGTGGATGAGCACGTGACTTATCTCGGAGCTTATTCCGAAGAATATAGCGAAAATAAATCCTCTTTTGCCTGGGGCGCAGGTATTGTTGTGAATCCAGTCAGCAACCTCTCTGTGAGTGTTGGCTATGAAGGTACTCGCGTGAAATATAACGAAGATGTTGCTATCAATGGTTTCAACATCGGTATCGGCTACCGTTTCTGATTTGATGTTAAAACCCGCAACCCTGGCCGGCAGGCCAGGGTTGTTCTGCGTTGCTATCACAGCCCGAAAAATTATCTTCTGCGCGACATCGGCTCAGACATTATCCTGATTTGTAAAAATGACAGAATTGCTTGTTTAAAATTTCCTGCGACCACGGTTACTCCATTGATTCTGATAATTTTATGCACGCTAACAGAGTGCTGCTAATCCTGCTCTCTCCACCTCAGAACTCTCCTAAAAACTGGCCCTGATAGCAAAGTGACCAATTTCCTCCATTTATCTGATGTTGCATTTTCGGTCCATCTGTAAAACTTCATCTCAACAAACACGGCGCGTCGCGCACGCCGGTTATACCTCAGTTAACGAGGATGCTTTAACAGCAGGATTGCGCGGTAACACTTTCAGGAGGAACTTCCTGTGAATAAATCAATGTTAGCGGGTATCGGTATTGGTGTGGCAGCAGCACTGGGTGTTGCCGCCGTAGCAGGCATGAACGTGTTTGATCGCGGTCCTCAATACGCTCAGGTACTGGCTGCAACGCCAATCAAAGAGAGCATTAAACAGCCACGTCAGGAGTGCCGTAATGTCACACTGACGCACCGTCGGGCCGTACAGGATGAAAACCGTATTGCTGGCTCTGTATTAGGTGCAGTGGCAGGTGGAGTGCTGGGTCACCAGTTTGGTGGCGGTCGTGGTAAGGATGTTGCGACGGTAGCAGGTGCATTGGCGGGCGGGTATGCAGGTAATCAGGTCCAGGGCGGACTGCAGGATCGTGATACCTACACCACAACCGAACAGCGCTGCAAAACAGTGTACGATAAACAAGAGAAAAAACTGGGATATGACGTGACCTATAAAATAGGCGATCAGCAGGGTAAAATCCGTATGGAAAATGACCCCGGCACGCGTATTCCACTGGATCGCAATGGTCAGCTGATTCTTAACGGTGACCAGGCGTAATTGGGCAAAGCTTTGCCGCACTCGCGGCCACACAGCACGACGTAATGAAAAAGGCGCATCTTAAGGATGCGCCTTTTTTGTCATCTCATTCCCGCGCTTACCGACCCGCTCAGTAAGGCGCGGGCAGGGGCGTTACGCCTGATGCTCAGCCAGTTGTGAAACGAAGCCCTGTACCCAATCCATACGGATTTTTCTTTCCGACAGTTCGCGGGTAAACCGCAGGCGTGTTGGCCCATCCAGTTTCCACTGCTGCGGCTCTTTCTGCAGCAGACTAATCAGCCATGCTGGATCGACCTTGTTCTGCGGCGCAAAGTCAAAATAGCCGCCTTTGTCGCTCGCTTCGATCTTACGCAGACCGACCGCGCGGGCTTTCAGACGGATTATCGCCACATCCAGCAGGTTACGTGCAGGGTCAGGCAGCAGGCCGAAGCGGTCGATCATCTCAACTTTCAGCTCCTGCAACTCCTCTTCAACCTCCGCGCTGGCGATGCGCTTATAAAGTGAAAGACGGGTGCTGACATCCGGGATAAAGGTCTCGGGCAGCAGCGCTGGCATGCGAAGTTCCACCTCTGTCTGGTTGCTGGTGAGATCCTCCAGTGACGGCTCGCGACCCGCTTTCAGCGCATCAACAGCATTCTCCAGCAGCTCCATATAGAGCGTGAAGCCCAGCGTCTCCATCTGTCCGCTCTGCTCATCACCCAACAGCTCGCCAGCCCCGCGAATCTCCAGGTCGTGGGTTGCCAGCGCAAAACCGGCGCCCAGATCTTCGAGTGAGGCGATCGCTTCCAGGCGTTTATGCGCATCTGCGGTCATCGCCTTCGGATGCGGCGTCAGCAGCCAGGCATACGCCTGATGATGCGAACGACCGACGCGACCACGCAACTGATGCAGCTGCGCCAGGCCAAAGTGGTCGGCCCGCTCGATGATGATGGTGTTTGCGGTCGGAATGTCGATCCCGGTTTCGATGATAGTGGTACAGACCAGCACGTTGAAACGCTGATGATGGAAATCGTTCATCACCCGCTCCAGCTCACGCTCACGCATCTGTCCATGGCCAATCGCCACCCGCGCTTCCGGCACCAGATCGCTGAGACGCTGCGCCGCTTTCTCTATATTTTCAACGTCGTTATAGAGGTAGTAGACCTGTCCGCCACGCAGAACTTCACGCAGAATCGCTTCGCGGATCACCACGTCGTCATATTCACGGACAAAGGTTTTCACCGCTAAACGGCGGGCAGGCGGGGTAGCGATAATGGAAAGATCGCGCATGCCACTCATGGCCATATTCAGGGTGCGCGGGATCGGCGTGGCGGTCAGGGTCAGGATGTCCACATCGGCACGCATCGCCTTGATGCGCTCTTTGTGACGCACCCCAAACCGGTGCTCTTCATCGACAATCAGCAGGCCGAGATCGTGCCACTTGAGGTCACTCATCAATAGTTTGTGGGTGCCGATCAAAATGTCGATCTTACCCTCGCTGGCCTGTTCCAGCACCTGCGCCTGCTCTCTGGCGGTACGGAAGCGGGAAAGCATCTCAATGCGAACCGGCCAGTTGGCGAAGCGGTCACGGAAGTTGTCGTAGTGCTGCTGTGCCAGCAGGGTAGTCGGCACCAGTACGGCCACCTGTTTGTGGTTCTCGATGGCCAGAAACGCCGCGCGCATCGCCACTTCTGTTTTACCAAAGCCCACGTCACCGCACACCAGTCGATCCATCGCCAGCGGCTGACACATATCGCTCAGCACGGCGTTGATCGCCTGTGCCTGATCGGGGGTGGTCTCAAACGGGAAGCTTTCACAGAAAAGCTGATACTGCTCACGATCATGCTTAAAGGCAAAGCCGGTTTTGGCGGCGCGCTGGGCATAGATATCCAGCAGCTCAGCCGCTACATCGCGTACTTTCTCCGCCGCTTTCTGCCGCGCGCGTGACCAGGCGTCACTGCCCAGTTTATGCAGCGGGGCGTTATCGTCAGCCCCGCCCGCATAGCGGCTGATCAGGTGCAGCGATGAAACCGGCACATAGAGTTTGGCGTCGTTGGCGTAGGAGAGCATCAGGTATTCCGCCTCAATGCCGCCTGCTTCCAGCGTGGTCAGGCCGATATAGCGGCCCACGCCGTGCTCCAGATGTACGACGGGCTGCCCAGGATGCAGCTCCGCCAGGTTACGGATCAGAATGTCGGGGTTGATGGTGCGACGGGTATCCTGACGGCGACGGCTGACGCGTTCGCCCAGCAGATCGCTTTCGCAAATCAGCGCCCGGTTACCCTGGGTATCGATAAAACCGCGCTCGCTGGCACCGATCATCAGCGTGAAACGATCGTCGACGGTTTCATCAAAACGATGCACTGGCTGAGGACGCAGTTTAATCCGTGCCAGCAGCTCCTGCAGACTTTCGCGGCGGCCTTCACTTTCGACCGAGAAGACCACGGCACCGCTGAAAGTCTCAATAAACTGCCGCAGATGGTCGAGCGGCGCTTTCGCCTGCGCCTGAACGGCGAGGTCTGGCAGCGGGGTGTAACCGAGATTGGTATTCGCGGCTTTAGCGGGCAGCACCTCATTGGTCATCTGGATGCGCGGCCAGGCTTTCAGTTCACCCATTAACGCGTCGGGACGCAGCCACAGGGTGACCGGTTCCAGCAGTGGACGCATCGGGTCCACGCGACGATTCTCATAGCGCGCCTCAGCATCCTGCCAGAAGCGGCTGGCGCTGCCTTCGAGGTCGCCGCAGTTCACAATCAGGGTGTTGTCAGGCAGATAGCTGAACAGGCTGGGTAACGGCTGCTCGAAGAACAGCGGCTGCCAGTATTCGATGCCCGCGGGCAGCGTGCCTTTGCTGACCTGCTGATAGACGTGCTCCGACTCGCGGCGCACATCAAAAATTTCGCGCCAGCGGCTGCGGAACAGCTCAATGGCGGCTTTGTCGCTGGGAAATTCATGCGCAGGCAGCAGGTTAATTTCTGCCACCGCTTCCAGCGTGCGCTGATTATCGACGTCAAACAGGCGCAGGCTGTCGATCTCATCATCGAAAAAGTCGATGCGATAGGGCTGATCGCTGCCCATCGGGAACAGGTCGAGCAGGGCGCCGCGCGTGGCGTATTCGCCGTGCTCCATCACCTGATCGACATGACGATAACCCGCCTGCTCAAGCTGATCGCGCAGCCGGTCGCGTGACAGCTTTTGTCCCTGCTTCATTACCAGCGCATGACCGTGCAGGAAACTGTGCGGACAGACGCGCTGCATCAGGGTATTGACCGGCATGATCAGCATACCGCGCTGCATCACCGGCAGCTGGTAGAGGGTCGACAGTCGCGCAGAGATAATATCCTGATGCGGCGAGAAGCTGTCATACGGCAGCGTCTCCCAGTCGGCGAGGTGGACCACCGGCAGATCAGTAAACTGGCGGATTTCATCCAGCAGACGCAGGGCGGTTTGGGTATCGGGGGTAATCATTAATACCGGGCCAGCATGACGTTCGGTAATGCTGGCACACTCTACCGCATGCGCAGCGCCGATGAGCTGGCCGAGCTGGCGGTGGTCGCCGGATTTAACGGGCAGGGTATAACGAGTCTGTTCGGGCATGGGATCTCGGGGTTGCTCCATTTTTCCAGGACGTAATCATTCCATATTATGTCAGGGGGATCACCTGTGCGGCACAATTTTCCTGCCGCGCCGCGCTGAACCCGGAGATCGGTCAGCCATTACCGGGCGTCGGCGGTAATACAGCGGATAGAGAGAGGATAGACGAGTCTGGCGAGGGATCAGAAAAAACCGCCGTCGCTCTGCAGCGACGGGGTTAAACGGGCATTCTATTTTATGGATTGCTGTGTGTAATACATGCGTGGGCGGTCGATATTTGCCCAGGATAACTCCTGCTCAGGATGATAGCTGAGGTTGCCGTCATCCCACTTTACGTAGTAGCCGGCTGGCGCGCTTCCCTGCTCAAAGACGTTGATGATTTCGCCTCTGATTTCCCCGGATTGATGTTTAACGATGCTGCCTTTGGGAAATTTCAACATGGTCGCTACCTCTATCGCTGTGCGATAAATTACCTCTTATCCTGTTACAGAGTGTAGTCTACGCGCCAGGGCGCTGGATAATCAGCCAATAAGCGATGGCTTTATCGTCTATTCTGCGGCTTTGGTCGTGGATGTGACGTATCCTGACGCAACTTTGCTGCCGACTCAGAGGGTTAGAGGTTTCATAAAGCGAGCCGCTCCTTTATCATCCCACTACCTATTTTCAGGCAACGGCTTACTGGATTCCATGTATCAACCTGTCGCGCTATTTATCGGTCTGCGTTACATGCGCGGACGAGCATCGGATCGCTTCGGTCGCTTTGTCTCCTGGCTCTCAACGATTGGCATTACGCTCGGCGTGCTGGCGATGGTCACTGTTTTATCGGTGATGAACGGTTTTGAGCGTGAACTCGAAGGCAATATTCTTGGCCTGATGCCTCAGGCGCTGATCACCAGCGACAAAGGCAGTCTCAACCCCCAACAGCAACCCGCTGACTCGCTGAATCTGCAGGGTGTCAGCCGCATCGCGCCGCTGACCACCGCCAGTGTGGTGCTGCAAAGCCCGCACAGCGTCTCGGTTGGCGTGATGCTGGGCATTGAGCCGGATGAAAAAGATCCGCTGACGCCCTTTCTGGTGAACACCCAGCAGAGCGTGCTGCAGGCCGGGCAGTACAATGTGATCCTCGGTGAGCAGCTGGCGTCACAGCTTGGCGTTAAACGTGGCGATCAGCTGCGTCTGATGGTGCCGTCGGTCAGCCAGTTTACCCCGATGGGACGCGTGCCGAGCCAGCGTCTGTTTACCGTGGCGGGCACCTATGCTGCCAACAGCGAAGTCGATGGTTATCAGATTCTGGTTAATCTTCAGGATGCGTCGCGCGTGATGCGCTATCCGGCCGGGAACATTACCGGCTGGCGACTCTGGCTGGACAAACCGCTATCGGTTGACAGCCTGAGTCAGCAGACGCTGCCTGCGGGTCTGGTCTGGAAAGACTGGCGTGAGCGCAAAGGCGATCTCTTCCAGGCGGTGCGCATGGAAAAGAACATGATGGGCCTGCTGCTGAGCCTGATTATCGCTGTGGCCGCCTTTAACATCATTACATCATTAGGCCTGCTGATCATGGAGAAGCAGGGCGAAGTGGCGATCCTGCAAACCCAGGGCCTGACGCGCCGGCAAATCGTGGCGGTGTTTATGGTGCAGGGTGCCAGCGCCGGGATTATCGGCACGCTGCTCGGCACCCTGCTCGGTGTGCTGCTCGCCAGCCAGCTCAACAATTTAATGCCGGTGATTGGCCTGTTCCTCGATGGTGCCGCGTTGCCGGTTGATATCAATGTGTGGCAGGTGGTCACCATCGCCCTCAGCGCGATGATTGTGGCGCTGTTGTCTACGCTCTATCCTTCGTGGCGCGCTGCCGCCGTTCAACCTGCTGAGGCTTTACGTTATGAGTAACACTCCTTTGTTGCAGTGCCGCGATCTGTGCAAACGTTATCAGGAAGGCAGCGTGCAGACCGATGTGCTACGCAATGTGGCTTTCAGCCTCCAGCCCGGTGAACTGACGGCGATTGTCGGCAGCTCCGGTTCCGGTAAAAGTACGCTGCTGCATCTGCTGGGCGGTCTGGATGCGCCGACGTCGGGCGATGTGGTGTTTGATGGTCAGTCGCTGAACGCCATGTCCTCGTCGGCCAAAGCAGAGCTGCGTAACCGCGAGCTGGGCTTTATTTATCAGTTCCACCATCTGCTGCCGGACTTCAGCGCGCTGGAGAACGTGGCGATGCCGCTGCTGATTGGCAAAATCGCGAAAGCGGAAGCGCAGGAACGCGCCCGTGAGATGCTGGCTGCAGTCGGTCTGGACCATCGTGCCGCGCACCGGCCGTCTGAACTGTCCGGCGGCGAGCGTCAGCGCGTGGCGATCGCCCGTGCGCTGGTCAACCGTCCACGGCTGGTGATGGCGGATGAGCCAACCGGTAACCTGGATGCGCGCAACGCCGACGCCATTTTTGAACTGCTGGGCGAGCTGAACGTCCGTCAGGGCACCGCCTTTCTGGTGGTGACGCACGATCTGATGCTGGCAAAACGCATGACGCGTCAGATGGAGATGCGTGATGGTCAGTTAAGCGATCAGCTTACGCTGGCAGGAGCGCTGTAATGGGTTCGTCGTTATCCCTGTTGCTGGGCCTGCGCTTTAGCCGTGGTCGCCGTCGTGGCGGCATGGTCTCGCTGATTTCGGTGATCTCCACCATCGGGATTGCGCTGGGCGTGGCGGTGCTGATTATCGGTCTCAGCGCCATGAACGGTTTTGAGCGTGAGCTGAATAACCGCATTCTGGCAGTGGTACCGCACGGTGAAATCGAGGCGGTGAATCAGCCGTTTCAGCACTGGCAATCGATGATCGCCCCGATTGAAAAGGTGCCCGGCATTGCCGCCGCCGCCCCCTACGTTAACTTCACCGGCCTGATTGAGAGCGGAGCCCGGCTGGAAGCGCTGCAGGTCAAGGGCGTCGATCCGGCACAGGAGCCACGCCTCAGCGCGCTGCCACAGTTTGTCGCCGATAACGCCTGGTCCTCTTTTGCCGCCGGTAAGCAGCAGATCATTCTGGGCGGCGGCATTGCTGAATCGCTGAAGGTGAAGCAGGGCGACTGGATCACCATCATGATCCCCAACAACGATGGCGATAACAAACTGCTGCAGCCAAAACGCATCCGGCTGCAGGTCAGCGGTATCCTGCAACTCAGCGGCATGCTCGATCACAGTCTGGCACTGGTGCCGCTGGCCGATGCGCAGCACTATCTGGAAATGGGCGACAGCGTGTCCGGTATCGCGCTGAAGATGACAGACCCGTTCCAGGCCGTGAAACTGGTGCGCGATGCCGGTGAAGCGACCCGCTCCTATGTCTATATTAAGAGCTGGATTGGTACCTACGGCTATATGTACCGCGACATTCAGATGATCCGCGCCATCATGTATCTGGCGATGGTGCTGGTAATTGGTGTCGCCTGCTTCAACATCGTTTCCACGCTGGTGATGGCGGTGAAGGACAAGAGCAGCGATATTGCGGTGCTGCGTACCCTTGGCGCGAAAGACCGCCTGATCCGTGCCATCTTTATCTGGTACGGGCTGCTGGCGGGCCTGCTGGGCAGCGTCAGCGGCGTGGTGGCTGGCGTGCTGGTGGCGCTGAACCTGACCTCACTGGTGCGTGGGCTGGAATCGATTACCGGTCATCATCTGCTGGCAGGAGATATCTACTTTATTGATTTCCTGCCCTCGGAACTGCACTGGATTGACGTGTTCTCAGTACTGATTACTGCCATTCTGCTGAGTCTGCTGGCGAGCTGGTATCCCGCCAGACGCGCCAGCCGCATTGACCCGGCTCGGGTATTAAGCGGTCAGTGATAAAAATGCGGCGCGAGTGATTTCGCGCCGCATCTGTTTAAGACCTTTGCTGTTGGGTCATGCCCTCAGCAACCGTTACTATCGGGTGAGGTTAACCCGGAATCTGTTCAGAGCAGCTCGCCGCAGCTGCTACGCCAGGAGATTTTATGCGAACACCACGTCGCCGCATACGACTTGCCCGCCTGAAGAAAACCCGGAGAAAAGTGCATCAGCGCTTTCGCCAGCGCATTTTTGAGCGCGATCGTCAGGCCGAACTGGCCGCCCATCCTCTGCCGCACGTTGTGGTGCTGACGGGCGCAGGCATCTCAGCGGAGTCCGGCATCCGGACCTTCCGCGCGGCTGACGGCCTGTGGGAGGAGCATCACGTTGAAGACGTTGCCACGCCCGAGGGTTTTCAACGCGATCCCGCGCTGGTGCAGCGTTTTTATAACGCGCGTCGCCAGCAGCTACAGGAAGCGGACGTCCAGCCTAATGCAGCCCATCTGGCGCTGGCTGAGCTGGAGCAGGTGTTAGGCGATAATTTCCTGCTGGTCACGCAAAACATCGACAACCTGCATGAGCGAGCCGGTAACAACCGGGTGCTGCATATGCACGGTGAACTGCTAAAAGTGCGCTGTGTCACCAGCGGTCAGGTGATTGAGTGGACCGGCGATATCACCCCTGACGATCGCTGCACCTGCTGCCAGTTCCCCTCTGTGCTGCGGCCGCACGTGGTCTGGTTTGGCGAGATGCCGCTGGGTATGGAGCAGATTTACCAGGCACTGGAACAGGCTGATTACTTTATCGCTATCGGTACCTCGGGCCATGTTTATCCGGCCGCGGGCTTTGTTCATGAGGCCAGACTGCAGGGCGCGCATACCGTTGAGCTGAACCTGGAGCCGAGCCAGGTCGGTAACGAGTTTGCCGAACGGCATTACGGTCTGGCGAGTGAAGTGGTGCCGGAGTTTGTCCACAAGCTGTTGCGTGGATTGTATAAGTAAGCGGGGCGGCTAATACCGCCCCTTTAATCAATTTTAGCGGCCCGCTTTAAGCTGCTGGAACAGGGTTTCATACTGAAGGCTGGCGTCGCCAACATCATCCTGCCATTCACCGTGCTTAATCACGTCAGCAGGCGGATAGAGTGATGGATCGTTCGCCACGGCGGGTGGCAGCAACGCCTTCGCTGCGAGATTCGGTGTAGGATAGCCGATGGTTTCCGCCACTTTCGCCGCGACGTCAGGACGCAGCAGGAAGTTAATCAGCTTCAGCGCGCCTGCCTTGTTCTTCGCGTTAGCCGGGATCGCCAGGTTATCCATCCAGAAAATGCCGCCCTCTTCAGGCCAGACGATCGCTAACGGCGTGCCCGCCTGACGTGCGACATACGCCGAGCCATTCCAGAGCATGCCAAGATTCACTTCGCCTTCCATATAAGGATTACCCGGATTATCAGAGTTGAAGGCCAGCACATTGGGCATCAGCTTTTTCAGCTCAGAATAAGCGGCTTTGATCTGCTCAGGATCGCGGGTATTGCCGGAGTATCCCAGCTTGCGCAGCGCCATCTGGAACACTTCGCGCGCGTCGTCAGTCAGCAGCAGGCTCTGTTTATATTCCGGCTTCCACAGGTCGGCCCAGCGGGTGACGCTTTTCACGTCGATCTCATCGGGGTTGACACCGATTGCCGTCGCGCCCCAGATATAAGGAATCGAATAGTTATTGTCAGGATCGAAGGGTTTGTTCAGCAGGTCGGAATCCAGGTTGCTGAAGTTGCTGAGCTGGCTCTTGTCGATCTTCTGCAGCATTCCTTCGTTTCGCATTTTTGCCACGAAGTAAGTTGACGGCACGACCAGATCGTAAGCGCCATCTTTCCAGGTTTTCAGCCTGGCGTACATGCTCTCATTGGATTCATAGGTCGAATAGATCACTTTAATGCCGGTCTCTTTCGTGAACTGCTCCAGCAGCCCCGGCGGCACATATTCGGTCCAGTTGTAGAAATAGAGGGTGTTACTGTTGTCTGCCTGTGCCACGTTCATACCCAGCAACAGCGCACCTGCCGCCAGCCAGTGAGATCTCTTTTTCATCCTCAATCCTCTTATTTATTTCTGTCACGCAGCAGCCACTGACTGGCCGCGACCAGCAGCAATGACAGCAGCATTAAAATAGTGGCCAGCGCATTCACTTCCGGTGAGACGCCAACTTTTACCATCGAGTAGATCTTCAGCGGTAAAATCTCAAACGTCGGACCGGTGACAAAGGAAGAGACCACCACATCATCCATCGACAGGGTAAAGCTCAGTAACCATCCGGCGGCGACGGCTGGCATCGCCAGCGGCAGAATGATTTTGCGCAGAATGGTGATTTCGCTGGCCCCCAGATCTTTGGCTGCCTCCAGCATGCGCACATCAAAGCCTTTCAGACGTGAGTAGACAGTAATCACCACAAACGGCAGGCAAAATGTAATGTGGGAAAAAAGCAGTGACCAGAAGCCCAGTGAAATGCCCAGCAGCATAAACAGCACCAGCAGGGAGATAGCCATCACAATATCCGGCGACATCATCACCACGAACAGCATGCCACTGACAAAGGGCTTGCCCCGAAAACGGTAGCGAAAGAGTGCGACAGCGGTGAGTGCGCCGATCAGTGTGGCACAGCTGGCTGAGAGCACGCCCATGATCAGCGAGTGCTGCGCCGCCTGAATCAGACTGTCATTGTTCAGCAGCAGGCTGTACCACCGGGTCGTGAAACCCTGCCAGTTAATGCCAAAGCGGGAGACGTTAAACGAATTCACGATCAGAATAACAATCGGTATGTAGAACCAGGCGTAAATAATCGCCATAAAACTGCCGCGTAACAGGCGTGCCATCATCCTAAATCCACCCGATTATTCAGCAGGCGCGCCGCGCGCCAGTAAATCAGCAACAGCAATCCCATCAGCAGTGTCAGCACAATGCTGGTAGCCGCGCCAAACGGCCAGTCGCGGATGTTGAGGAACTGGCTTTTGATGACGTTGCCGATCAGCAGATTCTTTGCGCCGCCCATCAGATCGGCAACGTAAAACAGCCCCATTGCCGGGATCAACACCAGCAAACAGCCCGCAATGATGCCCGGCATGGTCAGCGGCAAAATAATACGGAAAAAGGTTTGCAGCTTACCGGCACCGAGGTCGCGCGCCGCTTCCAGCAGCGGTTTATCCAGTTTCTCCAGGCTGGAGTAGAGTGGCAACACCATAAACGGCAGCAGAATGTAGATCAGCCCGAGGATCACCGCTTCCGGGGTATACATGATGCGAAACGGTTTATCGATCAGCCCCAGCGACAGCAGGAAATCATTCAGCCAGCCACGGGGGCTGAGGAAAATTTTCAGGCCGTAAATACGGATTAGCGAGTTGGTCCAGAAAGGTACAATCAACAGAAACAGCATCAGCGGACGCAGGCGCGGCGTGAGTTTTGTCAGACACCAGGCAAAAGGATAGCCGAGCAGCAGACAGCCGAGAGTCGCAATCAGCGCCATGTTCAGCGAGTGCAGCAGCACCTGCGCATAAAGCGGGTCGAGCAGCCGGGTATAATTACTGAAGGTCAACACCGCGCTGACGAAGTGGGCATCATCGCGCGTCAGAAAACTGGTAACAAAAATCATCAGATTGGGCACAAAGACGAACAGCACCAGCCAGCCGACGATCAGTGCGATGACCCCCTTCTGAAAACTATTACGCGTCAGCTTCATACGGCAGTACCACCTCCCATCCCGGCACCCAGCTCACGGCCATCTTCTGATTAAGTGAGTGATCAACGTCCGGGTCATCCTCATTAAAGAACTCGCTGACCGTAACCAGCTTACCGTTCTCCAGCTCTACCGCAGACTCCAGCGTCATGCCTTTGTAGTTACGTTCGCGCACATAGCCAATCAGGCCATCTGATGCGCTGTCATCATGCATCTCCTGCACCCGCAGATCCTCCGGACGCAGCAGAACATGCAGCCGGTCACCCACACTGACCGGGAAAGTACAGTGGATCTCGCACTCGCGTCCCTCTACCCGGGCCCGCACGTCTGGCGTGCTGTCGCTGGCGAGTACTTCAGCGTCAAAGACATTAATTTCGCCGATAAAGCGGGCAACAAACAGATTTTCGGGCTCTTCGTAGATTTCGCGTGGGGTACCATCCTGCACTACTTTGCCATCACGCATGACCACGATGCGATCGGACATGGTCAGCGCCTCTTCCTGATCGTGGGTGACAAAGACAAAGGTAATGCCGAGCTTACGCTGCAGGGCTTTGAGCTCGTTCTGCATCTGACGGCGCAGCTTATAGTCCAGCGCCGAGAGCGATTCGTCCAGCAGCAGCACTTTGGGACGGTTTACGACCGCGCGGGCAATCGCCACACGCTGTTGCTGGCCGCCGGAAAGCTGATGCGGGCGGCGATCGGCAAAGTGTTCCAGCTGCACCATCGCCAGCGCATCTTTAACCCGGCTCTCAATTTCTGCCGCCGGGGTTTTCTGCATCCGCAGGCCAAAGGCGACGTTTTCAGACACGGTCATATGGGGAAACAGCGCGTAGCTCTGAAACACGGTGTTGACGTGACGGTGTTCGGCCGGCGTATCAGTAATGTCCTGATCATCTAGTGAGATACGGCCGCGATCAGCCGCTTCCAGCCCGGCAATCAGGCGCAGAATGGTGGTTTTGCCACAGCCCGACGGGCCGAGCAGGGTGATGAACTCACCGTGATGGATGGTCAGGTTAAAATCATCAATGATGGTCTTACCATCAAAAGCTTTACTGATGCCAGAAAGCGTAACCAGCGCCTGCTGTGCGCGTGTTTGCGTCATTTTAGTCTCAGTCTGTCTAAGGTCGAACAGGTTACAGCATAGCTGCTCAGTGCAGCCAGCCAGCAAAGAGGGGCGGATGATACCTGAAAAATAAGGCATTGCCATGTTTTGCCCGTCTGGTCGCGGCAATTCGACCGGCTGTTAACAACATTGCGAGGTTTGCCGCAACAATCACGTAATCAGGCGTTTTTTTCGGGCTTATTCCTTTCCCAAAGGTCACCGACAGCGCTAACCTGTCTGCAAATGATTTTACGCAACGTTGTGACCAGCGGGTCTGTGAATAATACCGGACGTCACTTTTAAAGGATGGGATATGGAACAGTTACTTGAGCGCTTTTTAAGTTATGTGGCAGTTGAGACACAGGCTAAGCCGCAGGCGCGCCACGTGCCCAGCAGTGAAGGGCAGTGGACGCTGGCGCGTCAGCTGCAGGAGGAGCTGCTGGCCCTGGGTTTTGTTGATGTCACCCTGAGCGATCACTGTTGCGTCATGGGCACGCTGCCCGCCAATGTTGACTGGCCGACGCCAGTTATCGGTTTCATCTCCCACATGGATACCTCGCCTGATTTTACAGCGAAACATGTGAATCCGCAGATCATCGAAGATTATCGCGGTGGCGACATTGCGCTGGGTAATGGCAACGAGGTCCTGTCACCGGTCATGTTCCCGGTGCTGCACAAGCTGATTGGGCATACCCTGATTACTACTGATGGCAAAACCCTGCTGGGCGCGGATGATAAAGCGGGTATCGCCGAGATCATGACGGCGATGGCGCAGCTGGCTGACAGCGATACGCCACACGGCGCGATCCGCGTCGCCTTTACTCCTGATGAAGAGATTGGTCGCGGCACCTCACACTTCGATGTGGAGGCGTTTGCCGCCGACTGGGCCTACACCATTGATGGCAGCGATCTGGGTGAGTTTGAGTATGAGAACTTCAATGCCGCCTCGGCTACGGTCAAAATCGTCGGTAACAACGTGCATCCAGGCTCCGCCAAAGGCGTGATGGTCAATGCGCTGGAGCTGGCTAACCAGTTTCATGCGGCCGTACCGGCCAGCGAAAAACCGCAGTACACAGACGGCTATGAGGGCTTCTACCATCTGCATCAAATCAAAGGCAGCGTCGAGCACGCCGAGATGCTCTACATCATTCGTGACTTTGAAACAGAGAGTTTCGAACAGCGTAAACAGACGCTGCTGCAGATCGCTGCAGAGATCAACAAAACCCTGCACCCTGACTGCTCGGTCACTGTTGAGATCACCAACAGCTATCGCAACATGCGTGAAAAGGTTGAGCCGTTTCCGCATATCATTGACCTGGCTTTGCAGGCGATGCGTGACTGCGGCATTGAACCCGTGGTGAAACCGATTCGCGGCGGCACCGATGGGTCATCGCTGTCGTGGAAAGGGTTACCTTGCCCGAACATCTTTACCGGGGGCTATAATTATCACGGCAAGCATGAGTTCGCGTCGCTGAATATCATGGCGAAGTCAGTGGAAGTGATTGTGCGTCTGTCAGAGCTGGCCGCGCAGAAAAAGGATTAAATTAAAAAAAGGCTCTCTTGCCATGACGGCAGGAGAGCCTGATTCAGCCGCAGCGCACTGTTACGCGCTGCGGGTTATTCCTCGCCGAAGTACCAGTATCCGGCATTCACCAGACCGGCGATTTGCGCCAGTACGGCCGGATCATCCAGCGCATCGCCCAGATCCTCCAGTGTGATGCGATAGTGATTCGCCAGAACTGCCATCACATCAGGGCGTGAACACTCAACCCGCTCACCATTGATATAAACAGCATCACCAATCGTCAGGACACGCAGGCCACCCAACCGGCTCAGCGCATCGCCCTGTTGCAGCGCATCATAAATTTCATCAGGCTGATAAGGCGGTTCCGGCGGCGCGACGTCGAGTTCGTGGCGTGACTGCGAAATGAATTCGCCGAACCACTGCTCAAACTGCGCCGGCTGATTGACTACATCCAGCATCAGCTGGCGCACGCCTTCAATTTCCTGCGGCAGGATCTGCGACGGGCAATCACGTGCAGGCACATCCGGATCGCTGAAGCGCAGGCTGCCCAGCTCATTGGCCAGGGCATAGTCTGCAAAGCCGCTGATTAACTCGCGACCGCTGGGGGCGCGGAAACCCACGGAGTAGTTCAGTGCGTTTTCCAGCGAGTAGCCTTCGTGCGGGAATCCCGGCGGAATGTAGAGAATATCGCCCGGCTCCAGCTCTTCATCGATGATGGCATCGAACGGTTCAACCTGCAGCAGGTCCGGGTGCGGGCAGTGCTGCTTCAGCGCCACTTTTTCACCGACGCGCCAGCGACGGCGGCCAGTACCCTGAATAATAAAGACATCATACTGATCAAAATGAGGGCCGACGCCGCCGCCAGGCACAGCAAACGACACCATCAGGTCATCAACACGCCAGTCAGGCAGAAAGCGGAAAGGGCGCATCAGCGCGGCAGAGGGTTCATGCCAGTGATTAACCGCCTGGACCAGCAGTGACCAGTTGTTCTCTCCCAGATGATCATAGCTCTCAAACGGGCCGTGGCTGACCTGCCATTTGCCGTCCTGATGGCTGACCAGGCGGCTGTCCACCTCGTTTTCCATTGCCAGTCCGGCGAGTTCATCCGGTGAAAGGGGATCGGCAAAGTTTTTAAAACCACGCTTCAGCACGACCGGGCGTTTCTGCCAGTAGCGCTGAATAAAATCGGGCCAGTTAATATCGAGCTGATAGTCCATACAAGGGTTCCGCTTAGGGCTGTAAATGCCAGCTAGTATAACAGTCCTGAGGGTTTTCTACTCGCGGTGATGTTCGACTTCCTGGCGCTGAAAAACCACTTCCATACGAGTTCCGCCCAGCGCACTGCTGGTGGCGATGACATTGCCATCATACTGTTCCAGTATGTCGCGCACCACCGCCAGACCTAAGCCCTGTCCTGGCCGCAGCGTATCGGCACGCTGACCCCGGACAAACACTAAATCGCGCTTGCTCTCGGGAATACCCGGACCATCGTCGTCAATATAGAGATGCAGTGCATTTTCGCTTTGAAAAGCGCTGACTTCGATAAACTCCAGGCAGTACTTGCAGGCGTTATCGAGCACGTTGCCCAGCACTTCCATAAAGTCATTCTGGTCGCCAATAAAGGACAGCTCCGGTGAGATATCCAGCGTTATCGCCACGCCTTTGCGCTGATAGACTTTATTCAGTGCCGAACAGAGCTTGTCGAGCAGACCGGAAACGGAATGGATATCGCGCTGCAATGGGTTGTGATCGGCCTGCATACTGGCGCGATGCAGGTAGTATCCCACCTGCTGTGAGATGCGGCTGATCTGCTCCAGCATGACCGGTTCTGCCTGCTCCACCGTCAGCTCTTTACCGTTGCGCAGCGAGCGCAGCGTACTCTGCAACACGGCCAGCGGCGTTTTCAGGCTATGGGTCAGATCAGAAAGGGTGGTGCGATAGCGGGTATAGCGCTGCCGCTCATTGGTCAGCAGCAGATTGAGGTTGCGCACCAGACTGCGCAACTCCTGCGGCGGATTATCGTCCAGGTTTTCGCGCTGACTGGTTTCCAGCTCGCGCACCTGCTGAGTCAGCGCACCGATTGGCCGCAGACTCCAGTGCGCGGCCAGCCACAGCAGCGGAACAATCAGTATCAGGTTGGCCGCCAGCACATAGCTGAACCACGACCAGACCACGTCCGAGTGCTGAAGCTCCTGTGGAATAGAGTCGACCACCACGATGGTGAGCGCGGGCAGATTCGTCGTGGCATCGTAACGGTTAACGGCAACCGAATGGGTAAAGGTATCGTTGCTGTCCGTGTCCCAGTCATTAAGCCGTTGTTTAGCGTTGAGATTGTTCCCCATCGCGACCATGCTGGTGCGGTTGCTGGTATCGATCTCGTAGAAATCAGGCTTCAGCAGCCATTCGCGGCGGATCTTTTTGCGAATATCCGGCACGTCGCGTTGCTGCCACAGCAGCTTGCCGTGCTCATCGTAGATGAAGACCAGCGTCGGAAAATTCAGCGTCATGCGTTCCGGCTGAGCGATGGTGAGCTTATTGTCATGCCATTGCGCCAGCGTAAAGAACAGATTGCTCTCGCCGCGCATCACCCGATAGGTATTTTTATCGAAACTCACCACATAGCCAATGACTGCGACCATGCCGTAAGAGAGTGAAAGGAACAGGACTATCGCTGCGGAGGCCAGCAGAAAGCGGGCGCGCAGCGAAATAGGGCGGTAACGGTTAAACCAGGACATGGTCAGAGATCAAAGCGGTAACCCTGGCCACGCACGGTGGCGATGACTTCAGTGGGGTGCAACGCCAGAATCTTTTTGCGCAAACGGCCCATCAGGACGTCGATGGTGTGGCTTTCGCGCAGTTCAGCGTCAGGATAGAGCTGCAACATCAGCGAGTCTTTGCTCACCACTTTGCCCGCGTTACGGATAAGCGTCTCGACAATGGTGTACTCAAAGGCGGTGAGTTTCACCGGCTCTTCATTCACCGTCAGCTCACGCCGTGAGAGGTCGACCTGAAACGGGGCCATATCGATGATTTGCGACGCATGACCGCTGTTACGGCGCATCAGCGCCTGCAGGCGTGCCGCGACTTCTTCAATATGAAACGGTTTAGTCACGTAATCATCCGCACCGGCTTCCAGCGCTTCGACTTTCGCCTGCCAGCCCTCACGGGCAGTCAGGACCAGAATGGGCTGACGCACAGCATCACTGCGCCAGCGGCGAATCAGCGACATGCCATCTTCATCCGGCAGGCCGAGATCCACCAGCGCAATATCGGGCAGATGTTCCCGAAGAAAATAGTCAGCTTCTTTGGCGTCTTCGGCGGCATCGACCTGATGGCCCATGTCACGTAACTGGACGGCGAGATGATGGCGCAGCAGGGCATTGTCTTCAACAACCAGAACACGCATAGAAATTCCTTACACTCTGTTTGAGTCAACCTGCAGAAAGTATACGCGAAATGTATTAAACAAGATGTTAACGCAGACCGGACTGTGCCGGTCTGCGGCGGGCATTATTTCAGATCGTCAACCATCTGGATAGCGCGACCAATATAGTTTGCAGGCGTCATCTGCTTCAGACGCACTTTTTCCTCATCCGGTAGCGCCAGGCTGTCGATAAAGGCCTGCATACCGGCAGCATCCACGCGTTTGCCGCGCGTCAGCTCTTTCAGCTTCTCATACGGCTTCTCAATGCCATAACGGCGCATCACCGTCTGGATCGGTTCCGCCAGTACTTCCCAGTTGTGATCCAGCTCGTCCAGCAGGCGGTCACGGTTCACTTCCAGCTTAGAGATGCCTTTCAGCGTCGCCTGATAGGCGATCAGCGCATAACCGACGCCCACGCCAAGGTTACGCAGCACGGTAGAGTCGGTCAGGTCACGCTGCCAGCGTGAGACCGGTAGCTTGCTGGCCAGATGCTGCATCACGGCGTTCGCCAGGCCCAGATTGCCTTCGGAGTTTTCGAAGTCGATCGGGTTAACTTTATGCGGCATGGTTGAGGAGCCAATTTCACCCGCAATGGTTTTCTGTTTGAAATGGTTCAGCGCCACATAACCCCAGATATCACGATCGAAATCGATCAGGATGGTGTTAAAGCGGGCGATACAGTCGAACATCTCAGCGATATAGTCGTGTGGTTCAATCTGTGTGGTGTAGGGGTTCCAGGTGATGCCCAGTGAGGTGACGAAGTTCTCGCTCAGCGCATGCCAGTCCACTTCAGGATAGGCAGCAATGTGGGCATTATAGTTACCGACTGCACCATTGATTTTGCCCAGCACTTCAATCTGCTTCAGCTGACGTAACTGACGCTCCAGACGGTAGGCGACGTTGGCCATCTCTTTACCCATGGTCGATGGCGTCGCCGGCTGGCCGTGGGTGCGGGAGAGCAGCGGAATGTCGCGGTATTCACTGGCAAGACCTTTCACGGCGCTGATCAGCTGGTCCCAGTAAGGCAGGATCACGTCACGGCGGGCCGTTTCCAGCATCAGGGCGTGCGACAGGTTGTTGATATCTTCAGAGGTGCAGGCGAAGTGGATAAATTCAGAGACGGCATGCAGGGCAGGGATATCAGCCACTTTCTCTTTCAGGAAATACTCAACCGCTTTCACATCATGGTTGGTGGTGCGCTCAATCGTTTTGATGCGTGCTGCATCTGCTTCTGAAAAACCGGCGACAATTGCATCAAGGAAAGCGTTTGCGTCGGCATCAAATGCAGGAACTTCCTTGATCTCTGCGGTCGCGGCCAGTTTTTGTAACCAGCGAACTTCAACCTCAACGCGGAATTTCAGCAGACCGAACTCGCTGAAAATCGCACGCAGCGGGCTGACTTTATCGCCGTAACGACCATCGACAGGTGAGACGGCGGTCAGAGAGGATAATTCCATCAGTGCAACTCCTGAATCATTTAGCAGTGTTTTGCCGCACCGACTTAGTAAGTCAGTGGCAGCCGGGATAAGAGGGTTTTCGCTTCACGCAGCAAACGCTGACGCGAGAACATCAGTTGCAGTCGACCACCGCCGACCTGCTGCCACAATACGGCCGCGCGGATACCGGCTAACAGGGTAGCACGCACTTTACTCTGCACCTGCGTATTCTGCAGCACCGCAGGCGAACCGGTAACCTGGATACGCGGGCCAAGCGGACTGATCACATCCACATAGATGCCCGCCATCGCGCTGAGGATAGTGTCTGACTCCAGTTCATAATGTGCCAGCTGGCGATCCAGCTGCGTAATGCGCTGTGCCAGCGTTGCCATGGCGGATTTACTGGCGCTGAGTTTGCGCTCCAGCACCATCATACTCAGGGTGTAACGCGTCAGTTCAGCCCCTGCGCCCTGGCGACTACTGCTGTTCAGCACCGCCATCAGCGTTTCGAGTCCCAGGCGCAGGTTGGCTTCATTGTTGCCGAATACCGCCAGCGTGGAGCCAGGATTCAGATCCAGCACGCTGCGCAGCGACACGGACAGCGCCTCAGGCTGGCAGTGACCCTGCTGAGCCAGCTGCTGCACGAGATGGGCGGACTGACAGATGCCCGCCAGCGCCAGCGTGATTTCCTGATAATTTTTCGCCACGGTTACTCCTGTTTACGCGTCATCAACGCGGGCTGAGCCCGCTTACTCCGCCACTAATGGCAGACGCTGTTCGATAATACCGCCACCGAGGCAGACGTCGCCAAGGTAAAAGACTGCAGACTGGCCTGGCGTGACTGCAGCAACCGGCTCGTCGAAACGCACCGCAATCCGGTCGTCGCCCTGAGGAATAATCTCACAGGGAATGTCGGTCTGACGATAGCGGGTTTTCACGGTGCAGCGGAGCGAAGCGGTGATTGGCTGACGATCAACCCAGTGCAACTGCTGCGCAATCAGGCCAACGGACATCAGACGCGGATGATCGCCACCCTGGGCGATAATCAGACGGTTACGCGCCACGTCTTTGTCGACCACATACCAGGGATCATCTTTGCTCTCTTTCAGCCCGCCGATACCCAGACCTTTACGCTGTCCCAGTGTATGGTACATCAGCCCCTGATGTTCACCGACGATCTGGCCTTCGGTAGTTTCTATCTCGCCAGGCTGAGCCGGAAGATAGCGCGCCAGGAAGTCGCGGAATTTGCGCTCGCCGATAAAGCAGATGCCGGTCGAATCTTTTTTCTTTGCGGTGATCAGGTCCAGCTGTTCCGCAATGCGGCGCACTTCCGGTTTTTCCAGCTCGCCGACCGGGAACAGACTCTGTGCAATCTGCTCGTGACTCAGGGTATAGAGGAAGTAGCTCTGGTCTTTGTTGCCATCCAGACCGCGCAACAGCTGGCTCTGACCATCGACGTCCTTGCGGCGCACGTAGTGACCGGTAGCGATGAAATCTGCGCCCAGGTCTTCCGCTGCGAACTCCAGGAACGCTTTGAATTTGATCTCTTTGTTGCAGAGAATGTCGGGGTTAGGTGTGCGGCCCGCTTTGTACTCTTCGAGGAAATGCTCAAAGACGTTATCCCAGTATTCCGCAGCAAAGTTAACTTTATGCAGCTTCATACCGAGCTTGTCGCACACAGCCTGTGCATCCGCCAGATCGTCCGCGGCGGTACAATACTCCTCGCCATCGTCCTCCTCCCAGTTCTTCATGAACAGGCCTTCAACCTGGTAACCCTGCTGTTGCAGTAACCAGGCGGAAACGGAAGAATCGACACCGCCGGACATACCGACGATCACTTTTTTCTGGCTGTTGTCAGACATGACACGCTCGCATTACGATAAAAAAACAGGCGGCGCATTCTATCATGCAGAAGGCAGGCGCGCACCCTCGTGAAACGGCCACCGGAACGGGCTGACCAGATGTAGCGGATAGCGCGTGCCCTGTTGCCACAGGCGCACGCTTTCAGCGACCAGTGGCGAACGCAGGTTAGATGCAGTGAGAATCTGCGCTGGCGGCAGCCACCAGCAGCAATCGATGTCGCTATCCTGCGGCTGAGTTGGCGTTTTCCCCGCCAGATCGACGCCAAACAGAAAACGCACAAAAGGCGTACTGTCGGGCGCGATCCACTGGTTTATCCCGATGAAATAGTGCATCGGTGCCGCAATACCCGTCTCTTCATAGAGTTCACGTTCGGCTGCTTCCAGCAGCGTTTCATCCGCTTCGAGATGTCCGGCAGGCTGATTCCAGGTAGGACGACCGTTGATCGTCTCTTCCACTACCAGCAGTTCACCCTCTGCCTGGACCAGACAGGCGACAGTAACATGAGGTTTAAACATCACTTCTCCGCAATTGTTAACCTGAGGTTATAAAAAATCGATTTTCAGGTGGGGCTATCGCTGATTTCACGCCACGTACCCGGAGCCAGATCGTCGAGCGAATAGCGCCCCATGGCGTAGCGAATCAACCGTAAGGTGGGAAAGCCAATATGCGCTGTCATCCGGCGTACCTGACGATTGCGGCCTTCATACAGTGTGACTTTCAGCCACTGCGTCGGAATATTTTTGCGCTCACGGATTGGCGGCTGGCGCGGCCAGAGCCACGCCGGCTCAGCCACTTTTTCCACGCCAGCGGGCAACGTCATGCCATCTTTCAGATTAACCCCTTCGCGGAGAGGCTGAAGATCCGCCTCCTGAGGCTCGCCTTCCACCTGCACATAATAGACCTTACCCGTGCGTTTGCCGGGCTGCGTCAGCGCGGCCTGCAGGGCACCGTCGTTGGTCAGTACCATCAGGCCTTCGCTATCACGGTCAAGGCGACCCGCGGCATAAACGTCTGCGACGCTGACAAAATCTTTCAGGGTGCGGCGGCCCGCTTCATCGGTGAATTGCGGCAAAACGTCGAACGGTTTGTTAAACAGAATGACACGTCGTGGAGCAGCAGGGCGGGCAGGCGCACGTCGCACATCACGCGTCGGGCGGCTGAATCGTTTATCCTGGTGAATTCGTTGAGTTGTTTTTCGCATGGGCTTTGCAGTCAGAAACATTCGGCGCATTATAACGTGAAATTGCGGTGATTGGCGTGACGGAAATATTCAAGTAGTATTGACGCGCATCTTACAAATCATTAACAAACGCCCAGGAGAGGTTAATGGAAAGCAAAGTAGTAGTTCCGGCGGAAGGTCAGAAAATCACCCTGAATCAGGGCAAGCTTACCGTACCAAACAATCCGGTCATTCCTTACATTGAGGGTGACGGTATCGGTGTTGATGTTTCCCCGGTGATGCTGAAAGTCGTCGACGCGGCGGTGAAGAAGGCCTACAACGGCGAGCGTAAAATCTCCTGGATGGAGATTTACACGGGTGAGAAGTCAGTTGAACTCTACGGTCAGGACGTCTGGCTGCCACAGGAAACGCTCGACTTAATCAAAGAATATCGCGTGGCCATTAAAGGCCCACTGACCACCCCGGTCGGCGGCGGTATTCGTTCACTGAACGTAGCACTGCGTCAGGAGCTTGACCTCTACGTCTGCCTGCGTCCGGTACGTTACTACAAAGGCACGCCAAGCCCGGTTAAACGCCCTGAAGAGACCGACATGGTGATCTTCCGTGAAAACTCCGAAGATATCTATGCGGGTATCGAGTGGAAAGCGGGCTCTGCCGAAGCGGACAAAGTAATCAAGTTCCTGCGCGAAGAGATGGGCGTGAAGAAAATTCGCTTCCCTGAGCAGTGCGGTATCGGCGTTAAGCCGTGTTCAGAAGCGGGTACCAAACGTCTGGTCCGCGCGGCAGTTGAATACACCATCACCAACGATCGTGATTCACTGACCCTGGTTCACAAAGGCAACATCATGAAGTTCACCGAAGGCTCTTTCAAAGACTGGGGATACCAGTTAGTGAAAGACGAGTTTGGCGGCGAACTGATCGACGGCGGCCCGTGGATGAAGTTCAAAAACCCGAACACCGGCAAAGAGATCATCGTTAAAGATGTGATCGCGGATGCGTTCCTGCAGCAGATCCTGCTGCGTCCGGCTGAATATGACGTTATCGCCTGTATGAACCTGAACGGTGACTACATCTCTGATGCCCTGGCGGCGCAGGTTGGCGGTATAGGTATCGCACCAGGCGCGAACATTGGTGATGAGTGTGCACTGTTCGAAGCAACCCACGGTACTGCGCCTAAGTATGCCGGTCAGGATAAAGTGAACCCAGGTTCAGTGATCCTGTCTGCAGAAATGATGCTGCGCCACCTGGAGTGGTTCGAAGCGGCTGACCTGATTGTTAAAGGTGTTGAAGGCGCTATCGCTAACAAGACCGTGACTTACGATTTCGAACGCCTGATGGATGGCGCTAAACTGCTGAAATGTTCAGAGTTTGGTGACGCGATCATCGAAAATATGTAATCAGTTTTACGAAACATATAGCCAACACGAATGTAAAAATCGTGTTGGCTTTTTTTTCTGACTTTTTTCTGCAAAACTCCAGCAAAACCCTTCTGCTAAACTGAACATTAATCGTACTGTTTTATACCGCCACGACCAGTCAATCTTTGCCCTTGTCATCGTTGTATTTATCGGTCTGCGTCTGGTTTTTTATGACCAGGTAGTGCTGTATGTCCATGCCCTGTTCACGATATAACCGCTCAGCCAGTGAGCGCTGCTCGTGGAATGTTGGTGGGGTGTCATTCTCTGTCAGGCTTGTCATTTTACGTGCTTTGATGAAGCCGGTAGTGATGGAGCTGATAGTTAGCGCTTCGCAACGTTCTGCCTGTGATGTTGTGTGATGATGGTGAATCACAAGTACGAAAGCTCTGATACTGAGGTTGAGGGTTAACCAAAAAAATAGTTGCTATGAATTAGCAAATAATCCTTTTTTACAGAGCCTTATGTCAGTCGATCTGTTTAACCGATCAATTCTGGAGAATTGATCGGTTAAATAAGTCGGAGCAAAATTAAAGATGAGTATATTTTGAACATGGTTAGAGAGAGCCTGATATATGAGTAGGAAAACAACGTGAAATTAATATTATTTGGGTGTGTGATAGGGTGGATAAGAATATTTTTAATAATGAGATTTTATAGAGTTTTCTTAATTTTATCTGCCAACACCAGCCCGGCTATTGCCGGGCTTTTTTTGTTCAATATGTGGCTCGTTGATTCCATGTGTCGCGGTAAATTACATTACCCTCCGTATACTTCCATGTAATCGCCTCATAACGTAATTCGAGCGTTTCGAGATGAGTACTACTCATACCGTTAGGGGCCAGATACGGCGCAACCGTTGTAAATTTTACGTTTTCCAGAATGATATTGAAATATTCTGCTTCGATGCCAGATTCCAGAATACGATACATTCGGATTATCGCTTTCTTCATGGTGCGGCCTTCGCAGACAGCGCGGTATAGGAGTGGCGTTGTTTGATCAAACTCTTTAACTATTGTAATGGGGTTGTGTACACGCGTACCTGTTAATTTTCCCCAGCTGGGATCTACAGGGATAGTTACGCCGTGTGAGAATGATTTTAATTCAATTGAGCCTAACCTTAATGGCATCTGGCGACTACCAACAATTGGTGATCCGTTTTCATCTTCTAGCCATAAATGAGCTGGTGTAGACATGTTATTTCCTTATAAAAAATTAAAGTTCTTGTTAGCTATTAATTTACCATTTAAAAAGTATGGGGAAAAATATTACCACTAGCACGATAAAGGCGGGTATGGGCCAATAAGGGCCGTCTGGAAAAATTTGTATAAAGAAAACCGAAAAAGTAAGAACCAGAAGGGGAGGCCCATAAAGTTCAATCATTGATTTAAAAATTCTTCTAAATATTCTGGTTATGAAATTTATCATCATTTATTTACCGAATCATATTAGTAATGATTTTTGTGATTTCATCAACAGAAGGCGTGGCATTTCTAAGTGCCCCTGAATTATCAAATAAAGAGTCGATAAGAAAATACATCATTTCCAATTCATTTGCATAAAGCACGGTGTAATATGCAGGCAGAGTTTGACGAAGCCGGTTTGCACTATCAGCTGCTTTTTGCACAACTCCATACACCCCAGCGGCAGCAACAACTACGCCAGCACTGCGTCCGACAAGTGCGCTGATATTAAGACTGGCTTTCATGCCTACAGCAACCGCCGCCGTTACTGCGAGGGTAAAGCCTTGCTGTGTTAAATGGCTGGCGGCAATATGAATATTTACCGCCATCAGAGACATTTTAATTCGCTCCAGTTAAGCGTTCGTTTTGTATTTAAATATCTCGTCGAAATATATTTTTAGCATGTCATTCACAATATTTCTGGAGGTAATTAGTTTATTAACTGCTTTAATAAACCTTAAATCCTCCGTTTTTTGCTGCCGACAAACGTCCTGATATTCATCCGTAAAGCATGATAAGTAATACAACGCTCTTTGTGCACCTGCACCTATAGTATCAATCTGGTTTGAGACTGCTTCTTTGACGCCTAAAAGAGCGTTGTCGAGATTTTTAGCTAAAATGTCATTTCCTTGTAAAAATCCTATTACTTGGTTGCTGTATTGCATTAGCCATTTCCTATGATCAATCCATGATTAGTGTTTTCAAATTATTAAAAAAATCTTTATATGTAAATGCGTTAATCGTTTCAGTGGTGCGTTTGATCAATATAATTTGGAAGATGTGCTGAAATTTTGTGATCAATTTAACACAGCGTTTAAATGGTTTTCTTTAAAGAGGAGTCGGAATATGAAAATGGATTTGAAGAAGTTATTTATAAGGCAGCATAGCATAACATGGCTATGGGCGAGGGTGCCTGGCAGCTGGTGGCCAGAGGTGAAACGGTGACGCTCGAGGCAATCGCCAGCAGGGTTGTGGCGCTATAAGAGCGCCGCGATGATCTGGCTGCCAGCATTGCCCCGTCACTCCTGCTGCAAGAATTAAAAACTCATCCACCGCCCTGAAAATTCAATCACTTTAATTGTTATTCAACGTTATTGCCTTGTGATTTCTTTGCTTAAAAAACGCACTGTCAGATGAGGTCGAATCTGCTTCTTCGTATTGTGACATCTCTTACAAAAGGAGGTGTTATGGAAGATAAATATACAAAAGATGCAATCCACATCTGTCGGTTGATATTTGGTCAAGCGGTACTGGAATTGCTTAGCGATGATCAACTGGTAACCAATGTTGCCCTGGAAGATAAAGTGAAGAAAATGCTTCCCGACTGCAAGCCCGAACTGGTTTACGATGTGGCTATGAAGTTGCTCAAGCATAACATTCACTAAAACGTGAGGCTGTTTAAAAAATCCCGGCAGCGTCAACTGCCAGGCTGACCACAAATAGCCCGCTCAATGGCGGGCTGGATTATCAGTGAATTCTTCTGCAAAACCCTAATCAATTCACTAATCTATATAGCCTAATCCCTCACATAAAAAACAGTTTGAAGCACCTGGTTAAGTTTTTTATCTCACTAAATCAATAGATTAACCATCTGATATTAAGGTAAGGCTGCGCCACCTGGAGTGGTTCGAAGCGGCTGACCTGATTGTTAAAGGTGTTGAAGGCGCTATCGCTAACAAGACCGTGACTTACGATTTCGAACGCCTGATGGATGGCGCTAAGCTGCTGAAATGTTCAGAGTTTGGTGACGCGATCATCGAAAATATGTAATCCGCTTAAGCCAGCATAGCGTTAAACGCTATGCTGGCTTTTTTGTATCCGCTTTTCGCACTTTTCCATTCTCTCCTCCTTCGCCTCTTCAGCCATGACGTATTCAGCATTGATGCTCTGCTGGCTCAGTAAAATAACGGGCGATGAGCGTCCTCTGCAACGTATGACTGAATGGCTTTTCCCTGTCCGTACCCAGAAAAATTCTTACCTGCGGCTGAGCATTTTAATATTTATGCAAATTGCATTATCCGATGCCACTGCAAAAGAAACCGTAAACGCAAAACGGACATCTTTCCATGGCTGATTATCGTTACTGTAATACCTCACTCATAAGGAGGATTTATGGAAACAAAATATACGAAAGACGCGATTTACATCTGTCGGCTGATGTTTGGCCAGGCTGTACTGGAATTACTGGCAGATAATCAGCCAGTAACTAACCGCACGCTGGAAGCAAAAATAAAGGTAATGTTACCTGATGCGCAGCCTGCGCTGATTTACAAGGTTGCTCTCGATTTGTTAAATGAGAATATTAGTTAATATCCTGTTTGTCTGATAAATGCCCGGCATTTAACATGCCGGGCATGGTTATCGGTACGAGACAGCTCATTCATTTTTGTAACGTGTGCCGCAAAATAAACAGTTCAGCATGATCCTGCTGCAGCAGGGGTGTACTCTTCTGCCGATACACAGGGAGAATATTATGGATGATGAGGCTGTAAGTGATGCCATTGCGGCATGCCGACTGCTGTTCGGTCAGGCTGTGATGGAAATTGTGGCTGAGAATAAGCCGGTAACCCGCGAGGCCATTACTGAAAAAATTCACCGGATGTTCACCGGCATTGAGCCTGAACCTGTTATGAGGCTGGCCATCAGCCTGCTGGAAAATAGCGCCAGCTAACGTTACTGGTAATATAACCATCATGTCAGGCCGCCATGAGCGGCCTTTTCTCATTCTTAATGCTGATACCCCAGTACGGGTTCTGTTAAAACAATCATCCGGCTGATGCGTCAGGTATTTCACTTGCCTGAAAAACACTCATCGTCCTTCAACATTACGGCGACCATTGAACCTACCTCGATCTGCGCTGACTAATTTGCTGACTTATGCCGTTACGTTAACGCTTCAGAGACGTTAATTGTGCGAGTCTCACTTTTATTCAGCCAGAACGGCGTAGCCTGTGCTCAGAGGATGTCAGACATGCGGGTTTTAATTATTTGTCGGGATAATATTGGCGATACCTTGCTGACCACGCCGCTCATCAGTGCGCTGGCGCAGTCGGGTCAGTATCAGGTTGATGTACTGACCAACAACTACGCTGCACCCGTGTTGCAGCATAATCCCGATATCCGGCAGCTCTTTTATTACACGAAATTGCATCACCGTGAGGCAGGGCAGGGACGACTGGCCTGTGTGTTGCAGCGACTGAAGCTGATGCTGAATCTGAAAAAGCAACGTTACGACATCGTGATTCTGGCCAAAAGCCGCTGGGATCAGCATGGTCTGAAGTGGGTTAAAATCGTGCGTCCCGCCAGAGTAATCGCGCTGGGGCAGCAGTCGCATCCGCTGATCACAGAGTTATTACCACCACCCAGCCAGTCACCCTGTCATATCAGCGAAACCCTGTTTAGTCTGGGACGGGATTTGCATCTCAGCGCCACCGCGCCAGGCAAACTGACCCTGCAGCCGGATACGGCTATGGCGGCCAGCCTGCGAGACACCCACGCCATTGATTCCACTCTTCCGGTCTATGCACTTCAGATCAGCGCCCGTAAGCCAAGCCAGCAGTGGGAAGCCACGCGGTTTGCCGGGCTGGCGGAGAAGATCGCGGCGCATCATCCCTGCCAGATCATGCTGCTCTGGTCACCTGGCAGCCGCGACAATCCGCGTCATCCGGGGGATGATGAAAAAGCGCGTGAAATCATGGCGCTCTGTCCGCACCTGCCGATAAAGGCGGTGGCGACTACCAGCCTGCCGCAGCTGATTGCGGCTATGTCGTTGTGTCAGGGGCTGGTGAGCAGCGATGGCGGGGCAATGCACATCGGTGCCGCACTGGGGCTGCCGGTAGTGGCGCTGTTTGGCGACAGCGATCCGGCGTGCTGGCATCCGTGGCAGGTTAACTATCAGGTGCTGCAACCGGCGTCACGTGAGGTCAACGCGCTGAGCAGCCGCGAGGTCTATGACGCCTTCGCCCATACGATTATTCAGTAATCTGCTTCAGGCCAGCGCCCCCGGCTGGCCGCTTCACATAGCATCGCGACCGTTACGGGATAATATCCGCCAGATTTAAATCCCTTCATCAGTGTCATACGCCGCGGGAGCGTCGCCGGAAAATAGCGGGCATCATCATAATGCTCAGAGCAGACGTTGAACGTGGCAAAAAAATCATTCATCAGAATCGCGAACTCCACCTCATTCAGCGGCAGCTGCTGCAGATGAAAACCTGCCCGATCCACTTTCCGGAACCTGCCCAGGGCGGTTGGCTGATTGTGGTATTCAATCAGCGCAATAATGGCGTGAGAAAGATCGTTCATTACCCCACCAGTCTGGCCACGGCCTGCTCGACTTCTTCGGCCTTGATCGACGCCATAGGATGCTGTGACGCCGTTTTATCCGGTCGATGAATAACAATATGACGATCGCTGTCCTGACAGGGGCCGGTATAGCGTGGATTGGCGGTAGAGAACAGGCTGACCGTTGGCGTCTGTGCCGCCACGGCGATGTGCAGTGGGCCGGTATCGCCGGTGACCAGCAGGTCCAGCGTGCGGATCAGGGTGATCAGGCCGCTGAGATTCGTTTTGCCCGCCATTGGCGTCACACGCTTACGGCAGTGCAGCGGCAGGCTCTCGATAAATTGTTTCTCAAGCGGCTGCTCAGCGGCTGTACCGGTAACAATAATTTCAGCGTCAGGCCAGCGTTCGAGCAACGCGGTCGCCAGCTGGCTGAATGAAGTCAACGGCCAGCGGCGAATATCTTTCGAAGCACCTAACTGAAAACCGATACGGCGATGGCTCACCGTTGCAGCAGGACAATTATTTATCTCGGGCAGATGCATCCGGGTCTGCTCTGTCTCTGCACCCAGCGCTTCTATCAGTTTCAGCTTACGCTTGATGGTGTGGTCGTCGAAATAGCCTGAATAGTGATCAAGATATTTATTCAGCACAGGCGATTCGCTGCCGTAATGATCGCGCACAATCGCCTTACTCCCGGTCAGCACCGAACTCATAATATCGTAAGGAAAATGGGCGTGTAATATCACTGACAGATCAGGTTTCTGGCGACGCAGTTTGAAAAATAGCGGCAGGAAATTAGCCACTTTGTTATCCCAGATATAGATCTTATCGAACCAGTTATAACGGCTGACCAGGTCCTTATTTTTCTTACTGGAAACCAGAATAAATTTGCTGGTGGGAAAGCGATTTTTCAGGCTCCAGATAGCCGGTGTATTCATCAGAAAATCGCCCAGAGCCGTAGTGGAGTAAATCACGACTGTGCCGGGTTTCAGCGCCTGCAAGGCCTGCGGTTTTGTTCTGCCTGAAAATCGAGAATAAAGCGTTAAAATTCGGTCTATCAGATAAATCTTTTTTTTCTTCACGTCTGAATTCTCTTGAACGTATCAATACTATTAAACAAAAGGTGTTGTGCATTATTAGAGGGTATTTTTACGTCTAAAGTTCAGCAGGGAGGAATGTTTTTTATCGTTCGTAGAATATTTGTTTAAACTGTTTCCACAATTTTAGTGTTGTTTATTCAGGATATATATACAGAATTGTGTAAAAGAGGTAGGCAATTATTGAAAAGAGTTGAGATGATTGTTATAAAAATAACATTTAAGGATTTTTTAATTCCGTCCTTAATTACTAGCAGGTTAACTAATAGCGGATTTATTTTACGGGTGCTATTCAATATAAATAAACAAACCCCGGCACGTGTGCCGGGGCAGGGTATTACGACTGAGGCTGACCCACCGGGCCTGAACCCAGGGTGCCGCCAGGAGAAGACTGGCCACTTGGCGCATGGGGACGGCCATCTTCTTTAATCGCGTCGCTCTTATGTGAGCAGCCCGCCAGAGAGGTTAAGGTCGCTGCAACCAGCAGCAAAGCAGGAATCGTTTTCATGAGGTCACCTTGATGTTGTCAGAAAGAGAACGTAATTAAGACTGAAGACTCACCGTGCGCTGGCCTGTTAAGGCGTATCTTTCAGATGTTTCTCAGCATGCGGTCAGCTAAAGCCAAAAAAAACGGAAGCCCGTGGCTCCCGTTCTGTTGACGTGTGGCGGTATTACTTGCGACCCAGCAGGAAGCCAATAAATACGCCAACGCCTGCAGCAATGGCCAGACCGGCAGCAGGATTGGACTGAACCTGATCGCGAATGGTCTCAGCAGCATCACGTGCAGCATAGCTTGCCTGGTTGGTGTAACGACGCGCTGCGCCTTTAGCCTGATGCTCAGATGAACCGGTTGCTGCACCCCATTGTTCCTGAACTGCGCCAGCGGCTTCTTTTACTTTATCTTCGATTTTTCCTGACATTTAAATGCTCCTTGGTTTTGAGTAAGACTCTCAAAGCGTAGCAAAGATAGTGAGTTCTGCTCCGCCAGCGCCCGATAAGGGCCTAAAAAATCATTTCTGGCTGTTAATGGCGCTGCATTTGCGGGCCCGCCATTTCCTGTCTAGCCTTTTGAGAAGAAAGTCACAGACGGAGGAGAAACGATGAAACGTGATGCACTGAATGATGATGACTATGATGAAGTCTGCCGCGTTATTGGCGATGCAGTCATTGTGCTGATGGAGCGCGGTCATGACACCCGGCGTGGCGAAATCTACGACCTGCTTAAGCGTACCCGCCAGCAGCGCGCCCACAGTGAACGGGATGAGCAGCGGATGCTGGATCACGCTATCCGGCTGGTTAAATCTGACGTGTAGCGAAGTGTGGAAGCGTTGCGCTATTGCAACAGCACGCCCTGAATCAGGCTGGTCTCAACAATCTCCACCTCATCCATTTTCAGCGCCTGCATATAACCTTCCACCAGTAACAGGTTACTCACGTCAGTGGCGCGGTAGTCACCCTGCAATTCGCTGTCGCCTTTCCAGACCTGCTGCTGCGAGAGCTGGCTCAGGGTCGCCAGCGTATAGCGGTTGAGTTTACCCGGTAACTGATTGCGAATCGAAAAACCGTGCACGCCTCCGATCCCAATCACCCGACGACCGGCCACATCCTGTTTGATCTGCGGACTGACTTCGTTAGTCGCGTAAAACTGCACAAAGCGCAGCACCGACTGCCGCCAGGAACCAATCGGGTTGGGCGATTTAGCCTCCGGGCTGTTCTTCAGCACCGTCAGGATAAAGTTTTTCAGCGTCACTGAGGCCAGTCTGCCCTGGTAAATATCCGCTACCGGCTTGCCCGCCTGCTGTCGCCATGCCGTCATCTGCATTGACCCACCGCCAATATCCCAGACCAGCAACTGCTCATCCCGGACCATTGGATCCTTAAGCGCGGCTTTGGCAGAGAGAAAGCCGAGCATCGCTTCCTGCTGCTGCGAAATAATGCTGATTTGTGCACCACTCTGGCGCTGCAACTGTTCAATTACGGCCTGACCGTTGCTGGCATTGCGAAACACCGCCGTCGCCACGCCGCTGATTCGCTGTGGATGAAAGCGCTGTGCGTGCGCTACCAGCTGCTGCAGTGCGGCGGCACCTTCGTGGGTGACTGCCGGACTCAGCTGGTTATCCGCTGAATGGGCTAATGCGTCGTTCCAGGCCACGGCGCGCTGATCCTGATACAGCACTTTTTCGATGCGCTGCTGGCAGACATTGACGCGCGCCACCGCAATTTTGGTGGTACCGGAACCGATATCCAGACCGGCACGGATTTGCTGGCAGCGATCGGCCTGGGCCGCCGCGGCAAAAAACAGCGAGCAGAACAGCGTGAAAACTGACAGCGCAGCAGAACGCATAGCGACTCCTGGATAAAGGGGATCAGAGAGAACGGCCGGCGATGCAGGCCGGATAAACGCTCACCAGAAAATGACGCAGGTGATCAAAACACCATTCGGCATCATCCGCCTGCGGGCAATAGAACTGAATGGTAATCTTTTCATAGTCGCGCTGACGCTGGCGCAGCGGCGACCAGCTCCAGTCAAGTACTGAACGGGCATAGTTGACCAGTGTTCCGGCGGGCAGTTGATGTTGCTGCTCCTGTCCGGTCAGGTAATGGTGAAAGCTCGCTTCCAGCTGCAGAGCTTCCTGGTGATCGTGCTGCGGCAGGTCGGGACGAAAAGCCACATCGATAAAACCACAGACCGCATCTTCCTGCTGCTGCCAGTCACAGGCCAGGGTCATAAACAGCCCCTCCTGCAGATTAACCTCCTCGACCAGTCGCCGCAGATTCGCTGAGCGATTCAGCACGACGATCTCTTCAAGACGACCGGTTTCCAGCGTCAGATCAAAGCCACAGGGATTAACAGAGCCATCCGCATTGCGCGTAGCGGGGAAGGGGAAGTCAATATAACCGTTGTTATCCAGACGCTTTTCCATCGGGGAGCCCTGCTGCTTGACGTTTCCTGACAATAAACGATCTGGCAGCAGGATTCATCCCTTATGGACAGGTCCAGGTGATTTGGGTGTCCTGGTAAGGATTAATCAGGCGGAACTGCTTATCTGACAGGCGCTGCGCATAGTAACCTTCACGCGTCACAGCGGAGGGGACATATTTAAACCGATCCAGCGACTGCAACGGGCCACTGTTAACGCTGACATTGTCTCGTGTCACGGTAAAGCTGTTAACCAGGTCAAAAATCACGCCCTGTGTCTGTCCCATCGACTGACCATAAATTGTCGAGACCTCACCCGGACATTCCACCCCTTTCGGGCCAGATGAACATCCAGTCACCAATGCGATGAGGATAAAAATGCTGAGTCGCATCATGATTTTCTACCTGCTTCAATCCCTGGGAGTCTTGTGGCACAGAGTCTATCCTGTTGCACCACCAATCACTCAATTATAGCAGTTTCCGCTACGCTTCCTGTTTGTGATTTGTTTAATCGTTAAGCAACAGGAATGTAAAGGGGTGACTTTGCTTAGCAATAAACGGTATTCTTGGCTCCTTTGCGCACCACTTAGGCAAATCCAGGGATAAATGATGAAAGAAGAAGAAGCAAGTCTAATGATTATTCGCCACGCGATTGACGAACTGGAAGCCGATAAAAAGCAACAGGTGCTCGCCTGCTCAGCGAATATTCGTGCAGCCATGCAGGCTTATGATAGCGAAAATGCCGGGCTGGCGCTGATGTTAGTGGCCGCCGAGGTGGCCGCCGAATAGGCATAATCCGGCCAGGCGGGCACGCTGTCAGGCTGGCCGGATTACTTTATCTTTTCTCAACTTTCAGCTTTTTTCGCACGCCGATTCTACCTTTTAATGGTCTTAGTCACGCTCGCCTCACGCCTCTCATCTGGTTTTTATATGTTAAGCTAAGAAAATTCTCAATGAAATCAGTGGAGACACAGCATGAAGGCAGCGTTAATTGCCCTGGGCCTGCTGGCCTGTCATATCGCACCCGCCTGGAGTGAAACCGAATTTCAGCTTAACTGTCCCGGACGGCCGACCATGACCGTTTCGCGTGCCGAATATGGTTTAACCACCCTGATGTGGCCGGAAAATCACTTCCAGATTGCCGCCGGTCAGCAGCGGACCCGCTTAGAAGCGGGCGATCAGGTGGCGATTACCCGCTTTCGCAATGGCGATCAGCTGATTGTGAACCAGCGCAGCCAGGCAACCTTCTTTGTTTACCGCGACACCGATAAACTGCTGCCCTGCAGCCGCAGCGAAAAACGCGATGTGGATGCATTAAGCCTGGAGCGTTACGACGATCGTCAGCGTTCCGACAGTTAATCCTCTGGAGCCACTATGCAACCTGAGATTACCGACAACGTTACCGCGCAGGATCTGGATGAGGTCAGGCTGGGTCTCAACGCCTTCAACAGCAAATTTATTGATGTGAATACGATCAGGTCAATTGGGGTGTTTATCCGTGACGAACAGGGCAAAAAGCTGGCCGGGCTGACCGGCTCAACCACCGGTAACTGGCTGCGGATTGATATGCTCTGGGTGAGTGAGGCGCAGCGCGGACAGGGGGCAGGCAGCAGGCTTATACAGGCTGCCGAGCAGGAGGCGCGGGATCGCGGCTGCCGCTATGCACAGGTGGATACCGCCAGTTTTCAGGCGCGGCCGTTTTATGAAAAACTTGGCTACACCCTGCGGCTCACGCTGGCGAACTACATGGATCATCATCAGCGGCACTATCTGACCAAAGAACTGTAATCAGAACAGCGGATTTTCCCGCAGATCCAGGGGATGCTGTTCAGCTTCATCAATGGCAGCCAGCCAGCTTTGCAGCGTCACTTTTTTCCAGGAAAGATGGCCGCGCGTGGTGCTCATCAGTACCACGTCGGGGCGCAGCGAGCGGTAAAATTCCAGCGTCTGACTCAGTTCAGCCGGATTACTGTCCGGCACCAGCACCGTGATCCAGTTGTCATGAGAACGGGTTACGGTATCGCCGACAAACAGATAGGTCAGCCCCAGCGGCGAGGTGTAGAGAAAGCTGCAACTGCCCGGCGTGTGTCCGGGCGTTGGCAGCAGATGGAAATCGCCGAAGTGCGTCTCCGGCTGCGAAAAGGTGTCATCAGGCTCCGCAAAACGGCTGATGGGGCCTAATGAGCGGCTGTGGCAGTAAAGCGCGCTGCTAAACCGCTGCTGGATCACCGCCGTACCAGGCGCGGATTCGTGCCAGTGGGTCAGATAGTGACGGATCACGCCGCCGGTATCGGCAATCACTTCATGATCGAGCGGGTTCTCTACGCGGCCAATCAGCAGATTGCCGCGCGGGTGACGCAGCATAAAGCCATGCATCATCAGGTCATTAACGGCATCTTCCACCGGGAATTCCGGGGTTGAGATCCACAAATCGTCATACAACGGCTTCAATGTCGATCTCCTGAAACGCTCTCTATTTCCGCAGGACGGGATGCCCGGTCGCCTGCAAATGGGCGTTGCCCTGGCTGACCGCTAATCGTGCGCTGGCACCCAGCGGCAGTGTGACGGTGTCGGCGGCATGACCAAAATCTAATCCACAGATCACCGGAAGACCGGTAGTGTCACGCACGCGCTGCCAGACGGTACTGAAATCAAACCCATTGTCATATTCCGACAGGGCCGTGCTGGTGAAGCTGCCGGTGACGATTGCCCGCTGACGTGCCAGAATGCCGCTCTGCTCCAGCTGAATCAGCATGCGTTCAATACGAAACGGATGTTCATTCACGTCCTCTATCACCAGAATACCGTTCTCAATCTGCGGCATCCACGGCGTGCCGATCAGTGAGCAGATCATCGCCAGATTCCCGCCCCACAGCGTACCCTGCCACTCGCCCTGGTCTGGCGTTTCGCTCTGCCAGTTCACCTCTACTGTAGGTGATGTCAGTGCCTGCCAGAAGTGGTGCAGGGTAAATTCAGATAAGGTCGCGGCACCGAAATTACCCGCCAGCATCGGCGCACTAAAGGTAATCAGGCCGACCTGCGCCAGCAGAGCCAGCTGAATGGCGGTGAAGTCGCTGTGGCCGCACAGCGCCAGCGGCTGATTCAGCAGACGGCGCTGCAGGGCGACGTAGTCGATGGACGCCAGTAACCGGCTGGCCCCGTAACCGCCGCGCACCGCCAGCACCACGTCGGGCAGCGTAGTGAGGCTGGCAAGCTGGTTGATATCCGCCAGGCGTTCAGCATCCGTTCCGGCGAAGCGCTGAAAACGGCGGGTAATCACCTGATCATTCTCCACCTGATGGCCCGCCGCACGCAGACGCGCAATGCCCTGCAGCGCCGCAGGCTGATTGTGACAGTAACCGGAGGGGGAGATAAGACGAACTGAACGTGAAATCATCATACTTTCCTGCTGTTAGCGCTCATGACTGACGGCGATGATGGCGAAAACCTCCGCTGAAGTCACGGTGCGTGCCACATAATCGTCTATTTAGGATAAACGGTAATTTTGCTCTCAGGCTGCCTGGGTATGATAGCATTCGCCACAACCGCGATGAGACGAAAAATTGCTGAAAATCCGACACCTTATACTCTCGGCGTTACTCCTGACTGGCTGTGCCAGCGAGCCACCGCACCATGCCGTTAAGCAGCGCAACACGCCGTTAACGCAGGCACCGCCTTCCAGCGTCAATGGCACCTGGGCCATGTTTACCGAAGATGCCGCCAGTCATTATGGCGTTGATGAGAAGTTGATCAGCGCCATTATCAGTGTCGAATCGGGTGGAAATCCGGGCGTAGTGAGCCGTTCCAATGCGGTAGGGCTGATGCAGATCAAAGCGTCGACTGCGGGGCGAGAAGTCTATCGCACGCTGGGCCGCAGGGGCCAGCCGTCGAATGCCGAGTTGCGCGATCCGGCCAAAAATATTGATATTGGCACCGCCTATATCCGCATCCTGCAGGACTCTGCGCTGTCGGGCATCCGCGATCCGCTGACCCTGCGCTACGCCACTATCGTCTCTTATGCCAACGGTGCCGGTGCGCTATTGCGAACATTTTCCCGCGACCGCGAGCGGGCCATTGCGATGATCAATGCCATGTCACCGGATGAGTTCTATCAGCATGTGCAGAACAAGCATCCGGCGGCGCAGGCACCGCGCTATCTCTGGAAAGTCACTACCGCTTACCGCACCATCTGACCCGTTTTGACTACGCCTGCGGCGTGAGCAGCAGCCGCGCCGTGGGATAGTCGATAATCAGCACCTTGATATAACCGCCCAATAGCGCACCGCGAATCGCCTGCGCTTTCTCCCGTCCGCCAGCCAGCCCGACGACCTGTGGGCACTGTTTCACCTGCGCCAGTTCCATTCCTATCACCGGATCTTCTTCAGCTTTCAATACCGGCTGGCCGCAGGCGTCAAAATAGTGCAGGCAGATATCACCGACCGCACCGCGTGCCGCCAGCGTCTGCAGCATTTTGCCATCGTAGTAGTTGCCAGAATTGCGCAGCAGCGCCGACGGCTCCAGATCGCCGATGCCGACAATCGCCAGATCGACCTGCTCAAATTTACTCAGCACTTCGGCAACCTCGGCATTGGCCGACAGCCGCTGGCGATCGCTGACCGAATGCTCAATCGACTGCGACGGCAGTAGCCAGGCGGGGCAGTTCAGCAGCGCCGCCAGATTCTGGGTCAGAATGGTGGCCTGTACGTTGCCGTTGGCGCCGACGCCGCCCAGCAGCTGGATCACGCCCTTACAGGCGCTGTTGAGCGGATGCAGCGCATCCACCATCGCCCGGATAGTGCCGCTCCACGACGAAATACCGATCAGCTCATCGTTACGCAGTCGTGTCTCCAGGTAGTGAGCGGCCGCCGAACCAATCGCCTGCTTAATCTGCAGTGACGACGCCTGATCCGGCACATCCACCACAATCGCCTGCGGCAGGTTGTAGGTCTGCTCAATCGCCTTTTCCAGTTCCGGATAGACGTTGGCCGGTGGCACCACGCTGATCTTGACCACACCCTCTTTCACGCTGCGATTAAGAATGCGTGAGACAAACGACTGCGATAGGGTTAGCGACTGCGCGATCTCTGACTGCTTTAGTCCTTCGACATAGTAAAGCGTGGCAATCTTCACCATCAGTCGCTGTTCATCCTGTTTTGCCATCGGTTTTTCCCTCTCTGAATCTGCCCGGTATTGTTAACCAGGATGATCAAAATCACAACGCAGGCTAATTTGTGATCGTTTTCGCTTTTTAACGATCGCGCATTGGACGGCGCGTCAGCGCAGGCGCATAGTCATTATGCATATAAAATCGCGTATGAATATATATTCAAGCGGAGAAAAATAATGACTCGTCCTCTGATTAAACTGACCCTGCTGGCTTCGATGTTCGCTTTTTCTGTAACGGCGCTGGCGGCAGAGCAAGGCCTGCTGGCGATTATTACCCCATCCCATGACAACCCGTTTTTCAAAGCCGAGGCAGAGGGTGCATCAGCCAAAGCTAAAGAGCTGGGTTACGCCACGCTGGTGGCGTCGCACGACGATGACGTTAACAAGCAAAACCAGCTGATTGAGACCGCGATTGCGCGCAAAGCGAAAGCGATCATTCTGGATAACGCCGGCGCGGATGCCACCGTCGGGCCGGTGCAGAAAGCCAAAGATGCCGGTATCCCGACCTTTCTGATTGACCGTGAGATCAACAAAACCGGTATCGCCGTGGCGCAGATTGTCTCCAATAACTATCAGGGTGCGCAGCTGGGTGCAGAGAAATTTGCAAAGTTGCTGGGCGGCAAAGGCGAGTACGTTGAACTGCTGGGCAAGGAGTCTGACACCAACGCGGGCGTGCGGTCGCAGGGCTATCACGACGTGCTGGATGACTACACCGACCTGAAAATGGTGGCGCAGCAGAGCGCTAACTGGAGCCAGACCGAAGCCTTCAGCCGCATGGAAACTCTGCTGCAGAAACACCCCAACATCGTTGGTGTGATCTCCGGTAACGACACCATGGCGCTGGGCGCAGAAGCCGCGCTGAAAGCCGCCGGGAAAACCTCGGTAATCGTGGTGGGCTTTGACGGCAGCGACTACACCCGCGATTCGATCCTCAACAAAGGCAACATCAAAGCGACGGTACTGCAGCCGGGCTGGGATCAGGCGCAGATGGCGGTCACGCAGGCGGACTACTACCTGAAGAACGGCAAAGCGCAGAAACAGGAGAAGCAGCTGATGGACTGTGTGCTGATTGACGACAGCAACGCCGCTAAGCTGAAAAACTTCAACCTGGCGAAATAACCATGAAACGGATACTGGCGGTATCGATCGGTATGGCGCTGCTCAGCGCCTGCACCGTGGTGGATCTGGATGCGGACGGTAACCCGATTCTGCCGAAAGATCCGCACGCGAAGCCCAGCTATACCACCCGGACGCCACAGCAGATTGCGGAGGAGACCTGGCAGCCGCGGGTAATGACCACCGCGAACAGCCACGCGCTGAGCTGGGCCGACATGGAGGCGAAAAGTCAGACGGTTAAACCCGGCGGGCGTGAAAGCGTCTTCGTACGGGCCAGCGGGACGGCCAGCGCCTTTGATGAGAGTAACCCGCGTGAACGCACGCTGACGCTGACGATCAACGGTAAACCGGTGGCAGTCAGCGTCGGGCCGGTGCTGCGCAGCAACGCTATTCGCGACGCCGCCGGGTTCCGTTTCGAGGAGTTTACGAATCAGGTGCAGTACGCCCAACTGACGCGGGCGCTGAACCGTCACGCAGTGAAGCAACTGCCGCCGCTGGATGCCAGCTGGGTCAACCAGTCGGTGCAGGCGCTGCTGGCGGTGAGCATCGGTCACGACAGCGTTGAAGAGGTGGTGGCGGTTGAGCTGAAGCGGGGGACACCCTGATGCACGATGAGATCATTCTGCGGGCCGAGCAGATATCAATGCTGTTTCCCGGCACGCTGGCGCTGGATCGCGTCGACTACCGGGTCTGGCGCGGCAAAGTTAACGTCATCATCGGTGAAAACGGGGCGGGAAAATCAACCCTGATGAAGATTCTGGCCGGGGTACAGCAGCCCACCGCCGGTTCGCTGTTCCTGAATGGCGAGCCGCTGACGCTGAGCAGCCCCCGTGACGCTGCCCGGCACGGTATCGGCATGGTGCATCAGGAGCTGAATCTGTTTGAAAACCTCACGGTGGCGGAGAATCTGTTTCTGGGCCGGGAGATCCAGCGCGGCCTGT
This sequence comes from Pantoea sp. F_5, assembly GCF_008631595.1. Classification (NCBI taxonomy): domain Bacteria; kingdom Pseudomonadati; phylum Pseudomonadota; class Gammaproteobacteria; order Enterobacterales; family Erwiniaceae; genus Pantoea; species Pantoea sp. F_5. The sequence continues at coordinate 227,282 of NZ_VWUO01000002.1, forward strand.
CACCCATCAATGAGGCGGAGCAGGCACGCCGCACCGCCGCACTGATGGCACGACTCGACCAGCCGATTTCGCCCACTGAGCGGGTCGGCAATCTCAAAGTGGGTCAGCAGCAGCTGGTGGAGATCGCCAAAGCGCTGGCGGAAGATGCAGACATTCTGATCCTCGACGAGCCGACCTCCGCGCTGAGCAAAACCGAAGTGGAGATCCTGTTCCGGGTGATCCGCGACCTGACGCAACAGGGCGTGACCCTCATCTATATCTCCCACCGGCTGGAGGAGCTGATGGCAATTGGTGACGTGATTACCATTCTGCGTGACGGACGTTTCCAGGCGGAAGCACCGGTCAGCACCATTGATGTGCCGTGGATCGTGCGCGAGATGCTGGGCAGTGAACCGGTCACGACCTTTTTGCCGGATCGGCGTGAGTCTGGCGCGCCGGTGCTGGAGGCAGAGCATATTACCTGCGTCAGCCCCAACGGCAATACGCTGGTGGATGACGTTAGTTTTCAGGTGCGGGCTGGGGAAATTGTCGGGATCTACGGCCTGATGGGCGCGGGTCGCACTGAACTGTTTGAGTGTCTGCTCGGCAGCCAGCGCCACTATCTCGGCAGGCTGTGGCTTGACAGTAAACCGCTGCCAACCCGTCTGCCGACCGCCGATCGCATCCGCATGGGCATGAGCCTGGTGCCGGAAGATCGCAAACGCGCCGGGATTTTTCCGGTCTCCTCGGTCGCCAGTAATCTCACCATCGCCAGCCTGTGGCGGCGGCTGTCGCACCGTTTTGCCATTGCGCATCAGGCGGAGCAGCAGGCAGTGAACCAGACGGTGGGCAAACTGGCGATCAAAATCTCTTCGCCTGATGTCGCCATCAGTGCACTCAGCGGCGGCAACCAGCAGAAAGTGGTGATTGGCCGTGCGCTGCTGACCAACCCACGTCTGCTGCTGCTGGACGAGCCGAGCCGCGGCATTGACGTCGGGGCTAAAGCCGAGGTGTTTCGTACCATGGTGGCGCTGTCACAGCAGGGCATAGCCGTGCTGTTCTCCACCTCAGACCTGAAAGAGATTATGGCGGTAGCCGATCGCATCCTGGTGATGTCGGGCGGCAAACTTACGGCTGATCTTCCCCGCGACCAGGCGGAAGAGGCAGCGCTGGTGAAAGCAAGTGCGCAGGGGTTCTGAGCATGAAAAGCAATAACAGCGTCGCGCTGAACACACTCCCGGCTAAAGCGTTCAGTTCACGCGAAAGCATTCTGCTGCTGCTTCTGAAACTGCGCACCTTTATTGCGCTGATTCTGATTGTCGGCTTCTTCGCCATCACCGTGCCGGACTTTCTCGCTACCGGCAGCCTGGTGATCATGGTGAAACATATCGCCATCAACGCCTTTCTGGCGCTGGGCATCACCTTTGTCATTATCACCGCAGGCATTGACCTGTCGATTGGGGCCACCTTAGGGCTGTGCGGCATGATCGCCGGCTGGCTGATCACTAAAGGGATTGTGCTGCCGATGTTTGGCATCGCTATCTTTCCCAGCGTCTGGGTCATTGTGCCGGTGGTGCTGTTGGTCGGCGCGCTGATTGGCGCGGGCAACGGCTGGATCATTACCCGTTACAACGTGGCCCCCTTTATCTGCACCCTCGGCACCATGTACATCCTGCGCGGCGCGGCAATGCTCACCTCCGGCGGCGAGACCTTTCCCGGTTTGCAGGGTAATCCGCTACTGGGCAATACCGGTTTCGACAGGATTGGTGCGGGGACGTTTCTCGGGCTGCCGTATGCCATCTGGATGATGGTGCTGCTGGCGATGGTCATCGCCTATATCGCCCGTCGTCTGCCGTTTGGCCGTCAGGTCTATGCCATCGGCGACAACGAGCGTGCCGCTGAACTTTCGGGGGTGAAAACCCGGCAGGTGAAAATTCTGGTCTACACGCTGTCGGGCTTCTGCGCAGCCATTGCCGGCATTGTGGTCTCATCGCAACTGGTCGCCAGCCATCCGGCTAACGGCACCGCGTTTGAGATGAACGCGATTGCCGCCGTGGTGCTGGGCGGCACCTCGCTGGCGGGCGGACGCGGCACCATTGTCGGCACGTTGATTGGGGCGTTCGTCATCGGCTTTCTGGCAGATGGCCTGATCATGATGGGCGTCAGCGAATTCTGGCAGATGGTTATTAAGGGCATTGTCATCATCATCGCGGTCATTATCGATCAGACGCAGAGCCGGATGCAGCAGAAGGCGGCGGTGGTGGCACAGAAAGCATTAATCGAGGAGGGCTCACCGGCAAAATCCTGAACGCGCTGAGCCAGGCAGGCGGGACTGCTGCATGTTTCTGCTCACGGGGATGGCCTGCCCGGATTAACGGGCAGAGGGGCAGACAAAGGGGAGTGCCAGTGTAAGGCACACCTTTTCTGGCAGAAATTTTTTTAACCGATTTGAATATATATTCATAACCGACTTAAAATTCAGAGGTAGTGTATGAATCCTTTCAATCTTCCTGTCGAAGACCTTGAGCGTCGGGCACGTGCTATCCGTCGTCGCATCATCCAGCTAAATGCAGGTAGCCCGGCAGGCGGTCATACCGGTGCCGATCTGTCGCAGGTGGAGATCCTCACCGCGCTTTACTTCCGCATTCTGAACTGCGCCCCGGATCGTACTGACGACGATCAGCGTGACATCTATATCCAGTCCAAAGGGCACGCGGTGGGCGGCTATTACTGCGTGCTGGCGGAAGCGGGCTACTTTCCAGCCGACTGGCTGGCAACGTATCAGCATGCCGACTCACATCTGCCCGGCCATCCGGTGCGGCAAAAAACGCCTGGCGTTGAACTGAATACCGGCGCGCTGGGACACGGCCTGCCGGTGGCGGTGGGCATCGCTATCGCAGCGAAAAAAGATAACAGTTCGCGTCGCATCTTTGTGGTGACTGGTGATGGTGAGCTGGCCGAAGGCAGCAACTGGGAGGCGGCACTGGTCGCGGCGCATTACGGCCTCGACAACCTGATCATCATTAATGACAAGAACAAGCTGCAACTGGCCGGCGCGACCCGCGACATCATGAACACCGATCCGCTGCCGGAAAAATGGCGCGCTTTTGGCCTCGAGGTCACCGAGTGCAACGGCAATGAGATGGCGGCGGTCGTCGACACTATTGAAAACCTGCCAAAGAACGGCAAGCCGCAGGTGATCGTGGCACATACCGAAAAGGGATTTGGTATCTCCTTTATTCAGAGCAAAGCCGAATGGCATCACCGGGTGCCGAAAGGCGAAGAGATCGCGCTGGCACTGGAGGAACTGAAAGATGAGTAATGCACAACATTTAGCAAGCGTCATGGTGACGGCTTTCATTGACGCGGTGAATCGCGGCGTGGATCTGGTGCCGGTGGTAGCTGACTCCACCTCTACCGCCAAAATCGCCCCCTTCATCAAAGCGTTTCCCGACCGGCTGATCAACGTCGGCATCGCCGAGCAGACGCTGGTGGGCACAGCGGCCGGGCTGGCGCTGGGCGGCAAAGTTGCGGTGACCTGTAACGCCGCGCCGTTTCTGGTATCACGCGCCAATGAGCAGGTGAAAGTTGACGTCTGTTACAACAACACCAACGTCAAACTGTTCGGGCTGAATGCCGGGGCCAGCTATGGCCCGTTAGCCAGCACCCACCACAGCATTGATGATATCGCGGTGATGCGCGGTTTCGGCAATATCGAGATCTATGCGCCTTCCTGCCCGCTGGAGTGCCGCCAGATCATCGACTACGCCCTTGAGCATGTCGGCCCGGTCTATATCCGTCTGGATGGCAAAGATCTGCCGCAGCTGCACGACGAAAACTACCGGTTCAGGCCGGGTGTGATCGACCTGTTGCGGGAAGGCAGCGACATCGCGTTGGTGGCCATGGGCTCAACGGTTCACGAGGTGGTTCACGCCGCTGAGCAACTGGCTGAACAGGGCATTTCAGCCGGTGTGATCGCGGTTCCATCGATTCGTCCCTGTGATACCCAACAGTTGAGTAACCTGTTAAATCACTACCCAGCGGTGATTACCGTAGAAGAGCACAACGTCAATGGTGGTGTCGGCAGCCTGGTGGCCGAAGTGCTGGCGGAAGGCGGCTGCGGCATCCCGCTGTTACGGCTCGGCATTCCGGATGGCGAATATGCGATTGCCGGCGATCGCGCCTCGACCCGCGCCCGTCATGGCATTGATGCCAGCAGCGTAGTTAACAGTGCAGCACGCATCTGCGCAGGAGCATAAACATGGTGGGACCCCTGATTCTGGCGATCGACGAAGGCACCACCAACGCCAAGGCGATTGCGGTGGATCGCAGTGGCCGCGTCGTGGCGCGCGGCAGCCAGAGTTTAACCCTGCAACATCCTCAGCCCGGACTGGCGGAGCAGGACCCTATGGCAATCTGGCAGGCGGTAAAGCAGGCAATCATCCAGTGTCTGTCAGCCTGTGTTGGCGCGCCTGTCGCGGCCGTGGCGATCAGCAATCAGCGCGAGTCGGTGCTGATCTGGCAGCGGTGTGATGGTCAGCCTCTGACACCACTGGTGAGCTGGCAGGATCGCCGCTCTGAATCATTCTGTCGCGATCTGCATCAGGCGGGCAAAGCGCCACGTATCACCGGCTTAACCGGGCTGGCCGTTGATCCGATGTTTCCGGCCGCCAAGCTGACCGGGATGCTGGCCGCCATTCCCGACGGCGCAGCGCGGGCCGCAGCCGGTGAGCTTTGCATCGGCACCGTCGATAGCTGGCTCAGCTGGCAGCTCAGCGCAGGCGAGATATTCGTTACCGATCACGCCAACGCCGCCCGTACTCAACTTTACAGCCTGCATCTCAATGACTGGGACGACGAGCTGCTGACGCTGTTTCAGCTACCGCGCGCCGCACTGCCGCGTATTACCTCTTCCGCCAGCCAACAGGGCGTGGTCGCGGTACGTGACATTCCCGGCTTAGCGCCCGGCACGCCCATTCTGGCACGCATCGGTGACTCCCATGCTGCGCTGCAGGCGCAGCGGCGCGGCGAGTCAGAAGTGGTGAAAGCCACCTACGGCACCGGCTCTTCACTGATGATGTCGATGGCGACGCCGCTGCTGACGGAAAATGGCCTCAGCACCACCGTGGCCTGGCACGACGGCACGCTGCGTTATGCCTTTGAAGGCAATATCACCCACACCGGTTCCGGTGCTGCCTGGCTGGGCAAACTGCTCGGCGTGCAGGATCCGCGCGCGCTGACCGACATGGCGCAGCGCTGCGACGACAATCAGGGCATCTATTTTGTCCCGGCGCTCTCCGGCCTGGGCGCGCCCTGGTGGGATCTGCAGGCGCGCGGCATGGTGTGCGGACTGACGGACGCCGCCACGCCCGACGTACTGGCACGGGTCGCGCTGGAGTCGATCGTCTGGCAAATCGCCGACGTCTTTTTTGCAATGGAGCAGGCCAGCGGCCAGCAGCTCCCGGCACTCTGTGTGGATGGCAGCGCCACGGAAAACAGCTGGCTGATGCAGCTACAGGCGGATGTGTTACAGCGGCCGCTGCAGCGGGTGCCGACCGCCGAGGTCTCCGCGCTGGGTGCGGCGCTGCTGGCGGGCAAAGTACTGGGATGGTGGCAGCAGGGCAGTGATATGCAGGCGCTGCAGGGCGGCAGCGTCATCATGCCGCGTGAAAAGCACGCGCGGCGTATGCAGGAAAACTATAAAGGCTGGATCGACGCTGTTGCACGCTGTCGTTATCAGCCACATTAATCCTTAACCGGAGCAGAGCCATGTCAACACTTCCTCAGCAGTTAACCTTCGGTGTCATTATTGGCAACCGGGGTTTTTTCCCCAGCTATCTGGTGGGCGAGGCGCGCCAGCAGGCGGTTACGCTGTTTGAAAAGATGAACATCAATACGGTGATGCTGGATGAAACCCAGACCAATCTGGGGGGCGTCGAGACACGACAGGAGGCCAAAACCTGCGCGGCGCTGTTTCGCCAGCATCGCGAAGCGATTCACGGCATTGTGGTGCTGCTGCCTAACTTTGGTGATGAAAAGGCCATTGCCGAGGCGCTGCGTCTGGCCGGGCTGAATGTGCCGGTGCTGGTGCAGGCGGAAGAGGACAACCTGGATAAAATGGGGCTGGCGACCCGACGCGACAGCTTCTGCGGCAAAATCTCGCTCTGCAACAACCTGCGGCAATATGGCATTCCGTTTACCCTGACCCGCCAGCACGTCTGTGCCCTGAGCGGCGAAGTTTTTCAGCAGGATTTACAGCGCTTCAGCCAGCTCTGCCGGGTAGTGAATGCGATGCGGCGGGTGCGTGTCGGCGCGATTGGTGCGCGGCCCGCCGGATTCAACACCGTGCGCTACAGCGAAAAGCTGCTGGAGAAGATGGGCATCGCGGTAGAAACCCTGGATCTATCGGAGATCTTCACCCGCACCAACCGGCTGCGCGATGACGATATTCGCGTGGCAGAGAAGCGCGAGATCCTGGAAGCCAACGCCGATGCGCGCGGTATTCCGGGCGACAAACTGGTGACCATGGCCAAACTGTTTGTGGTGATCAGCGAGTGGATTAGCGACAACGATATCGACACGACTGCCATTCAGTGCTGGACGTCGCTGCAGGAAAACCTGGGCATCAACGTCTGCTCAATCATGAGCGTGATGTCGGGTCAACTGATGCCAAGCGCCTGTGAAGTGGACGTGATGGGTGCGCTGTCGATGTATGCACTTGCCAGCTGTTCGCTGAGTCCTGCTTCACTGGCGGACTGGAACAACAACTTTGGCGACGAGCGGGACAAATGTGTGCTGTTTCATTGCGGGAATTTTGCCAGCGCCAGCCTGGAGTCACCGACCATGGGCACGGCGGACATTATTGGCACCACCGTGGGCAAAGAGAACACCTGCGGCGCGGTGCATGGCCGGATGAAGCAGGGCGATCTCACCTATTTTCGCCTCTCGACCGACGACTTCAGCGGCGAAATCAAAGCCTATGTGGGCGAAGGGATGTCGGTCACCGATCCGCTGGACACGGTCGGCTGTCGCGCGGTCATTCAGGTGCCGCAGCTGGAGACGCTGCTGGCGTGGATCTGCCGCAATGGCTTTGAGCATCATGTCGCGATGAACCACTCGGCCACGGCCGGTGTGCTGCAGGAAGCATTCAGAGAGTATCTCGGCGTAAGTTGTTACCGGCATCAGTAAACGATGAGAGTGAATCGCAGAGCGTGATTAGAGCGAGGTGGGACAGCCGATGCGATCACGGTTCTTACCGCATCGGCTTCATGGCCCGCCATCCTCAGGAGAGGAGGGCGGGCATGGGCTTAGCGCGCCATTCTGCGCACTTCGCCATCGTCACTTTCCACGGCAACCAGATCCACCGGCGGCAAATTACCCCCGCTGAACTCAACCTGACGGATCGGGAAGGCGAAGCGGATGTTACGCTCTTCCAGCGCCGCCATGAGTTGCAGGTTAATCTCCTGCTGAATATCCATGTACTTGTTGTAATCTGCATCCAGCACAAAATAGACCACTTCAAAAGTCAGCTTTGAATCCTCAAAAGCCAGGAAGTGGGCGCGGTCAAAACGAGTGGTCTCAACGCCCTGGATAATCTCTTTCACCAGCGGGCTGATCTCGCGCACCTGCTCAGAAGGCGTGGCGTAGCTGATGCCAAACTTAAACACGATGCGGCGCTGCTGCATACGCTTATAGTTGTGGATGGTCTGCTGCAACAGAATGGTGTTTGAGCAGACGATCTGCTCACCACTCAGGCTGCGCAGTCGGGTGGTCTTCAGGCCGATATGCTCGATAGAACCGGCTATATCACCAAAGACAATGAAATCGCCATGCTCGAACGGCTTATCGAAGCCTATCGCCAGCGACGCAAACACATCGCTCAGCACGGTCTGAATCGCCAGCGCAATCGCAATCCCGCCGACGCCCAGGCTGGCGACCAGTGCGGTAATGTTGATACCCATATTCGACAGAATGGCCAGAAACATCATGATCCAGACCACGACCCGCAGCAGAATCCCAAGGATTACCGTCGTCACCGGGTTCCGCACGTGCAGCGGATCGCGCAGCAGACTTTTCAGCCAGAGCCGGATGCCGCAGTCGATCCACAGCGCGAGCTGTACAATCAGCGCCAGGAACCAGCCGTGTGCGATGGTCACGCTCCAGGACGCGGGCAGATCCACAAATTTCAGGGCAATCAGCAGTGAAAAGATCAGCAGCAGAGTCTGGCTGGTGCTGCGCAGTATCTCCACCAGAATCGCGGTCACGCGGACATGACGATGTTCGCTGTAAAGCGCAATCCGGTTGGAGATAAAGCGAATCAGGGTACGTAATATCCAGTAAATCACCAGCGTGGAAACGACTACGATGGCGCTGTTGAGCCAGAATTCCTGATTAAAAAAGAGGGAGTGAAAACGACGTGAAGAGAGCCAGTTTTCCATTGGGGAAGATCTCCTTGCTGGTTTCCGGTTTGTAAGAAAACAAGCAAGAAGCATAGCCTGGATGCGGCCCACCTGTGTGGCGCATCCAGAAAGCGGTTACTGGAAGCGGGTTGATTTATCGCGAGCCAGACGCTCAAGGGCAAAAATAATCTGCTGAAGCTGCCGCTCCTGCGCCGGGGTCAGCGTGGCAAAACGAAAGCTCAGTCGGGGAGTAATACGGGTTTCGTTCTTGCGGGTCACCACGCAACGCTCGCCAATATGCAGCAGCTTCACCGGCACTTCAAAAATACCATACTCGCCCAGCTCGACCCGGAACGGATTGAAGCTGTCGCCGTTCTGTAAGCCTTCCGGCAGCGGCTCATCCACCAGCACGCCGATGCCGCCCAGTGACAGATCCTGTAAACGCAGGCGCGTTTTACTGCCATCCGGCCACAGGGTATGACACCAGAACTGCGGCTCCAGCGGCGCGCAGACGCGGAAAAACTCACGTCGCTGAATCTGCCACAGCAGCTCCGGCAACGGTGCGCTGAAGGCGGGCAATCCTTCAAACTCCACCCTTTCCAGTGAAGCGAGGCTGAACTCTACCTTCGCGCCATAGGTTTCAGCGGTAATGCTGAGATCGTCGCTGGTCAGGGCGTATTCGTTATCCAGATTATTACTGCCCAGGTCAAACAGCAGGCGATCTTCATCGGCAGCCAGCATCCGGCTGATAAACTGCCCGCGCGCGAAGCGCACCAGTAGTGGCGTCTGCAGGCGCAGCAGATCTTTCATCACGCCCAGAACCGCCAGCGTGCCACGTTTTAAATATTGTTCCTGGTCGGCTTCTTTCACGTCCTGCTCCGCTAGGGGTTACTGTATTTATGCTTTTTTTTTGCCTCATCCCGGTTATCGGCGCGGCAAAAAAAAGCTTTAGTCGCTGAATTCTTAAAAAATAGTGTGACCCGTGAGGCGTTTTTCAAAAAGCTGACTATACTTATCGCGGTAAACCGCTTGATAAATCAGGCGTTCACGCTTTAATCATAAAAAGGAAGGAGCAACAGATGGGTATTATTTCCTGGATCGTCTTTGGCTTAATCGCGGGTATTCTGGCGAAGTGGATTATGCCGGGTAAAGACGGTGGCGGTTTCATTCTGACTATCGTTCTGGGTATTATCGGTGCCGTAGTGGGTGGCTGGATCAGTACGCTGTTTGGCTTCGGCCGCGTCGATGGGTTTAACTTCGGAAGCTTTGTGGTCGCTGTTATCGGTGCCATCGTAGTGCTGTTCGTATACCGCAAAGTACGCAGTTAACCGTAACGGTTTCAACAGAAAAGGGGACGAAGCGATTCGTCCCCTTTTTTATCTTTTACGTTTAATCAGAAGTCGTAACCGACGGTCGCCATCACGCTGCGTTCTGCACCCCAGTAGCAGTAGCCCGTACCGTAACAGCCCGCCACATAAGTACGATCGGTCAGGTTGTTAGCATTGACCTGAACCCAGGCCCCTTTCAGGCTGCTGTTCCAGACGCCAAGATCGGCCCGCACTGACGCATCAAACAGCGTCACAGACGGCACGCGCGTGGTGTTTTCATTGTCCGCCCACTGTTTGCCGATGTAACGCACGCCTGCGCCTGCACTCAGACCGTAATCAAACTGATAGTGACCCCAGAGCGCTGCCATGCTGTTGGGGGTGACATACGGCGTATGCCCGCTGTTGCCATCCACCGAATCTTTAAAGCGCAGATGATTCAGCGTATAGCTCGCCACGGTGCTCAGACGCGGGGTGAGCTGGTTGCGCGCTTCCAGCTCGATACCCTGTGAGTGAACTTTGCCTGAGGGAGTAAAGGTTCCGTCCTTAACGTTGCGGTTCGCCACATCTTTCTGCGTCAGGTCATAGACCGCCACGCTATAGAGATCGCGGGTGCCATTTGGCTGATATTTCACCCCGGCTTCATACTGCTCAGCAGTGGTCGGCTTTAGCAGATTATTGTTGGGATCGGTGAGCGCGGTCGGGGTAATCGCCTGGCTCCAGCTCACGTAAGGCGAGATACCGTTGTCGAACGCATAGAGCAGGGCGGCGCGTCCGCTGATGTGATCATCCTGACGGCGATCGCTGCCGCTGTTTTCGGCGACGATGCGGTCATAACGGCCGGAGAGATCCAGATGCCAGCGGTCCAGCTTCATCTCATCCTGCAGATAGAGGCCGGTCTGGTAGTAACGACGGGTGTTTTCAGCCCAGCTCTGAGAAGGCATTTCGCCCACCTGCTCGCCAGTCAGCGCATTAAGCTGGTTCGCCGCACCGGAAGCCTCACTGATCTCATTTTTATAACGATGATACTCGGCACCTACCGTGACGCGGTGTTCCAGTTCGCCCGTATTAAATTCTGCCTGTAAACGGTTATCGGTGGACCAGGCGGAGAGCGAGGAGCGCTCGCCAGAGTAATAGCGGTTAAGCAGATCGGGATTCACGCTGTCCCAGCCAATCTGATAGACCTGATCGAGATCGACATTGGAGTGACTGTAGCTGCCGGTTGAGGAGAATGACCAGACGTCGTTAAAGCGATGGGCGAAGTCGAAGCTGTAGATCTGCTCGCGACGCTTGAACTGATCGAGGTCGCTGTTGCCCTCATAAAAGCCATTGCTCAGCTTGTAGCCGTTGTGTTCGGTGAGGCTGCCGTCGCCCGGTACGGAACCGTGGTAACCGCCTGAAGGATCTTTCTGCAGATAGGCTTTCAGGATCAGATGGGTATCTTCATCCGGCTGCCACATCAGCTGCGGCATCAGTGCATATTTCTCTTCACGGGTGTGATCGTATTGCGTATCGCTGTTGCGGGTTACGCCGGTCAGGCGAAATGCCCATTGGTCGTTGATCGCATTGGTGTAGTCAAACATCGTGCCGGTGGTGCCATTGGTACCCGCCTGCAACTGGATATGGCCCTCTTCGCTGAACTGAGGACGTTTGGTCACCATATTCACCAGGCCGCCTGGCACCGTCTGGCCATAAAGGGCAGAAGAGGGACCTTTGATCACGTCGATGCGCTCAAGGAAGGCGTTATCCACCTGCAATACGTTGAAACTGCCGCCGTCGCTCATCAGCCGCATGCCGTCGAGGAAGGTGTTATCGACATCGCCGCCGTGGAAGCCGCGCAGCGCAATGGTGTCGTAACGGGTCGCGGCACCGCCAAAGTTGGTGAAGACGCCGGAGCTGTAGCCCAGCGCCTGGTTCAAAGTCAGCGCGCCCTGATCCTGCATCTGCTGGCGGGTGACCACGGATATCGATTGCGGCGTGGTGATCAGCGGACGGTCGCTTTTGGTTGCGCCCTGGCTGGTCGTCGCCAGATAGCCCTGGGTAGGTGAAGTCGAGTCTTCCTGCGGTTGTGCAGTCACCACCATATCGGCAGCGAAACTCAGAGCAGGCGCGGTCAGCGCCAGGGTGCAGAGGCGAATATACCCTCTCAGCGACAGTGACAGTTTCATCGGAGTTCCTTTCATAGCAAAGATTAAGGCAGGTGAGTAAAGTTATTAATAAGTAATCTCATTATCATAATGAGAATTATTACCTTTTGTAAATTGGCTGCAATTTTGCCTGTTGATGTAAGAAGGTCAAGTAAAATTCGCTGAAAAGGCGTGCGGATACCTCCGGCGAGGCCAGAGGTATCCAGAGTGGATCAGTTTTGCGAGGCAGACGCCTGCGGAATATCGTGGGCGCTGTTACAGGTCTTATCTTTCGGGCAGTACTTATCGAGCAGTTTCAGCGTGACGCCGTTGGTCCAGCCAAAGCCGTCCTGCAGCGGATACTCACCGCCGCCACCGCCACCGAGATTTTTGCCGTCGACGACATATTTCTCCACCAGCTTATGCTCGCGGTCATAGGTCGTCTGGACGTTTTGCAGGAAGCGTAAGCCTACCTCTTTCGCCAGTTTTGGCTGGTTGTAATGCTCCAGGCCTTCCACGGCAACCCACTGCAGCGGTGCCCAGCCATTTGGTGCATCCCACTGCTGGCCGTTGTTCACGGTGGTGGTCACCAGACCGCCGGGCTTCAGCAGCTGCTTTTCAACTGCGCTGGCAGTGCTTTCAGCCTGCTTATCACTGGCGACCTGCAGATAGAGCGGGAACAGCGCGGCAGCCGTCAGCTGCGGATGAACCTGCTTTTTCTGCCAGTCATAGTCGGCATACCAGTTCTGTTTACTGTCCCACAGATAGCGGTTGATCGCCGCCTGGCGCTTCTCCGCACGATCGGCGTACTGCTTCGCCAGATCGCTCTGCTTGTTCATCTGGTAGCCTTTCGACAGGGTCTGCTCCAGATGGAACAGCAGGCTGTTCAGGTCAACCGGTGCAAGCTGAGTGGTACGGATTGTCGACAGGTTGTGCGCGTCGGTAAACCAGCGTGAGCTAAAATCCCAGCCCGATGCGGCACCGGAACGCAGATCGCGATAAAGTTCAGCTTTATTGCGCTGCGGCGCTTTCTGCGCGGTGGTTATATCATCCATCCAGGATTCGGTGCGTGGTACATCGCGCGCATCCCAGTAGCGGTTGAGCAGGGTGCCATCTGCCAGCTTAATCACCCGCTTGCTGGCTGCACCCGCCGCGACGTTATCGCTGTCGGCCATCCAGTAGTCGTACTCTTTCTGCAGCTGCGGCAGGTAGTGGGTATAAGCTTTGCCGTCATCGTGCGTCGCCAGCAGGTCGACCATCAGGCTGAAGAACGGCGGCTGTGAACGGCTCAGGTAGTAGCTGCGGTTGCCGTTGGGGATATGCCCATAACGGTCGAGGAGTGAGGCGAAGTTATCCGTCATATCCTGGACTTTATCCCAGTGTCCGCTCTCGGCCAGCCCCAGCATGGTGAAGTAGCTGTCCCAGTAATAGACTTCGCGGAAACGCCCGCCCGGCACTACATAGGGCTTAGGCAACGGCAGCAGCGAGTCATACTGACCGGCGCTGCTGGTGGTGCGCGTCAGCACCGGCCACAGGCCATCAATGTGCTCACGCAGGTTTTGTCCGGTGGGCGGCACATATTTGTCGCCCGCAGCGGGCAGGGTAAAGTTAGCGTCAACAAAACGTTTGAGATCGAAATTGCGCTGTTTCTTCTGCATCTGCCAGTCGGCAAGAATCGACGCGGGATCAAATTTCGGCACCGCATCGGCAAAGGTCTTCTGATCGGGATAGAACTTTGCCTGCTGCACGGCATTAAACAGCGGCCCTAAACGAACGTCCGGCGGCTGCGGCTGATTATTCAGCATGCGGCTGTTGTCGTCGGCATGGGCGGTGAAAGCAGGTACGCTCAGCAGCAACGTGAGCAGAAAGGGCGCATAACGCTGACGCCGTGAGTCGGCGTTTACCTCAATTTTTGTCATCGGTTTTTCTCCTTGTCCGAAATGCGGCCGCGCGTAACGCATTGACCACAGGACCAACTTTAGACCTTATCTGCCCACTTCACCCTGAAGCGAGCCGGAAATGTGAAGCCACGGGAATTATTTTTATGGAAAAAACCGCTTTTTCACGCGGGTTTTTTCTTGCTCTCACCTCACTTTTCCCCGACGCTGAAAGAAAAAAGGAGAGCAGGATGGAGATCATCTGGTATCACCCGTCGCAGTCTGCAGCGGCCTGGATTAACGGTTTACAACAGCGTCTGCCACATGCGCGTGTACGTGCCTGGCAACCAGGCGACAACGGACCAGCAGATTACGCGCTGGTCCGTTCACCCCCCGCAGAGATGCTGCAGGGGCGCGCCACACTGCGCGGCGTCTTTGCGCTGGGTGCAGGCGTTGACGAGATTCTGAAACAGTTGCAGCAGCACCCTGAGATGCTGCCCGACAGCGTGCCGCTCTACCGGCTGGAAGATACCGGAATGGCGCGCCAGATGCAGGAGTACGCCGTTCATAGCGTACTGAACTGGTTCCGTCGTTTTGACGACTACCGTCTTCAGCAGCAGCAACAGTGCTGGCAGCCGCTGCCCGCTTACCCGCGTGAAAGCTTCACCGTCGGGATTCTGGGCGCGGGCGTGCTGGGACAGAGCGTGGCGGAGAGCCTGAAACCCTGGGGATTCCCGTTACGTGTCTGGAGCCGCTCACCCAAAGAAATCGACGGCGTGACCAGCTTTGCCGGACGCGATGCGCTACCTGCGTTTTTGCAGGAGACGCGTGTGGTGATCAACCTGCTGCCGAGCACGCACGAGACGATCAATCTCATCGACCAGCACTTTTTAGAGCAGTTGCCGCACGGCGCGTTCTTCCTCAACATCGCACGTGGCGCGCAAGTGGTGGAAGCGGACCTGCTGGCTGCGCTCAATAGCGGGCAGTTGAAAGCGGCCGCGCTGGATGTATTTCAGGTTGAACCGCTGCCCGAAGCGCATCCGCTCTGGTCACATCCGCGCGTCACGATCACGCCTCATAATGCGGCGGTAACCTTGATCGACGAAGCTATCGATTACATCGCCCGCGCCATCACCCAGGATCAGGCAGGCGAGCCGCCGCAGGGCAGAGTTGACCGTCAGCGCGGCTATTAATGAACCGGCCCCGTCAGGGGCATTCAGCAGGAGAAGAGGATGTATCCGGTAGATCTGCATATGCACACCATCGCCAGTACGCATGCTTACAGCACGCTGCACGACTACGTGACCCAGGCGAAACAAACCGGCATGAAGCTGTTTGCCATTACTGACCACGGCCCCGACATGGCTGACGCGCCGCACTACTGGCACTTCATTAACATGCGCGTCTGGCCGCGCGTGATTGATGGCGTGGGGATTCTGCGCGGTATCGAAGCCAACATTAAAAACCAGCAGGGTGAGATCGACTGTTCCGGCCCGATGCTCGATGCGCTGGATTTAATCGTCGCCGGTTTTCACGAGCCGGTTTATGCGCCGCGCGACAGAAAGCATCACACAGACGCGATGATCGCCGCCATGGCGGGTGGACTGGTTCATATCATCAGCCATCCGGGCAACCCGAAATTCCCGGTCGATATCCCGGCGATTGCCGAGGCCGCAGCGCACTATGACGTGGCGCTGGAGCTGAACAACTCCTCCTTTACCCATTCGCGTCCGGGCAGCGAACCTAACTGCCGCGCTATCGCCGCCGCCGTGCGCGATGCCGGGGGACGACTGGCGTTTGGTTCCGATTCCCACACCGCGTTTACGCTGGGCCATTTCGATCACTGCCTGCGGATTGCCCGCGAAGTGGATTTTCCTGAAGATCGGGTGTTAAATGTCACGCCGCGTCGCCTGCTCGACTTTCTGGAAATGCGTAGCGGCAAACCTATTGCTGAACTGGCTGACTTTTAATTTATTTTGCCTCAAGGAAATCTGACTCATGAATGAGTTTTCCATTCTGTGCCGCGTGATCGGCTCACTGTTTAATCGTCAGCCGCAGGACCCGCTGCTGGTGCCGCTGTTCACGCTGCTGCGTGAAGGCAAACTGCAGTCGCAGTGGCCGCTGGAGCAGGATGAGCTGTTGACGCGTCTGCAACAGAACAGCGATCCGCAGGCGCTGGCCGCCGATTACAATGCGCTGTTTGTCGGCAGCGACTGTAATGTGCCGCCTTACGCCTCACAGTGGCCGGAAGGCAAAACGGAGCCGGAAGTACGTGCATTCTTAACCTCACGCGGCATGCCGCTGAGCGATGCGCCTGCTGACCATTTTGGCGTGCTGCTGCTGGCCGCATCCTGGCTGGAGGATCAGTCAGCGGAAGATGAGAGCGCAGCGCAGCTGGCCCTGTTTGAAGAGTACCTGCTGCCGTGGTGCGGAACGTTCCTGGGCAAAGTGGAAGCGCATGCAACCACGGCGTTCTATCGCACGCTGGCGATGCTGAGCCGCGAAGCGATTCAGGCGATGTACAACGAACTGCTCGAGAGCAGCGAAGAAGCGCCAGACGCCTGATTCACTACTGCGCCGGGTGTGAACCTGGCGCACATAATTAAATCATCTTAACGGCCGGGATCTTGAGAAAATTCTCCGGATACAGCGTGATTATCCGCTGAAACCTGAATCGCGTTTATTCTGAAGGTTTACAGGATCAGTTGCTCGGGTCGGCAGCCATAGAGTTTTGCGAGACGCTCACGCGTCTTTTTCTGCGGCTTACTGTCGGGTCGTTCCAGTTGAGAGATCGCACTCTGCGTGGTGCCTAGCTGTTGAGCCACATCCTGTTGGCTTAAACCCCGCAATATACGCCATGCCGCCTGAAGGCTCACTTCCTGCTCAATCATAATCCCTGTAACGTCATGCGGGATCGTCTCATCATCGTGCTCGTCAGTTTCTACGGGGATCGTTTCCCACGCGTCATCGCTGGCCGAGAGCAGCTTTTCATATTCCGCCACCGGCAAGACCACATACTGAGGTTTGCCTGCTTCATCATAGATGTACTGTTTTGACATAGTTTATCCGGGACTCTGTAAGTCGATGCAGGGGTTATGGATGCGAGTGGTTATAGATGAAACCGCCGGGCATCAATAGACTCTGGTAAGTGACTGACGTTCTTCGGGCTACCTCTGTAATTTCCAGAATCACCGGTTCGCCTCCGGTTAATGTAAAAAGGACGCGGTAGTTGCCAATCCGCAACCGGTAGTGATTATCGCTGCCCTGCATTTTTTTAATATCTAATGTGACGACCGGGAAACTGACCAACTCACCTACCTTCTGGTAAATGATTTTCTGGTAACGTTTATCGATTTTCATAAGATGCTTCAAAGCCCGCCTGGACCAGTCCACCCTGACCATTCCGCACCCCATCTTAATGAACATCGTCCCTGAGTCATGGGCAAATGATAAGATATCAATCTAATGTCATCAAGATGGTTTTTCTAATTATCTAATTATTGGTTCCACCACCTCGCCGGGTGTGAACCCGGCGCACAGCCCGGTGTCGCGCAGAGCTGCGGGGTGCCGGGCAGCCAGGCGGCTGCCCTGAGCCTGACCCCAAACCCCCATGGCGTTAACTCGTAACAGGGCAGGTTATCCTTAACCTGCGGCACAATGCCGGAACCCGCGTGCTCACCGGTGGGATGTTGCTGCAACAGCCACGCGGTGCGTGCCAGCGACAGCCGCACCTGGCTGCCATCTCCTTGCGTAACGCGTCGCCGTAATCCTTCCAGCACGGCGGCCGCCAGCAGATAGCCCGTGGCGTGATCCAGCGCCTGCACCGGCAGCGGAACCGGTTTGTCGCTCTGCTGCCACTGCATGCCGCGTTCAGCAATGCCGCACCCCATCTGCACCAGACTGTCAAAGCCCCGGCGATTGCGCCACGGCCCCTGCCAGCCCCAGGCATTCAGACCGGCATCAACCAGACCGGGTGAGAGTGACTGAAGTGTCTCTGCATCAAACCCCAGCCGTTCCAGCGCATCCGCCCGGTAGCCATGCACCAGCACGTCCGCTTCACGCAGCAGCTGGATAAACTGATCGCGATCGGCGGGCTGGGTCAGGTCGAGCACCGCCCGACGTTTGCCGCAGCTCATCTCCTCATCCAGCGTCGGCTCCTGCCAGCCGGGCGGATCGATGCGCAACACACTGGCTCCCAGGCTGGCCAGGAACCGCGTGGCGACCGGCCCGGCAATAATCCGTGTCAGATCCAGTACCCTGATGCCCAGTAACGGACGCGCTTCGGCCAGCGGCCACGCCGGAGCAGGTGCCGCGAGTGTTGTTTTCCAGCTAAACAGCGGCTCATGCTGCACGGCCTGGCCCTGCGGATGCAGCTGCCAGGCGGCGGCACTGCGCATTTCAGCGGCGCAGCCACCGGCATCAATAATCGCCTGCTCCAGTTCGCTGGCCTGCCACTGTTGCACCTGCTGTGCCAGCGCCGCGCGATCGGCGTGCGCGCCCAGCACCTGCTCCATCGCCTGCCGGTGATGCGCGGCGTTGGTGTGCAGGCGGATCCAGCCATCGCGGCTGCGATAGTCACCAGCAAACGCATCCCACATCGCGGGCGCAGCACGGTTCAGCGGAATAAAGCTCTGCTGAAACCAGCGCGACGCCAGGCGTACATTGACGGCGACAGGCGGAGAGCGATATTCAGGGCAGGATGCGGCGATCAGTGCGGCGGTGGCCTGGGTTGCCAGACCGATGCTGGTGGCTGCCAGTTCACTGACGGCAAAAGCAGAAGCGAAGGTGGCGCGATCAAGGAAGGCAGGAAGAGGCAAGGCGTCGTCACGACCCCGCAATCCCTGCTGCATCTGCTGCCAGAGCGCGGCGGCAAGCTGTGAGTCCATGTTGTGCTTCCTGAAAGGGGTGATTTCTCAAGCATAGCACGCAGGATCAACGTCGCCGCAGGCGCGGGAAGCGGGCATGCATCCGCAGGTTTCGCAGGTTGAGCACCGCAATAGCCGTGCCCAGAATCACCAGCGATGCCCCGATAATCTTGAAGCTGTTGAGGCTGTCACCCAGCACGATAATCCCCATCACCACCGATAAAACCGGCGTCAGCAGCGAGTAGGGCATGATCAGATTGACGTTATATTTCTTCAGCAGCATATACCACAGCGTATAGGCCACAATCGACGAGGCGATGGCGCTATAAAGAATGGCAAACCAGCCGCGCCAGCCCGCATGCTGCAGCGCATAAAGCTGATGGGATTCCATCACCAGACTGGAGCCACCGACGATGGGAATCGCCAGAAACGCAATCCAGCCGGTCATGGTCAGCGGTTTAATCGGCGGTGACTTTTTCACTATCAGGTTACTGACGGCCCAGCCGGTGGCGCTGCACAACAGCAGACAGAGCACCCACCACGAGGGAATCGTCGGACTACCCGACAGCACCACCACGCCGCTCAGCGAAATCATAATACCCAGCAGCTGCACCAGCTTCAGCTTCTCTTTCAGTACCACCATCGCCAGCAACATCGCAATCGGTGTGCCCAGCTGCACCACAATCGCGCCGGTACCGGCATCGGTATAGCGCAGGCCGACAAACAGCAGCGAGAAATGCATAAAGCCGAAGGTAAAAGCCAGCCACAGCAGCCAGGGCAACTGCTGACGGTTAATACGGCAGAACGGCACCAGCACGATGGCGACGACCACAAAGCGCATAAACGTCAGAAACAGCGGCGGCAGCTCCAGCAGGCCCCATTTCACCGCCACGTTGTTGAAGGCCCAGATAGAAACCACCATCAGAATCAGAAAAAAATGCCGCACAGCCACGATAATATCCTTTTGATGATTTTTGCTTAGCCCGCTAATGATGGCACGAACTGCGGCACTCCAGCCAATCGCAGTGAGAAATTTTCTGCGATGGCGGTGCAGCCTGATGAGACTTTCGGGCGCGATGCTGGCAGACTGATTTGAAACGACTTCTTAAAGGAACCGATTCGGTATGACCTATACGTCCGCCTTACCCCTTGCGTTGATTCAGCTTGAAGTCCCGCCTGCAAACGTCGTTTCAGAGATTGGTGAACAGCCGCGCTGGTTTATTGATGCACTGAATCTGCAACCCGATGAGTACCTGATTGTGCGGCCCCATCTGGGCGAAGCCTTACCCGATTTTGACAAGATTTCCGGCGCGATCCTCAGCGGTTCCTGGGCGATGGTCACCGATCACGCCGACTGGAGTGAGCGCAGCGCCGCCTGGGTCAGAGCGGCGATTGATCAGGGTCTGCCGCTGCTCGGTGTCTGTTACGGCCATCAGCTGATGGCCTATGCGCTGGGCGGTGAAGTGGCAGACAATCCCAACGGCTGGGAACGAGGTCTGTTACCCATTCGCTGCTCTGATCAGGCCCAGTGCGACCCGCTGCTGCAGAAGCTGCCCGCCGACTTCAGCGTCTGGCTGTCGCATCGTCAGTCGGTTGTCAGCGCGCCGTCCGGGGTGCAGGTGCTGGCGGCTTCTGCGCGCGATGGTTGTCAGATTGTGCGTTATTCACCGCAGGCGCTCTCGGTACAGTTTCATCCCGAGTTTTCACGGCACATTATGAGTGTCTGTACGCCGCCAGGCTGCAAAGAGGATGGGGCCAACGAGATTGAGGGCAAAGACTGGGCGCGCGAGTTGCTGGTGACGTTCTGGCAACAGACGCGCCCGGCAGTGGATCGTGCTCAGGGCGCGTAGTGACGCGTGCAGCGATAGACCCAGGCGGGTGGCACGTTTTTCAGCACCCGCTGGCGCTCCCAGGTGAAGTAACGCGACAGATCCGGCTGGGTCAGCGAGGTGTACTGAAACTGGACAAAAACGCCGTCCGGGCCAAGGGCGTTATAGACCGCTCGCAGAATGGCTTCACGCAGTTCGGGCGGTAATGAGAGCAGCGGCAGGCCGGAGAAGATCACGTCATAGTTGCCGTTCAGATACTCCGCAGAACAGGTACGCACGGTCATGCGCGGATCCTCCAGCGCGGTTAGCTTGTCTGCCAGCGTAGTGCTGATTTCAAAGGCATCAAGCGTGGCGTCGGGTGACATCTGTGCCAGTATCTGTCGGGTCAGTACGCCATCGCCTGCACCAAGTTCCGCGATGCGTGACGCTTCAGGCCATTTCACCGATGTAATCATCGTCCGGCACAACGCCTCTGACGAGGGGGTAATGCTGCCCATCTTGCGCGGATTGCGGATAAACTGATGCACGAAATTGGCTTTAGCGCGCATCTGGGTAAAAGCTGAAGCCAGCATGCTTATCTCCGGAATGAATTCATCCTCAGGTTGACCCCCTTTGTGCCGCACAAGTTTCTCGCTGACTACGCTTTCGGGGAAAAGTCGGAATTTTCTCTAAGCGCAGCGTAAACGCCTATTCCTTCGGGGCGGTCACAGTTTCCGGTTAACAGACCTGACAGGCTCACAATGATCCTTCATGTTAATAATAAGTTTCATCATTGTTACGTCAGTCACCTGTCAGGAGAATGATCATGCGTTACGCTGCCCCCGGAGAACAGGGTTCTCTGATTACGCTACAGAAGAATTATGGCAACTTCATTAATGGTGAATTCGTCGCGCCGGTGAAGGGTAACTACTTTACTAACACCTCGCCGGTAAACGGCTCGGCGGCCGGTGAGTTTCCGCGCTCAGACGGAGCCGATGTGGATAACGCGGTGGCCGCCGCAGCCGCCGCAGCGGATGCATGGGGCAAAACCTCACCGCAACAACGCGCGCTGCTGCTACTGAAAATTGCCGATCGGCTGGAACAGCATCTGGAGACCATGGCGGTCTATGAAACCTGGGATAACGGTAAACCGGTGCGCGAAACGCTGGCGGCTGATATGCCGCTGGCGGTCGATCACTTCCGCTACTTTGCCGGTTGCGTCCGGGCGCAGGAGGGCAGCGCGGCAGAGATTGATGAGTTCACCGCCGCCTACCATTTCCATGAGCCGCTGGGCGTGGTGGCGCAGATTATCCCCTGGAACTTCCCGTTGTTAATGGCGGCCTGGAAACTGGCCCCGGCGCTGGGCGCAGGGAACTGCGTGGTGCTGAAACCGGCTGAACAGACGCCGCTGTCGATCACCATCTTTGTCGATCTGATTAAAGATTTGCTGCCACCGGGCGTGCTGAATGTGGTGCACGGCTTTGGTAAAGAGGCGGGGGAAGCGCTGGCGTCCCATCCCGGTATCGCCAAGGTCGCCTTTACCGGCTCTACCGCTACCGGCGGGCACATTCTGGAGCTGGCCGCCAAAAGTCTGATCCCCTCGACGGTCGAACTGGGTGGCAAGTCACCGAACATCTTCTTTGAAGACATCATGCAGGCGGAGGAGAGCTTTATTGAGAAAGCGGCCGAAGGCGTGGTGTTGGGCTTCCTGAATCAGGGTGAAGTCTGTACCTGTCCATCGCGTGCGCTGGTGCAGGAGTCGATCTACGAGCCGTTTATGGCGGCGGTGATGAAGCGGGTAAAAACCATCAAACGCGGTGACCCGCTCGACACCGATACCATGGTAGGCGCGCAGGCCTCGCAGCAGCAGTTCGATAAAATCCTCTCTTATCTTGAGGTGGCACGGCAGGAGGGCGCAGAAGTGCTGGTGGGCGGCGGCGTAGAGAAGCTGGATGACTCACTCAATAGCGGCTACTACATCCAGCCAACCCTGCTGAAAGGTAACAACAGCATGCGGGTTTTCCAGGAGGAGATCTTTGGCCCGGTGATCGGCATCACTACTTTTAAAGATGAGGCGGAAGCGATCAGCATCGCCAACGACTCGATTTATGGCCTGGGTGCCGGCGTCTGGACCCGCGATATCAACCGTGCCTATCGGGTGGGCAGGGCAATCAAAGCGGGGCGCGTCTGGACAAACTGTTATCACCTCTATCCGGCGCACGCTGCCTTTGGCGGGTACAAAAAATCGGGCATCGGGCGTGAAACCCATAAAATGATGCTCGATCACTATCAGCAGACGAAAAACCTGCTGGTCAGCTACAGCATCGAACCGCTGGGCTTCTTCTGATGATCGCTTAATGCGGCACGCTCTCTCACTAAACCACGCTACGGCGTGGTTTTTTTATGCTCTGTCGGCTGTGAGCTGCTGATTAAGCGAGCCGGTAAAGCACAATTAATCAGTCTGTTCTTAAAGCGGGCCTGTCCTGCTTCACGCTTCGCTTATTGCGTCTTAATCGCTATCCCTTCTCTGTCTGCGCCACGCCAGGCGCATGGCTGCTTAACCATCTGATAATCAGGCATTTATCGCGCTGCTGGCTGACGCAAAGCGCTGAGTATGGCTGCCTGCGCGACATGAACTTCTTTTGATTTGGCTTAAATCAGAACCATTTAAAACATGAGTGCTTTTAATGCCATTCTCAGAATAAACTTATTTATGTGCAAAAATACTTCATACTTTCGCATGTTGCTAAGATTAGTCCTAACCGAGTGCTTAAAAGTAACTCCTATTTGTATTAACTTAATTAGATAAACTTTACTTAAGTAAATTCTTGTGAAAGTGGGCCGTTGAAATTTTGTCAATCTTCTGTAAACTCGCAGCTAATATTTACACATGGATTGTAATTTCAGACCTACGGGCAGGATCTACCTGACTCGTGCGGTAGCTATGAAATTTCTATAAAGTTATAAAGCATTGAAAATAAAGCAATATAATGAAAATTATTCGGGCGTAATGTGTCATTTCTTACTGCCGGATAATTGACTCACTGTTATCGGCTTAATTCAATGCGACGGTTTTTCGACCAGGGATGGCATAAGGAAAGCTTGGGTTTACCCCACCTTATTAAATTTGCCGGGAAAAAATTGATCATGTTTCTGATCGTTGTTTGCCAGGTCAGATTCCTTCCTTTTCCCGTTTACGTCCCCGATGTTGCTTTTTTATACTTAACTTTTGCTGATCGGTTAACGCTTCGCAGCAAGACGCTTAGGCGCTTTTTGTTTAAGGATTATTTTTTAATCTGGCACTAAGTGGCTTCCTGCGCAGATGACATCTCTGATTTTCATTACTGACACCCGGCCTCTGGCCACTCTCCAAGGTATGAATGGAACACAACATGAAAAAAATGGTGAAGCTCCGCGTTGCGTTAGGCCTGATGTTTGTTTTTTCAGTCGCCGGTTGTAAAACCCCGCCAAAAATGACCGATGACACCCTGGTCACCACCACGGTGGACGGTGTGGCGATCAGTCACCGTTATGCCGTAAAACTGCCAGCGCAATTCAGCCCGGTCAATGAAACCTATCGCGCGCTCTATCCCGGCTCGGTGATGAGCCAGCCAGGTTACGGCGGCAAGGTGGTAGAGACGCTGAAAACCGGCGAAAGCTACACCGTGATTGGTCAGGTCGAGAACAACTGGCTGGCGCTGGGTGAACCTGCTCAGGCCGCAGCAGAAGCTAAGCCGGACAGCGCCACCGCTGCCGTGAAAGATGCTGCTCATCCTGCCCCGCCGCAGGCAACCGTCCAGCTGACAGGCTATGTGCCATTCCGCGCCGTGGTGAAAAGCGCACTCTACGACCAGACCGTTAAAGCCGATCAGCCGAAACGCCGCGTGCGCAGCAGCAAGAAAAAAACCTGCGTCGCGGTTAACGGTGACAGCACCGCCTGTCAGAACAGCACTAACGGAACCTGGATCATCAACTAATCGCACTGAGCAGGGAGGGCTGGATGATGAGAACAACACAACTGCGCGGTGGGCTGATCGTACTGCTGGTGTGGCTGCTGGCGGCCTGCAGTAGCAGCAACAGCACGCCGCCGGTGGCTTACTACAACCTGGATGTGCAGGGGCAGAATCAGCTGAACGGCGGTGCGCCGCTGAAGGTCCGTGTGGTGTTACTGAGTTCCGATGCGGAGTTCATGTCAGCAGACTTCTACTCCCTGCAAAACCAGTCCGCAACGGTGCTGGGCAGTGCGCAGCTTAACACCCAGCAATTCTTCCTGACGCCAGAGCAGCGCAGCAAAACGCTGCGGATTAAGAGCCTGCCTGAGGCGCGCTTCATCGGCATCATGGCGGAATATCAGGCGCTGGATGGCAAGGTGTGGCGACTGTCGCTGCCGGTTCCCGAAGCGGAGTCGCCCTCATTCTGGGCATTCTGGCAACGTGACGATAGCGAGCTGAATGCGCGCATCGTGGCGGGAATGAATGGCCTTCGCGTGGAAAAACAGTGATGCCGATGAACAGAGCCGAAAAGGTCGTCTGGACCGAAGGGATGTTTCTGCGTCCTCACCATTTCCAGCAGTCAGAAAATTATCTTCTCAGCACCCTGCGTGAATGGGGTCAGTCACAGCGCGTCTACACCTGGGGCTTTTACGATCTTGAGTTTGATGAAGCGCTGCTGCGTCAGGGCAAACTGGCACTGAGCGCGGCCAGCGGCTGTCTGCCAGACGGCACGTTTTTCGCCTTCAGCCAGCCACAGCATGGCCCGGCACCGCTTGATCTGCCGGCCTCAGTAGACCGCAGCAAAGTGGTGCTGGCGATACCGACCCGGCGCAATGGCCGCGAAGCCGTCGCCTTCCAGGAGTCGCAGGATTCTCTGGCGCGCTATCTGGCCTGGGAAGCGGAAGTGGAAGATGACAACGCCCAGGCCGTGGGCAGCGCGACGGTACAGTTCGGCAAGCTGCGCCTGCGGCTGATGCTGGAGCAGGATCTGACCGCCGAGTGGACCGCAATGGGCGTGGCGCAGGTAATAGAAAAACGCAGCGACAACCATATCCGGCTCGACAGCGACTACATCCCGCCGATGCTGACCCTGAACAGCAGCCGTCCGCTGCAAAACATGTTTAACGACCTGCACGGGCTGATCCAGCAGCGCAGCCAGCAGCTGAGTCAGCGTGCACCCGGCACCGGCCGCTTCAACAGCGCCGACATGGTCGATTTTATGCTGCTGGCGCTGCTCAATCGTCAGCTTGGCCTGCACAGCCATCTGCAACATCTGCCGCTGCTGCATCCTGAAACCCTCTATAGCCACTGGCTGCAACTGGCCGCAGAGCTGAGTACCTGGACGCCCGCGCGCGCGCCGGAAGGACTGCCGCTCTACGATCATGATGACCTGCATAACTGCTTCAGCCGTCTGTCGCTGCTGCTGCGTCAGGGTCTGTCGCAGGTGATGGAGGAGAGCGCCATTCAGCTGCCGCTGACGCAGCGTTCGCACGGCCTGAACGTCGCAACCGTGCCGGAGAGCAGCATGGTGCATGAGTTCGGCTTTGTGCTGGCGGTGAAAGCCAGCGTGCCGGCCGACACCCTGAAAACCCATTTCCCGGCCCAGATGAAAGTCGCGCCGGTCAGCAAAATCCGCGATCTGGTGCAGCTGCAGTTGCCGGGTCTGGCTCTTCGGGCGATGCCCGGCGCGCCGCCGCAGATCCCGTGGCATGCCGGATACAGCTATTTCGAACTGGATAAGAACAGCGAGCTATGGAAAGAGATGGAGCGCTCAGGCGCTTTTGCGCTGCACCTTGCCGGTGAGTTTCCGGGCCTGAACATGGAGTTCTGGGCCATCCGCAGTCAGTCAGAATAATAAACTGAGCACGCAGCATGATGCAGGAACAACAACATTCACACAGCGATCTTGCGCCGGATGCCAGCCACCAGAATGTGCTGGTCGCGGCGGCCAACCCCCTGATTAACACGATTCCACAGATCCGCCATTCGGTGTCGCATGAAGACCCGGCGCAACTGCGTCAGCAGCTGATCGACCAGATCCGCCGCTTTGAGCTGAGCTGCCAGCAGTCGGGCCTCGGCTACGAAGTGATCATCGGCGCGCGCTACTGTCTCTGTACCGCGCTGGATGAGGCGGCGGCGCTGACGCCGTGGGGCAGTCGCGGCGTCTGGACCAGCAACGGTCTGCTGGTCACCTTTCACAACGAAACCTGGGGCGGCGAGAAGTTTTTCCAGTTGCTGGCGAAGCTATCGCAAAACCCAAGACGTCACATTCTGATGCTGGAGCTGATCTACTTCTGCCTGCTGCTGGGGTTCGAAGGACGCTACCGGGTGCTGGACAATGGCCGCTCGCAGCTTGAGACCATCAAACAGCGCCTGCTGCAGATGATCAAAAGCGTGCGCGGCAGTTACGCCGCGGCGCTGTCACCGCATCCCACCGATCAGCCGGTGCTGCGCAAGCTGTGGCGGCCGATGATCCCGCTGTGGGCCTGCGCCGCAGTCGCCGGGCTGGCCGCCTGTCTGTTCTACATCGTGCTCAACTGGCGTCTGGGCGATTACACCTCGCCGGTGCTGGCCCGCATCTATCAGACGGCGCTGCCGGAAGTGAAGATCGGCAACCCGGCACCGCCTCCGCCTGCCACGCTCAACCTGCGCGCCTTCCTGAAGCCGGAAATTGATGCCGGACTGGTGGCGGTGCGTGATGAAGCGGACCGCAGCGTGGTGACGCTGAAAGGGGATGGGCTGTTTGCTTCGGCGGCGACCGAGGTGCGCGGCGGCTACATTGACGTGATCCAGCGCATCGCGGCGGCCATGAACAATGTGAGCGGCCAGATTCAGGTGATTGGCTACAGCGACAACGTGCCGATCCGCAGTGCGCGCTTTGCCTCTAACTTTGAGCTGTCGCTGGCGCGCGCCCGTTCGGTGCAGACCCTGCTGCAACAGCAGCTGACGCAGCCGTCACGGGTGAAAGCGGAAGGGCGCGGCGAGAGCAATCCGCTGGTGCCAAACACCAGTGCAGAGAATCGCGCGCGTAACCGTCGTGTTGAAATCACGTTACTGGTTGCGCCGGATGCGAAGCATGCCGAACTCAACGGCCTGGCGAGAGGGAACTGATCCATGCTGAATATTCTGTTTGCAGTGCTGACCAGCCGCCTTGCGTGGGGCTTTGTCGGCATCACTGCGCTCTCATTTATTATCTGGGTGATTGGCCCGGTCTTCTCTATCGTGGATTCGCGGCCGCTTGAGCCAGAACAGAACCGCATGATCAGTATCGCGCTGCTTTATCTGGTCTGGGGCCTGGGGCAGGCGATCCCGCGGCTCTATAATTACTGGCTTAACCGCAAGCTGATGTCGAGTCTGGAAACCGGCAAAAGCGATGCGCCGGAAGCCGATCGTCAGCGTCTGACCAGTGAAGAGCAGGTGCTGGCGGGCCGTTTCTCCGAAGCGACTGAAATGCTGAGAAAGGCGCACTTCCAGCGCCACAGCAGCAAAGGGACGCCGTTCTGGGCGCAGCGCTTTGGTCGTCAATTCCTCTATCAACTGCCGTGGTACATGATCATCGGCGCACCCGGTGCCGGTAAAACCACCGCGCTGGTCAACTCGGGCCTGCAGTTCCCGCTGGCGGATAAGTTTGGTAAGTCGGCCCTGCGCGGCATTGGCGGCACCCGCAACTGCGACTGGTGGTTTACTAACGACGCGGTGCTGCTCGATACCGCCGGGCGCTACAGCACCCAGGAGAGTCAGCAGGAGCGCGATGCCAGCGAATGGCACCATTTCCTCGACCTGCTGCGTAAATATCGCGGACGTCAGCCGATCAACGGCGTCATCGTCACGCTGAGCGTCTCCGATCTGCTGAGCCAGTCGCCCGAGGCGCTGCGCAACCAGGCGCTGGCGCTGCGTCAGCGCCTGATGGAGCTGCACGATCGTCTTGGCATCCGTTTCCCGGTCTACGTGCTGGTCACCAAAGCGGACCTGCTCAAAGGCTTCCGCAGCTACTTCGCCTCGCTGGATAAAGCGCAGCGTGAGCAGATCTGGGGATTTACATTCCCGTGGGCGAAAGCATCCGCTGCTGATTTTGAGCTGAACAGCCAGTTCCAGCAGGAGTATTCACTGCTGCAACAGCGACTCGATGCCGGACTGGCCGATCGCCTGCTGACGGAGAGCGACGCGCAGGCGCGGGCAGAAAGCTATCTTTTCCCGCAGGAGTTTGCTGCGCTGCGTCCACTGCTGGCCGACGCGCTCGACACGCTGTTTGCCCGCTCCGATTTTGAAACCCAGTTCGCACCCCGCGGCATCTACTTTGCCAGCGGCACCCAGGAAGGTCTGCCGTTTGATCGGGTAATGGGCGAGCTGAACCGCGCCCTGAATCTGCCAGGCCAGCAGGCGGGCGAATCGGGCAGCTGGGATCAGGTCGATAAAGACGCCCCGATTCCGCAGAACAAAGGGCAGAGTTTCTTCCTGAAAGGCGTGCTGGAAAACGTGGTTTTCCAGGAGTCGGGTCTGGCGGGCAGTAACCGCTGGTGGGAGCTGCGCAATCGCGCCGGACTCTGGTCGGGCTATCTGGCGCTGCTGTTGCTGCTACTGGTCGCGGGCGGACTGTGGCTCACCAGCTACAGCAAGAACAAAGCCTATCTGCACGAGATGGCCGCTAAAGCGCCGCAGGTGGAGCAGCTGGGCGACCAGCTTCAGAAGCAGGTCAACGGCGATCTCTTTGCGCTGGTGCCTTATCTCAACACCCTGTTGCACCTGCCGGAAAGCGCCGACTTCTCGCTGGAATCGCCGCCGCTGACCCGCCGTATGGGCCTTTATCGTGGCACCGAGGTCAGCGATGCGACGCGTGCGCTCTACGACAAAGCGCTGAAGCAGCTGCTGTTGCCGCAGGTAGCGCAGAACATCACCCGCTGGCTGCGCAATGACAATGGCAGCGACGCTGACTACAGCTATGAAGCGCTGAAGGCGTATCAGATGCTCTACCAGCCGAAGCACTACGATGGCAAGTTCCTGCAGGCGTGGCTGATGCTTAACCTGTCGCGCGAGCTGCCGCAGAACGTGACACAGCAGCAGGTAAAACAGCTGGCGTGGCATCTGCAACAGCTGCTGGAGACGCAGATTCACTCGTCGCCGTATGCGAAGGATGACGCGCTGGTAAAGCGCGAGCAGGCGCTGATTAATCAGATGCCGCTGTCACAGCGCGTCTATGGACGGCTGAAGCGCCTGCTGCAACGTGATGACAGCCTGCAGCCGGTGACGCTGGCGGCGCTGGGCGGTCCCCAGAGCGAGCTGGTGTTTTCCCGTAAAAGCGGTAAATCGGTGAATGATGGTGTTGCGGGGCTCTATACGCCGGAGGGCTACTGGCAGCATGTGGACAAGCAGATGGGGCCGGTCACGCAGGCACTTTATCAGGACGATCTCTGGGTGCTGGACGGCGCTGCGCCGCCGCAGAAAAGTGAGCAGACCGATCTCGCGGTGCGTCAGCTCTATGTGCAGGACTATATCCGCCAGTGGGAGCAGTTCCTGAGCGATATCCAGCTCAACAGCAGCGCCGATCTCTCGCAGCGTATTAACACCGCGCGCTTGCTGTCGGGCAACCACTCGCCGCTGCGCCAGCTGGTGATCAACCTCAGTAACCTGCTGACGCTGAACCGGGCGCAGCCCGATGAGAAAACCGCGCAGGCGGCAAAGCCGTCGGATAACAGCGCCACCCGCACCCTTGAAGCGCTGTTTACCTCGCCTGAAGCGGCTGCGGCGCGTGGGCAGGCGGCAGCGCAGGCGTCACCGGAGCAGGCGGTTGCCGTGCATTTTGCGCCTGTGCTTGAGCTGGCTCAGCCATTACAGCAGGGCAGCAAGGTGCTGGCGGTGGATGACTTCCTGCATCAGATTGACGATCTCTATCGCTACCTCACGGCGGTGCAGGATGCCGCCAACAGCGGGATGCCGCCACCGGCCAGCGATGCGATCAGTCGTTTGCAGGCCAGCGCCGGACGTCTGCCCGGTTCGCTGCAGAATATGGTCTCCAGTATGGCGGTCGGGGCCAGCAGCGATGCGCAGCGTCGCGACATGGATAACGTCCGTAAACGCATCACCATGGAAGTGGGCAGTTTCTGTCGTCAGGCGATCGCCGGTCGTTATCCGCTGGTGCGCTCCGCGCGCAGTGAAGTCACACCCGACGATCTGGCACGGATGTTCGCCCCCGGTAGCGGCATGATGGACAGCTTCTTCCGCGACAACCTGGCCAGCAAAGTCGACACCACCAACGCCTCATGGCGCTTTACGCCGGGTATCGACGGTAAAACGCTGCCGGGCGGCGAAGCGCTGCTGCGTCCTTTCCAGCAGGCGCAGTCAATTCGTGATGCGTTCTTTGCCAACGGTGCGACTACGCCAGGCTTCCGCGTCACGCTGCGCACCGTAAAAATGGAAAACGACATTCTTAACCTGACGCTGGATGTGGATGGACAGCAATTGCGTTACTCCCACGGGCCGCAGGCAGTACAGATGGTCAGCTGGCCCGGTCCGGGCGGCACCAGCCAGGTACGGATGCAGCTGGGCCTGACCAACGGCACCACCTCAACGCTGGTCACCAGTGGGCCCTGGGCACTCAATCGCTTCTTCGATCGCGCCCGTGTTACCGCGGCCGGCGGCCTGACCCGCGAAGCCACGTTCAGCGTGGAGGGGCATCAGGTCACGCTGTCGTTCACCCCTGGCAGCATTCGTAACCCGTTCCAGCTTCCCGGCTTTAGCTGCCCCTGAAACAGGACCCGACAATGACTCATTACGCTGCACCCTGCTGGTACGGCAAATTGCCCAGCGCGGGTGACTTTGTGAAGCGCCGCTTTCCTGACGTCCTCTATCGCCAATGGTCCAGCTGGTTTCAGGTGGGCCTGCATCACTGGCAGAGCAGTCAGGAGGGGGATAACGCGCCGTCGCGCCCGTTCCTCAACGCGCCGGTCTGGAATTTTGTGGTGCCGCCGATGCTGGGCAGTCAGCTGATCCAGATGGGCTGCCTGATTGCGGCACGGGACAGCGTGGGACGTAACTACCCGCTCTGCGCGCTGCGTCACTTCACCCCCGCCGAGTGGTCGCCGGCCCTGCTGGCACGCTCCGGCGAGTGGTATCAGCAGGTGGGCAATACGCTGCTGCGGGTGGTGCAGGGCGGCGGGTCGCCGGAGCAGCTGGATCAGGCACTGATCAGCATTCCGCAGCCGCAACCGCCGCAGGAGACGGGTGAGCCGTCAGATATCCTCAACGTTATCGGGCATGGCGATACGCCTTCCACACTGAACTGGACGCTGCCGGGCGAGAACTTCGACCCGCAGTTTTACACCAGTTTCTGGTGGACCAATCAGAGCGACGGGTTCCCGCTTTATACCCAGGTCCATAGCGGTAACTTCACCGCGCAGCTTTTTTCATTGCTGTTTGATCCGGCCGGTGGGGCAAAGCCGGGACGAAACGGACTTTATCCCCCGATGTTTGAATCCTGAGGCGACACCCATGACGATGAATACAGAGGCTTTGCTGGCTCCGGTCAGTGATGACAATCCCGGTGGCGATAACCTGGAGTACGACGCTGATTTTCAGGCGATGGAGCAGGCCAGTGCCGGTAAAGCCGAACAGCAGTTCGGCAACACCATCATTCCGGCCGAACCCGCCGACTGGAACAAAGTTGAGAAGCTGGCGATAGCGCTGCTGGCCCGCAGTAAAGATTTACGGGTGATGCTGGCGCTGACCCACGCCTGGACGGAGCTGAAAGGGCTGCCGGGCTATGCGCAGGGCCTGAAGCTGATTGAACAGGCGCTGCTGCTCTACTGGGAACCGCTGTGGCCCCGGCTGGAAGAGTACGGCGAGCAGGACCCGTTCTACCGCATTAATGCCCTGGCGCTGCTGGGTGACAAGACGGAACTCAGTGGCGCGGTGCGTCAGTGCTGGCTGCTGCGCTACCCGTCCGACGGCATCACGCTGCGCGATGCGGCCGCCCTGTGCGACGGCAGCAAAACCGAGGTGGCGGACTACCCTGGTGGCCTGCCGCGTCTGATCGATGAACTGGCGCGCGGCGACCAGCCCGGTATTGAGGCGGTGCTGCAGATTCATGAGCGGCTGCAGACCATCTGTGAAACCGTGGCCGAACGGCTGGGCGACGCGGCGGTGCCGGAACTGGCCCTGCTGCGCAGACAGATTGCGCTGATCGCCGAACGCTGCCAGGCCACCGACATCAGCCAGTTGATTCCTGCCGCAGCGGCGGAACAATCCGCAGAAGC
Organism: Pantoea sp. F_5; assembly: GCF_008631595.1. Classification (NCBI taxonomy): domain Bacteria; kingdom Pseudomonadati; phylum Pseudomonadota; class Gammaproteobacteria; order Enterobacterales; family Erwiniaceae; genus Pantoea; species Pantoea sp. F_5. The sequence continues at coordinate 259,902 of NZ_VWUO01000002.1, forward strand.
GGCGGCCCCGGCGGCGGTCGCAGCGGTGCCGCGCGCGGCCGCGGACTGGCGCACGGTACAGATCAGTTCCCGCGCCGATGCCCAGCTGATGCTGGAGAAAGTGAAGCTCTATTTTACCCAACATGAGCCGAGTCATCCCGCTCCGCTGATGATCGACCGGGTGCAGCGCTTAATCGAGCGCGACTTCCTGGAGATCATCCGCGAGCTGGCACCCGATGGCGTGCATCAGCTGGAAACCATTTTCGGACGTCGCGACTAAGCAGGCGTGACCCACTCACACAGCGGGACCTGCGCGCCTGCTGTGACACATTATCCGCGCATCATTGATGGAGAAAACCATGGCAACAAGCAAATCCAGTGGGCAGAAGTTCATTGCCCGCAATCGCGCGCCTCGCGTTCAGATTGAATATGACGTGGAAATTTATGGCGCGGAACGCAAAATCCAGCTGCCGTTTGTGATGGGCGTGCTGGCGGATCTGGTGGGTAAACCGCTGGAGCCGCAGCCGGGCATCGACGACCGCAAATTCCTTGAGATCGACATCGATAACTTCGATGAGCGCATGAAAGCGCTGAAGCCACGCGCCGCGTTCCAGGTAGACAACACCCTGAATGGCGAAGGCAAGCTCAACATCGATCTCACCTTCGACAGCATGGATGACTTTTCGCCGGATGCCGTGGCCCGCAACGTTGAGCCGCTGAGCAAGCTGCTGGAAGCCCGGACCCAGCTGGCAAACCTGCTGACCTACATGGACGGCAAAAACGGCGCAGAGGAGTTGATTGGTAAAGTGCTGCAGGACCCGACGTTGTTACAGGCCCTGACCCATCTGCCGAAGCAGGATGAGGCCACTGAAGGTAAGGAGCCGCAGGCATGACGCAGACTTCACAACAACCCCAGTCGCAGGGCGCAGCCAGTTTCAGTCAGGATGAGTTCAGCGCGCTGCTGAACAAAGAGTTCCGGCCGAAAAGCGACCAGGCACGCGCCGCGGTCGAAAGCGCGGTAAAAACCCTGGCGCAGCAGGCGCTGGAGAACACCGTCACCGTTTCCAGCGACGCCTATCGCACCATTCAGGCGCTGATTGCGGAGATCGACGAAAAGCTGTCGCAGCAGGTTAACCAGATTATTCACCATCCGGAGTTTCAATCGCTGGAGAGCGCCTGGCGCGGCCTGAGCTATCTGGTGAACAACACTGAAACAGACGAGATGCTGAAAATTCGCTTTATGAGCATCTCCAAACAGGAGCTGGGCCGCTCTCTGAAGCGCTACAAAGGTGCTGGCTGGGACCAAAGCCCGCTGTTCAAGAAGATTTACGAACAGGAGTATGGTCAGTTCGGCGGCGAGCCGTTTGGCTGTCTGGTGGGCGACTACTACTTCGACCACAGCCCGCAGGATGTTGAGCTGCTGGGTGAGATGGCACGCATCGGTTCGGCGGCACACTGTCCGTTTATCACCGGCAGCGCGCCGGAAGTGATGCAGATGGAGTCCTGGCAGGAGCTGGCGAATCCGCGCGATCTGACCAAAATCTTCCAGAACACCGAATATGCCGCCTGGCGCAGCCTGCGTGAGTCGGAAGATGCACGCTATCTGGGTCTGGTGATGCCGCGTTTCCTGGCGCGTCTGCCTTATGGCATTCGTACCAACCCGGTCGACAGTTTCGATTTTGAAGAGCAGACCGACGGTTCCGATCACGGCAACTACACCTGGAGCAATGCGGCGTACGCGATGGCCGCCAACATCAACCGCTCCTTTAAGGAGTATGGCTGGTGTACCGCAATCCGCGGCGTGGAATCGGGCGGGGCGGTTGAGAACCTGCCGTGCCACACCTTCCCGAGCGATGATGGCGGCGTGGACATGAAGTGTCCGACCGAAATCGCCATCAGCGATCGTCGTGAGGCCGAGCTGGCTAAAAACGGCTTTATGCCGCTGGTGCATCGCAAAAACTCTGACTTCGCCGCCTTTATTGGCGCGCAGTCACTGCAGAAGCCGACGGAATATCACGACGCCGATGCCACCGTCAATGCCCGTCTGGCCGCGCGTCTGCCTTATCTGTTCGCCTGCTGCCGCTTTGCGCATTACCTGAAGTGCATCGTGCGCGACAAGATTGGCTCCTTCCGCGAGCGCGATGAGATGGAACGCTGGCTGAACGACTGGGTGATGAACTACGTCGATGGCGATCCAGCTAACTCCTCGCAGGAGACCAAGTCACGCAAGCCGCTGGCCGCTGCCGAGGTGAATGTGGAAGAGCAGGAAGACAATCCAGGCTATTACGCCGCGAAATTCTTCCTGCGTCCGCACTACCAGCTGGAAGGTTTAACCGTTTCGCTGCGTCTGGTCTCTAAGCTGCCGTCACTGAAAAATGACAATGCTTAAGGGCTGAGTCGTAAGGTTATCAGGCGCGAAAAGGTTTTGCGCCTGATGCCTCACAGAAAGATTGCTGAGGTGAATGTCAGGGAGGATAAAAGAATGGTTAAAAAATTAGCTCTGTATTTACTCCGTTATCTGCTGGTTTTTATTTCAGCCCTGATTTTATTCACATGCGCAGGTTATTACCTCTTCGTCTTTGACTGGAATGTCACGATGATGGGGTAAATAATTAACGGCATTCTGATTACTCTTTCAGTCACTGCATCATTAGGTTTTTATTGGGCAGCGGATAAGCTAAGAAGAATTTATTGAGCGCTTTTCTGCTTCCTGAATAACCGGTCAGAACCTCAATTTCTCATCATGACAATTGATTAAATACATTGCCCGGTCTGGTGCCCGGCAATGCACTATCTGAAATATGGTTTATGACGATATTTCAGAAGCAAGGCAAAGGTAAAATATGGACTGTTTTATTCAGCCCCATGCTTTTCTTTTTGCCATATCCTTGCTTTTTTTGAAAGCAATCATCTCAACCAATAAAGAGTGAAAGATAATGGCTATTGATATGTTTATGAAGGTCGACGGTGTCACCGGCGAATCTAAAGACTCTAACCACACTGGCTGGACTGATATTACCTCTTTCTCATGGGGTGCTTCTCAGCCAGGCAACATGTCTGTGGGCGGCGGCGGCGGTGCGGGTAAAGTTAACTTCAACGACCTGCACGTGAATGCACTGATCGACAAATCCACCACTGCGCTGCTGAAGAACTGCGCAAGCGGTAAGCATCTCACTAAAGTTGAACTCTCTATCTGTAAAGCGGGCGGTTCTCAGGTCGAGTATGCGCGCATCACCCTGGAAGACGTTCTGGTGACCGCGGTGAATTACAATGGCTCCGACAACGGCGATACCCTGGGAATGACCTACTCCTTCCAGGCATCCAAAGTGAAGCAGCAGTACTGGGAGCAGAGTTCTTCCGGCGGCAAAGGCGCAGAGAGCAGCGCCGGCTGGGACATCAAAGGCAATAAAGAAGCTTAATATTGCTCGGCAGCCTCCCCTCAGGGGAGGCTTTAAAAGGAGTTTTGCTATGGCACATTTAAGACCTCAATTTTCAGCTGCCTGGAACCGCTTCTCAGAAGTTAATGTTTCCGTCGAGAAGGTTGGAGAAATATTGGGTGGAAAAGTAGAAGCAAATATCGCCGCCGGAATTTTCGAGAATGCCTGCCCAATCAGAATGAGCTATGTTCTTAATTACACTGGTGTTCCTGTTCCCGCAAACAGTCGTTATGCGACCGTAACGGGTAAAGACAAAAAGCGTTATATGTTTCGCGTCAACGATATGATGGACTTTTTAGTCGGCGCGTTTGGTCAGCCAGACCTGACAGTAAAGTCACCAAAACCCGGTTCATTTAACGGTAAACAGGGGATTATTGTTTTTCAGGGGAGTGGCTGGAGCAATGCCCGTGGGCACGTGACACTCTGGAACGGCAATATCTGCTCTGATACCTGTCACTTCCTGGGTGGCGCAGAAAATGGTAGTTTTGTTCCTGATGTTGCCTCCCTGTGGATACTGAAATGAAAAAATTCCTGATGTTACTGGCTCTGACACTATCTCCTGCAGTGCTGGCGATAACGCCTCCGGCGCCAGACTCCTTTAAGCAACCGCAGATTTTCAGCAACTGGCTTCTGAACCGCTGTGCAGGTAAAGCTTCGACTGACAAGGCCTTCACCGATGATGCCTTTAAAAGCGCATCAGCCTGGTTAGAGGTAAGCCATCTCCCTGTTGAAGCCTTCAGTGATGGCGATAAATTAATCAATGCGTATTTGAAGATGGAGCTGACCGGCTCGGTATCAGGTAACTTCAATATGATGAAATGCACATTACTTTCGCAAAGCCAGGATGCTGAGGCTCTCTATGATAAATACAAAAAGTAATTTTCTTTTTTGGTAGAGCTCGAAGGATATTACAGCGTTAAACATCAGCAGTGAATTATCAAAGGAGATATGTTTAGTTAAATGGAATCGCTCATTACACCTGACGTTAAGCAGGACAGTGACTCTTGCAAGGAAATTTCCACATGATGAAAAAAGTCATTCATTTTATTATCATAGTGCTAATGAGTCTGCCTTTATTGTCTTTGGCGAAGTCGGTTTCACACTTCGAAGGAAAAAAATTCAGAGCGGATATTACCTATGACTGTGAGGAAGGTAACGTCAGTTGTGATAACGTTTCTCTTAAGTCAACAAGAGTAAAAGATAATTCATCGATAGTTCTTAAAGGTGAAACGATCAATACCAATTGCCCTGATGTCTGCGACTTCAGGGGCTATCGCTTCGCTAAAGGTCAATATGATTATTCATTTTATCCAAGCCAGAAGGGCGAGAGTCTTTGGGATTATATCGTGACATTCAAGGGTAAGGTTATTGCTCAGGATGTTGGGATAATGAAATAGAAAAAATTATATAAATCCGATGTTATTGAGCGTGCGCTTGTACTCAGGAATAAGAGATAGCACAGGTGAGAATTTTAATGAGATCTTGTTTGTCTTTATTTTTGTGTATCATGGCTGTTTATGTTTTTCCCGTCCACGCAATGAGTGATTGTTCAATCGGTAATAATGGTCAGAAGGTTTATTCCTGTCTCCAAAAAAACAGAAACGAAACTGAGCTTCATTTGAATAAAAAATATAAACTCGCTAAGGCCAGAGTTGAAACGCTTTTTAAAGGTGATGATAAAGAGTTAAGGCAATATATGGATACGTTGACTGAAGCTCAACGAGCCTGGCTGAAGTACCGGGATAATGACTGTAAACTGGCTTCGTATGCTGCAGATAAAGGAAGTGATTTAAGTAACGCTAATATTAGTAAGTGCACTTCTGAGCTTAACGAGCAAAGAATCAAAAAATTGAAGTTGATTCCCTATCATTGATAGCAAAAATTGCTGAGCAAAGAATGAAGAAAATCTATGAAGTGGCTTTGCTCGCTTTTTCTATTTCCATGAGTGCTTCAGCGCTCGCTGAAAGTCCCTGTGCAAAACAGCCTTCAGACGGTGCGCTGTTCCAGTGTACTGTTCAGCAGAAGAAGCTAGCGGAAGATGACCTGAACAAAGAGTACCAGACGGCTAGAAAACGTATTGTGCAGATGTATGGCACGCAGAAAAAACTGGCTGACGACTATGTCGCTACTCTGGTGGATGCCCAGCGCAACTGGCTGAAGTATCGTGATGGTCAGTGCAGGCTGGAAGCCTTTGCCGGCGAAGAAGGCAGTAATGCGCATGCGGTGGCGACCAACCTCTGTGTTATCCGCATCGACAAAGAGCGTACTGCTATTCTTAAGCAACTGCCTTACTGATTATATCGTCGTGCTCAGCCTTTTCAGGCTGGATACGATTTTCTCTATAAAATAACTCTCTATATTACGCTGTTACAATTTTATTCATTTTCAGTAAATAATTCCGTGTCGATTGAATTTAAACCGGTTATTTACAATTAATGTTCATGATAATTAATCTCGGTCTGTTTGAATTGTTTTCCTCTTCAATTCATTGAGGATTAATGTGATGGCGAAATGTCGTCATTAAAAGAAATAAGGCAGGCCTGCTATTTAAGTAAATAAATAAACTCAGCGAAAAAAATAATAAACCCCAACCCCAAAATTAAACTCCCCGCTCCCTATACCCCGCGCCTTTCCCCGAAAGGTGCGCGGTATAGATGCCGAACAGCTAACCGCAGGAATCCGTTATGCGCTTTACGATAATAACGACTAAACCCGGCCAACAGCCGCCGCAAACTCATTGTGATTTTTTCCCGCCCGGCGGCACCATTGGTCGCGGTGTGGATAACAACCTAGTGCTGCCGGATGACGACCGAACGCTCTCCCGGTTGCAGGCCATTGTGCACATCACCGCGAACGGTGAGTGTCGCCTGACTAACCGTGGCAATGTGACGCGCGTGCTGCTCAACGATATTCCGCTGGAACGCGGTCGTCAGGTTGAGCTGCAGGATGGGGACATTCTGGGCATCGATGATTATCAGCTGCTGGTCAGCGATCTCAACAGTGCACAGCAACCGCAGGCTGAAAGGGCGGTTCTGCGTCCGGAGCCGGTCCAGCCTGCCGCGGCTCCTCGTGAACCTGTAGCCGAAAAAGCCAGCACCACCGCCGCCATCCCCAGCGAAATCTGGGACAGCCTGGCGAAAGAGTTCTCGATTTCCGACGATCTCTCTAAACGCAAAGCCGTGCCGGAAATGCCGGATGCCCATCCGCTGACCGCGCCCGCTATGCCAGACCGCAATCCGGAAGATCCACTGGCACAGCTGATCAACGATGCGCCGCTGGATTACGGTCAGCAGCCCAAAAACAGCAGCCTGTTTGACGACGGCGATGCGCTGTTCGCGCAGCAGAGCATTTTTGACGACCGCACGCCGAGCACGCTGTCAGCTCAGCAGCCCAGCGCGCCAAAGCAGTCTGAAGCGCCCACCGCTGAACTGGATCCACTGAGCCTGTTCGACGGCGAGAGCAGTGCGGATGTGCGCAACCATGATGATCCCTTAGGACTGATGATGGGGAACGCGGTGCCGCTGGCGCAGCCGGAGCCAGCGAAACCGGCGACGCTGCATGTGCCGCCTCAGCCAGAGACAAAGCCTGAGCCGGTTGCCGCACGCTCACCTGAGCAGGCTCCCGTCAGTGTGAACGAAATGGATCACTCACCGCTGTTCAACGGCATCGACTTACCCGTTGATGACCAGCCTCATAGTGAGGCCCCGCGCCAGACGCTGCTGGCGGATGAGGCGGAATCCGGTCAGACAGATGCGGTTAATCCGCAAAACGACTACGGCGGCATTACGCTGCCGACACCCCAGGCGGTGCAGCGTACTCCCTCACCGACGCCTAAAGGGCGGCTGCGCATTGATCCGGTTGCCTCGGGTCACCAGCATGCCGCCGCCGTGCAGCCCTCCACATCCAGCCAGAGCAGCGGCGACGCCCTGAAGGGCGAACTGCTGGACGCGCTGCTGGAAGGCATGGGTCTGCGCGATCTGCAGCCAACGCCGCAGTTTGACCGCGAGCAGATGCTGCAGTTTGGTCAGATGCTCAGCATGTTCTCGCAGGGCACGGTCGCACTGCTGTCATCGCGCTCGATCCTTAAGCGCGGCGTTAAGGCCGACATGACGGTGATCCTCGACGACGCCAATAACCCCTTCAAGCTGCTGCCATCGGGCAAAACCGTCCTGATGCAGATGTTCGGCAGCCGGATGCCGGGCTTTATGCCACCGCGTCAGGCGGTGCGGGATGCGCTGATCGATTTGCAGGCGCACCAGCTGGGCATGATCGCCGGTATCCGCGCCATCATCGCTTCAATGCTGCAATCCTTTAATCCGGAGCAGCTGGAAGAGGAGGCGCGTCAGGCGGGGTCGGTTTCCCGTATCGGCCTGCCGGGCAGCCGCAAGGCGGCACTGTGGGAGCATTTTGTTGAGCGCTACGGCGAGACGGCGGGCGAGATCGAAGACGATTTCCACACCCTGTTTGGCGAAGCGTTTCTGCACGCCTATGACCTTGAAGTTAATCAGTATAAAGACTCACAAACCCACACGGATGACGCATGAATATCACTATTGCCTCGACGTCGAATCAGGGCGATCGCGCCAGTAATCAGGATCAGATCGGTGATGTCATCGGTAAGCGCTCCGCCTGTTTTGTGGTGTGCGACGGTGTGGCCGGGTTTCCCGGCGGCGACAGGGCGGCTGCGATCGCCCGCAGCAGCCTGCTTGAAGCGTTTGATGGGGATGCGCACCTCAATGCGCAGTCGATTCGCAACTACGTTAATCACGCGAATCACGCCATACGGCAGCAGCAGAAAGCCAGCAGCGAGCACAGCCGGATGGGAACCACGCTGGTCAGCCTGTTCATCGACCGCGACTACCACCTTGCCTGCTGGGCGCATGCCGGTGACAGCCGCCTTTATCTGTTCCGCCGCGGCTATCTCTATCTGGTCACCACCGACCACAGCCTGGTACAGCAGATGAAAGATGCCGGGCATCGCACCGAAGGCATCAACAGCAATCTGCTCTATTTTGCGCTGGGAATGGGTGATGAGCAGCGCGACGCCAGCTACAGCGACGTGGTCGGGATTGAGGATGGCGATGCCTTTCTGCTCTGCACCGATGGTTTCTGGCACGGTGTGACGCTGGAGCAGATGCAGCAGTCACTGCACATGGTGAATACGCCGGAAGAGTGGCTGACGCTGATGCAGCAGATCATCAAAAACGATCAGTCAGATCAGGGGCAGCAGGATAATTTCAGCGCACTGGCCGTCTGGATTGGATCGCCCCAGGACACCACTTTGCTGCACTCGCTCTCTGAAGCGGCGCAGTTCTTCCCTTTGCGAGATTGAGAACGCCAACATGAAATATGGATTACTGGGTCTGGCTGCGCTGCTGCTCAGCACGCACGCTTATGCTGAAAACTATCGCATCGTTCAGTCCCCGGCACAGAAACTGGATGTCTGGATTGATGACGTCAAAAACAATCAGCTGTCGAGCTGGTGTAACAGCACCATTAACCTGCGCATCGTCACGCTGGGTGAGAAAAACCCAACGGTCTTAAAAGAGTTTCTGCCACGGGTGGCTGGCCTGATGGCGTCGCAGTGTAAACCGCTGCAGCAGCTGCACTGGCAGCTGACCGATACAGCGGGCAGTGAAATCGCTACCGGCAGTGCCGCCCGGGCGCAGCAGTGGAAGACCGTGGTGACGCCGTCTGCGCCGCCTGCACAGCAACAGCCAGCCACGGCTGCCGTGCCTGCGGACCCATTGGTCAATGCCGCCCAGGCGGATACCTCGCCATGGCTGCAGTTCAGCCTGCTCGACGGCTGCCATTTCCGCACCTGGTGGCAGCATCCGGCGCAGGGCAGCGCAATGTTTGTGCCGGCTAAGCAGGGGCTGGTTTGCGGTTCCGATGGCTGGCTCAGCGGACACAGTCGTCTGACGCAGCAGGGCAACGGCGCACCGGCAACCGTCGGCGTGACCTTCCTGCAGGGCTTCCCGGTGATGGGGCTGAGCAGTCAGTCATCTACCGCTGAACTGCATATCACCACGGTCAACAGCGAGCGCATGGTGCTGAGTAACGAGAAATCCCCGGACAGCTGGCTGGTTCTGCCGTTCAGCAACCGCTTTAACGGCTGGCAGGCGACCCGTCAGGTGGTGGTGCTGATGCCCGCCAGTGAAGCCGCTGATGAGAGTGCTTTGCAGGCACGTCTGCAGGAAGTCCGTAAAGTCTGGTCACCGTGGGTCAGCGGCAATACCACGCTGAGCGTGCAGCTGGTGGAAAAACTGCACCCTGAACTGAAAGATCCCGCCGCTGCGGTTTATCGCACCCTTTACTGACGCAAAAGGAGCTTGCATGGAATCCTTACAACACCGTCTGGCTAACGCCACGCTCAGCGAGACGCTGGCTGATGTGACCCGCCAGATTCAGGCCAATCCGGCGAACGCCGACCTGCGGGCTGCCTTTGTGCAGCTGCTCTGTCTGGCGGGCAACTGGATGCGTGCGCAGACGCAGCTGCAATCCTGGCTGGCATTAAGCCCGCAGGCGCAACCGACCGTCAATCTGTTGCAACAGGCGATTGCCGGTGAGCTGCAGCGTGACGCCGTGCTGCGTGGCGAGGCACAGCCGGTGCTGCCGGGCAGCGCGTGGCACTGGTGCGATACGCTGCTGGCCGCGTTGCAGGCCGAAACCGCGGGCGATGTCGCGCGCGGCAGCGCACTGCGGGCTGACGCGCTGGAGCTTGCTGCCGTTAATCCCGGCACCGCGACCGGGCAGGATCAGCCCGCCGCCTTCAGCTGGCTGATGGATGGCGACAGTCGTTTCGGGCCGGTGTGTGAAGTGATCAATCAGGGCCGTTATTACTGGATCCCGTTTGCCGCCATTCGTGAGATGCAGTTCCAGGCACCCGCCAGCGTCACCGATCTGGTGTGGCGTCATACGCGGGTGCAACTCGTGGATGGCAGCGAGCAGGTGTGCCAGATCCCGGCGCGCTATCCGCTGCTGGCGGGTGCGGAAGAGCGTTTTCTGCGCGCCAGCGTCACCGAATGGCAGCCGCTGGGCAACGACCCGGACCAGTTTATCGGCCAGGGACAAAAAATGTGGCTCAGCGACAGCGCAGAGTTCTCGCTGCTGAGCCTGCACAAGGTCGCGTTTGATAACGTTGAGTCCGCCGATGAGCCATGATTCAGGCACGCACAACGACGGCTATGTCCAGCTGCATGGCGGCTTTCGTGCGCGCAAAAAGCGCGATGCGTTAACCGCCCGCGACAAGCTGCAATCCTCTCTGCTGGATCGCCTGACCGACAACGCGCCGGACAAGCAACAGGAGCCGGAGAACAGCATGCTGATCAGCCACAGCACGCTGCGCCGCCACGTGCTGCGCGATCTGCAGTGGCTGTTTAACACCATCAACAATGAAGCGCAGCAGGATCTGGGCGGTTTCGATCAGGTACAGCGCTCGGTCTGGAATTTCGGCGTAGCGCCGCTGGCCGGACAGAACGTCTCCGATATCGAATGGCAGGATATGCAGCGCAAAATGACCAACGCCATTCTGCACTTCGAACCGCGCATTCTGCCGCAGGGACTCCAGGTGCGCTGCGTCAGCGATCTCAGTTCGCTCAGTCTGCACAACGTACTGTCGATTGAGATCAAAGGGCGGCTCTGGTGCGTGCCTTATCCGCTGGCGTTTCTGTTCCGCACTCAGGTTGATCTGGAGAGCGGCCATTTCGAACTTCAGGATGCAGGGTAATCATGGACAGCAATCTGCTCGACTACTACAACCGTGAACTGGCTTACCTGCGTGAGATGGGGGCGGAGTTCGCGACGCGTTACCCGAAAGTGGCAGGGCGTCTTGGCATGCATGGCATCGACGTGGCAGACCCTTATGTCGAGCGGCTGATGGAGGGATTTGCCTTCCTGACGTCGCGCGTGCAGCTGAAGATGGATGCGGAGTTTCCGCGCTTCTCGCAGCGCCTGCTGGAGATGATTGCGCCATCCTATCTCTCACCAACCCCGTCAATGGCGATTGCTCAACTGACGCCGGACAGCCGCAAGGGTGACATCACCCAGGGCTTTCGCGTGCCGCGCGGCACCATGATGGAGAGCCAGAACCTGAAAAAAACCGGGGTGACCTGCAGCTACACCACCGCACACGATGTGGTGCTGCATCCGCTGCGCATCAGCGAAGTCACTCTCGGCGGCGTGCCCGGCGATCTGCCCACGGGGGAGCTGAAACTCAGCGGCCTGGGCGCGGCCAGTGCGCTGCGCATCCGCATCAGCTGCGAAGGGATCTCCTCGCTGAGTCAGCTCCGTGTGGATGACCTGATGCTGTTCCTGAGCGGCCCCGATATTCAGGCCCTGAAACTGCTGGAGCTGCTGATGCAGCACCGGGTGGGCATCGTGTTGCAGTCCGCAGAGCAGCGGCCACAGCGTCAGGTGCTGACGGATGAGGCCCTGCAGCAGGAGGGTTTTGCGCCGGAGCAGGCGCTGCTGCCGGACGATCTGCGCAACTTCGACGGCTATCGTCTGTTGCAGGAGTATTTTGCGTTTCCGGCGCGCTTCCAGTTTATCAGTCTCAGTCAACTCGGCCCGTTTCTGCGCCGCTGCGACAACGCCACCGCATTCGACATCATCATTCTGCTCGATAAAGCGGACAGCGCGCTGGAAAGCGTGGTCGATCACAGCCATCTGGCGCTGCACTGCACGCCGGTCATCAATCTGTTCCCGAAAACCGCCGAGCGTCTGAAGGTCAGCGACAGCCAGCATGAATATCATCTGGTGGTGGATAACATCCGGCCGCTGGATTACGAAGTGCATTCGGTGCAGCGGCTGTTCGCCACCGTAGAAGGCCAGCGGGAAGAGCAGGTTTTCCGTCCGTTCTGGAGCACCTTCAGCGGTGACCAGGGTGATTACGGTGCTTACTTCTCACTGCGGCGTGAACAGCGCACCCTGTCAGAGCAGGCGCAGCGCTACGGCACGCGCACCGGCTACATCGGTTCCGAAGTCTTTTTGTCGCTGGTGGATGAACATCACGCGCCGTGGCGCGATGACGTGCGCTATCTCTCCGCCGAGGTGATGTGCACCAGCCGCGATCTGCCGCTGATGCTGCAGCAGGATCAGGGCAACTTCGTGATGCCGGACTCGATTCCGGTGTCGGAGCTGAAACTGTGCAAAGGGCCGACCCCGCCGCGTCCGGCGCTGGCGGAAGGCCTTTCGGCCTGGCGGCTGATCAGCCATCTGCAGATGAACTACCTCAGCCTGATGGACAGCAGCGACGGGGAAGGTGCGGCGGCGCTGCGTCAGCTGCTAAGCCTCTATGCCAACCTCGCGGAAGCGCCGGTTGCCCGCCAGATAGATGGCATCCGCCACTGTACGCTCAGCGCGGTGAACCGCCGCGTGCCGGAGCCAGGTCCGGTGGTGTTTGCCCGTGGTATCAGCATCACGCTGGAAGTCGATGAGCAGGCGTTTTCGGGTGCCAGCCCGTGGCTGTTTGGCAGCGTGCTGGAGCGGGTCTGTAGCCGCCTCGTGGCGCTGAACAGTTTTACGGAGTTCACCCTGAACAGCCAGCAGCGTGGGGAAGTGGGCTACTGGCCACCGCGCATGGGCCGGAAAGCGCTGATATGAGTGGCGAAAAAGTCATTACGCTGCCGCGGCTCACCCGTCTGCCGGATGATTTCTGGCAGAAGGTGATGGCCGCACCGTGGCGCTACGATCTGTTCCAGCTGCTGCGGCGGCTGGATGCGCAGGGCGGTCAGCGTTATCCGCTGGGCCGTGCGCCGCTGCCGAAGTTCGAATCGGTGCGCATCGGTCAGACGCCGTCACTGGCGTTTGCGCCCGCCACCATCGCCAGCGCCACGCCACGTGAAGAGTCGGGACGGCATGAGCTGTCGATTTACAGCTTTGGCTTGTTTGGTCCCAACGGCCCGCTGCCGACCCATCTGACCGAATATGTGCACGAACGGATCGTGCATCATCAGGATCACAGCCTGTCGGCATTTGCTGACCTGTTTCATCATCGCGCCACGCTGCTGTTCTATCGCGCCTGGGCGGATGCGCAGCCGACGGTCTCCCTGGATCGGCCCGACGACAGCCGCTTTCTGAACTATCTCGCCTGCCTGGGCGGCATCGGTTTACCGGCGCAGCAGCAGGCCAGCTCGCTGAGCCTCCATGCCCGGCTGATGCTGGTGGGCCATCTCAGCCGTCACGGTCATGATGCTGAAGGGCTGGTCCGCATTCTGCGCCACTACTTTGGCGTGCCGGTGCAGCTGACGCAGAACCTGCCGCACTGGCTGACGCTGGACAGCCGCGATCAGGCCCGGCTGGGCGCGGGACGCCATATGCCCCGGCTGGGTGCCTCTGCTTTTCTCGGCGTGGCAGTACGCGACGTGCAGCACCGTTTCCGCCTGCATCTGGGGCCGCTCAGCGCCGCGCAGTATGCACATTTCCTGCCCGATGCCCCCGGCGCGCAGGAAGTGCGCGACTGGGTACGTCACTACCTCGGCATCGAAATGCAGTGGGATCTCAGCCTGATCCTGGCCGCAGACGCGGTGCAGGGTGTAGCGCTGGGCGGCGCTGCCCGGCTTGGTTACACCAGCTGGCTGGGGCAGATGCCGCAGCCGCAGGATCGCGAGGATTTTATATTTGAGGTTGAGGCTGCCCCGCGCTAGCCCAGCCGCTTTCCCTGTTACACAGCCTGCGTCTTTCATTGAAGAGAGCCCCCTATGTCAGAAATCAGCCGTGCCGTGCTATTCGGCAAACTGGATACGCTGTTATTTACCTCGCTGGAAAGCGCCACCGCCTTTTGCAAACTGCGCGGCAATCCCTATGTTGAGCTGGTGCACTGGCTGCATCAGCTGATGCAGCAGCAGGATGGCGACTTACAGCAGGTCATCACACATTTTTCACTGGATGAAAAGGCCCTGACGCAGGACATCGTTGCCGCGCTGGATCGCCTGCCGCGCGGAGCCAGTGCGGTCTCCGACCTCTCTGAGCATATCGACAGCGCCGTCGAGCGGGCGTGGGTTTACGCCTCGCTGAAATATGGCGCGACCCGCATCCGAGGCGGCCATCTGCTGATCGGCATGCTGAAAACCTTCAACCTGGCCAGCGTGCTGAAAGGCATTTCCGGCCAGTTCAGCCGCGTCAACGCCGATGCCCTGCTGGAGCAGTTCGACTCACTACTCAGCAATAGCAAAGAAACGCAGCAGGCGCTGAGCGCCCCGGTGAACGCCGCTGGTGCTCCCTCTGCCGCCAGCGGCACGACGCTGGAACAGTACGGGCAGGACCTGACTGCGCGCGCGCGTGAAGGCCGCATCGATCCGGTGACCGGCCGGGACGACGAGATTCGTCAGATGGTGGATATTCTGATGCGTCGCCGTCAGAACAATCCTTTGCTGACCGGCGAAGCGGGTGTCGGAAAGACTGCGGTGGTCGAAGGTCTCGCGCTGCGTATCGCGGCGGGCGATGTGCCTGCGCCGCTGCGTGATGTGCAGCTCTGGCTGCTGGATATCGGGCTGCTGCAGGCCGGTGCCGGGATGAAAGGGGAGTTTGAAGCGCGACTGCAGGCGCTGATCAACGAGGTGCAGTCCAGCCCGACGCCGATTGTGCTGTTTGTGGATGAGATCCACACCCTGGTCGGCGCAGGCGGTCAGCAGGGCACCGGCGATGCCGCTAACCTGCTGAAACCGGCGCTGGCGCGCGGCCAGCTGCGCACCATCGGCGCGACCACCTGGGCCGAATACAAAAAGTACATTGAGAAAGACCCGGCGCTGACCCGTCGCTTCCAGACCGTGCAGGTGCAGGAGCCGGATGAAGCCAAAGCGATTCTGATGCTGCGCAGCACCGTCAGCGCGCTGGAGAAACATCATCGGGTGCTGCTGCTGGATGATGCGGTCAGTGCGGCGGTGAAACTCTCCCATCGCTACATCCCGGCGCGTCAGTTGCCCGATAAAGCCGTGGCGCTGCTGGATACCGCCTGCGCCCGCGTGGCGGTCAGCCAGGGCGCGCAGCCTGCGGCGCTGGAAGATTGCCTGCACCGTCTGGCTGCGCTGGAGATTGAAGCAGAGATCATTGAACGCGAAATCAGGGTCGGCCTTGGTGACATCACCCGCCAGCAGGCGATTGCCGCAGAGCGCACTGCCCTGGAAGCTGAACGCGATGCGCTGCAACAGCGCTGGCTGGAAGAGCGCGAACTGGTCGAGACCCTGATTGCGCTGCGCGCCCGCTGTGTGACCGAAGAGGATGCGGCGCTGCGTGAACAGCGTGATGCAACGCAGCAGCAACTCACTGCGCTGCAGGATGACACCCCGCTGCTGTTTGCCGCCGTCGATGCGGGCGTCGTCGCTGCCGTGGTGTCGGACTGGACCGGCATTCCGCTGGGCCGGATGGTGAAAAATGAGATCGACGCCGTACTCAATCTGGCGGACACCCTGAACCAGCGCGTTATTGGCCAGCGTCACGGTCTGGATCTGATCGCGAAGCGGGTTCGCACTACGCGCGCGCGTCTCGACAACCCCAACAAACCGGCGGGCGTCTTTATGCTGTGCGGCCCGTCCGGCGTCGGGAAAACCGAGACCGCGCTGGCGCTGGCCGAGTCGCTGTATGGCGGCGAGCAGAACATTATCACTATCAACATGAGTGAGTTTCAGGAGGCGCACACCGTCTCGACGCTGAAAGGTGCCCCGCCGGGTTACGTCGGCTACGGCGAAGGCGGCGTACTGACCGAAGCCGTGCGACGTCGTCCCTACAGCGTGGTGCTGCTGGATGAGATTGAGAAAGCGCATCCGGATGTGCATGAGCTGTTCTTCCAGGTGTTCGACAAGGGCTGGATGGAGGATGGCGAAGGGCGTCACATCGACTTCCGCAACACCATCATCATTCTGACCTCGAATGTCGGCACGCAGTTGATCAGCGCCATGTGCGCCGATCCTGAACTGATGCCCGATCCCGATGCCCTGAGTACCGCGCTGCGTAAGCCGCTGCTGGAGGTGTTCCCGCCTGCGCTGCTGGGTCGTCTGCTGGTGGTGCCGTATTACCCGCTCAGCGATGACATGCTGGCGGAGATTGTGCGGCTGCAGCTGGCGCGTATTGTGCGTCGTCTGGCCGAGAACCACGGCATTGAGGCGCAGATTGACGAGTCGGTAGTGAGCCAGATCGTCCAGCGCTGTACAGAAGTAGAGTCGGGTGGTCGCATGGTCGACGCCATCCTCACCAACACGCTGTTGCCGCAGATGAGCCAGATACTGCTCAGCGCCCACGCCCGCGATGAACGCTATCGCCGCGTTGAGGTGCGTTGTGAGCAGGGCGAATTTGTCTGCCAGTTCGCTGTTTAAAGCCCAGTCATCAGAGAGTTTTCGAATATGTCGGAACATGATCAACCCCTGAATGTCCCCAACGCCCTGCCGCTGGGTTACCGCTTCAATGAGTTTGAGATTAAAGAGGTCATCGGCGGTGGCGGCTTTGGCATCGTCTATCGCGCCTGGGATCACCAGCTTGAGCGTGATATCGCCATCAAAGAGTTCATGCCTGCCTCGCTGGCGGTGCGCAGCGATGACCTGAATCTGGTGCTGCGCAGTGAGCGCTTCAGCAAAACCTTTCATGCCGGGCTGAACAGCTTTATTCAGGAGGCACGGTTGCTGGCGCGCTTTAACCATCCGAACCTGCTGCACGTGCTGCGTTTCTGGGTGCAGAACGACACCGCCTACATGGGCACGGTGTTCTACAGCGGCACCACGCTCTCGAACTTCCGTGAACGTCATCCGCAGTCGGTAAATGAGGCCTGGATCCGTCGCATGCTGCCGCCGCTGCTGGGGGCGATCAAAACCATCCATGAAGCGGGCTATCTGCATCGCGATATCTCGCTGGATAACATCCAGATCCAGAGCAGCGGTGAGCCGATCCTGCTGGACTTCGGGTCGGCGCGTAAAACCATCGGCAACCTGTCGGATGAGAGCGAGACCATGCTGCGTCCCGGCTATGCGCCGATTGAGCAGTACAGCGACAACGACGAGAGTGAGCAGGGCGCGTGGACCGATATCTACGCGCTGGGCGCGGTACTGCATACGCTGATTACCGGTGCGCCACCGCCGGTGAGCGTGGTGCGCAGCATCGAAGATAACTATCAGCCGCTGGTGCAGCGTCGTCTGGCGGGCTACTCGACGGCGCTGCTCAGCGCCGTGGATCGCGCGCTGGCGCTGAAACCGGAAGACCGTCCGCAGAGCATTGATGATTTTGCTGTGCTGATGGCACTGCCGGAGCGTGAACCGGAACCGCTGCTCAGTGCAAAAATGAGCGGGCCGGGCACCATGCTGGTGCCGATCGAAGAAGAAGAGATCATCCCGCCCGGCTCGCCGCTGAAAACGCTGCTGGGACACCGCTTTGCACTGCCGGGTCTGGTGGCCGCGGGCGTGCTGGTCGGCCTGTGCGCCGGTCTGCTGATGTCGCGTGGTGATGACCAGACAACGTCGGCTGAGACCGCGCAAAACAGTGCGCCTGCCGTCACCGTCGCGCCGGTTAATCAGCCGGTGGCTGCGCCACCGACGCAGCCTGACACCCCGCCGGATACCGTTGCCAGCGCGCAGGCTCAGACTGCTGAGCCTGCGCAGACCGCCGCACGTGAACCCGATCCTCAACCGGCACCGCCACCCGCACCAGTCGCCCAGGTCTATATCCGTCTGCAGCAGGGTGAACGCGTTCAGGTCAACGGTCAGCCGCAGGCGCTGGTCCCGGCGGTGAATGGCTTCGCCACACTGCAGCTGGCACCGGGTAACTACACCTTTGCCATCAGCGGCCAGAGTGGCACCCGCCAGCAGACGCTGAACATCAGCGAAGAAGGTGTCTGGTTGCTCGATCCACACAGTTAATAGTCAGGGATTACTTATGTTCTCACGCATTACTGCACAGCTGCCGGCGGACGGCCTGCTGTTCCACACGCTCACGGGCACCGAGACGCTGTCCCGTCCGTTTGTGCTCACCGCTGAACTGCTGGCCACCGACGCGCGCATCGACCGTCACGCCCTGCTGGGCAAGCCGGTCACCTTTTCGCTGCCGACCGATGGCCTGATGAGCGCGCTGAGTCCGCGCTACCTCAACGGCAAAATCACCCGGGTAGCCGTGCGCAGCCAGGAGCTGAGCGGCACCCGCTACGCGGTCTACCAGCTGACGGTCGAGCCGGACCTGTGGCCGATGCGGCGCGACCGCAACCTGCGCATCTTCCAGAGCCAGACGGTGCCGCAGATTGTGCAGACGCTGCTGAAGGAGTATGCGGTTAACGTTGAGACGCGCCTGGCGGGCAACTACCGGGTGTGGGAGTACTGCGTGCAGTATCAGGAGAGCAGCCTGGACTTTATCAGCCGCCTGATGGAGCTGGAGGGGATTTACTACTTCTTCCGCCACGAGGCGGACAAACACACGCTGGTGCTGTGCGACGCGCCGGACCAGCATCAGGCGTTTCCGGGCTATGAGACCATCGCCTATCACGTCACGCAGTCGGGTGGCGTGGTCACGGAAGAGGGCATCAGCCAGTGGTCGCTGGCGGAGAGCGTGACGCCGGGCATCTACAGCACCGACGACTACGACTTCCGCAAGCCGAACGCGTGGATGCTGCAGGCGCGCCAGAACCCGGCGTCGCCGGTGCCGGGCTCGGTGGACGTCTACGACTGGCCGGGCCATTTTGTTGACCACAGCCACGGCGAGTCCTACGCGCGCATCCGCCAGGAGGTGTGGCAGGCCGAGCACCACAGCGTCAGCGGGTCGGGCACGGCCACCGGCATCGCGCCGGGCTTTACCTTCTCCATCATCAACGCGCCGCACTTCAGCGACAACGGCGAGTACCTGGTCACTTCGGCGACCTATGACTTCGCCGAGAACAGTTACGCCAGCGGCGACACCGGCGACAGCCGTCACAACATCCACTTCACGGTGCTGCCGTCGTCGGTAACCTACCGCACGCCGCCGGAGACGCCGTGGCCGAAAACGCACGGCCCGCAGACCGCGAAGGTGGTCGGGCCGAAAGGCGAGTCCATCTGGACCGACCGCTACGGCCGGGTAAAGGTGAAGTTTCACTGGGACCGGCTGGCGAAGGGCGACGACACCAGCTCCTGCTGGGTGCGCGTCTCCAGCGCCTGGGCCGGTCAGGGATTCGGCGGGGTGCAGATCCCGCGTGTTAACGACGAAGTGGTGGTTGACTTCATCAACGGTGACCCGGATCGTCCGCTGATCATCGGCCGCGTGTATAACGAGGCGAGCATGCCGCCGTGGGCGCTGCCGGCGGCAGCGACGCAGATGGGTTTTCTGAGCCGTAGTAAAGATGGACACAAAGATAATGCCAACGCTCTCAGGTTTGAGGATAAAGCAGGACATGAACAGATCTGGATTCATGCTGAAAAAAATATGGATACAGAGATTGAACATAGTGAGACACATGACGTCGGCGTTGACCGTAAAAAAACTATCGGACAGGATGAGCATGTCACGGTTAAGCGTAACCGGGATGTCAATACAGGGGTAAATTCAACCAGTAATACAGGAAGTCAGCACAAAATAAACGTCGGTAAAAATCAGACTGTGCTAACCATGGACAAAGAGGGTAACGCTCTGCTGGAAGCGACAGCCTCTATTAAACTAAAAGTGAATAATAATTATATTCTCATTACACCCTCGAGCATTGAAATTATCGTCTCTGAGGGAGCGCTTAAGGCAGAAAGTATTACTGAAGCCTCCTTCAAAGGCACGCAAATTACGAAGCTGGGTGGAGGAATAAATTCCGAACTTAAAGCGAATGACACGATAAATATCAGTGGAACTAACCTGACGGATATTAAAGGTGCTGTGGTTAAAGTTAATAGCTGATTTCTTATTAAGGAAAAATAATCATGGGGCAGCCTGCCGCCAGAGCGATCATTGATATCAGCGCACATACTGGTCCAATACAATCAGGAAGTCCGGATGTGATTATCGGAGGGTTTCCGGCAGCAAGAAAAGGCGACACGTTATCCTGTTCCGAGCATGGCAACGGCTTAATTGTCGGTGGTTCTGGCACCGTTTTCGTCAATGGTATACCACTTGCACGCAAAGGAGATAAAACGCATTGTAATGACGGAGGTGAACTTCCGTCATCAGGCTCTAAACCTGCTGCGCCACATTACTGGGGCGGATCATTGGCAAAAAAGGCGGGTGAAGATGGGATGCTACATGATGAAATTTACGATGCCCGCGTACTTGGTGCTTATGCCAGTCTGGAAGATAAAAACCTCAATGGGGATTTTGATACGGCATCGGCTGGTTTTGCGTTATCCGACATTACTCTGGGCAACCTAAAAAGCCAGGATCTCTTACGCGGAGAGATGCGTACGAAAGTCGCCGTTGCCAATGCCACTGGTTCATTATATGGAGGTGGTAATGATATTTATGGCCTAAATACGAATGCGACCGCGACAGGCATACAGTATGGGGGCTCGGCTGCTGCAGGGAAAGAGGGGACTTTGTATGGAGGAGTATCTGGTGATGTCACTATTGGCACCGCAGAGGCAAAAGCCGTTGGTGAAATATATAGTGGTAACAAAGGTCGATATGGATTTACGCTTGAAGGTGGAGCCGAAGCAAAGGGAGTAAAAGGTGAAGTGTCAGGAAATATTGATATCTTAGGCATAGTTTCTGGCGAGGCTAAAGCAGATGCTAGCTTAGGTTCTGTGGGGTTATCTGGTGGAGGAAGTTTGTTCTGGGAGACCACAGACTCCTCAGCGAATTTAAGGGTTGCAGGTGGAGTCGCAGCGCTGATTGGTCTTAAAGGTGATGCAAGTTTGAAAGTAGCCTTTAAGCCGGTTCTGGACTTCTTTGACTCTCTGTATGGTGATGATGAAGTTGTTCAAACACCTAAACAGCCAGGCGGCGAAGGGACAATCAAAACCGGTTGTGTTACTGTTTTGATCGGCGATTAAATCCTTGGAGATAACTACAAAATGAAATGGTCAGGTTTTATTTTTTTTATTATTATTGCTTTAATTTATATCTGGAATGGAAAGGATGTCTTTTCAAGAAAGGAGTGGGTATCTTTTTTTAAAAAGTTTCTCGCCGTTCTGATTGGTGCTTTTATTTTGGTGGTTATTCTTGTGGGCTTATCTAAATATTTGCATTTGATCGATAGAGAAAGTGCAAGGGCGCTATCAGTTATTATACCTGCTTCTGTCATGACGATGTTGATTTCAAAATTATTTGTCATTTCTCTTTTTGCTCTATTCAGATTTATAATGCGATTCCATCATCGTTATAATACTTCTGAAAATTACTCGAAATTATCATTCATTGGTAATTCTTATGGAGCAAGGCTGAGCTTGTTTGTCAAAGTAATTGCTTCGTTTGGATGCGTTATTATGTTTTATGGAATCTGGTTTGGCAGCACGGTCTGAGTTAAAGAGGTTGTATGAATACTGAGAATAATTATGCCTTTCCCGTAGTATCAAACTATACCGACGAGGAGGCCCGGTCAAATTACTGGAAGTGCCAGTACACTTCTGCTGATAAGAAAATGCTTCACTATTGGGTGGTTCTGCCCAACCGCGTCAAGCCTGCGGAGTTGAAGCTGCAAAATATTGCTGAAGTTGGCCTGATTAATATCGGGCGCTATTCGACGAATGATAATCTGCCTTATATGGAAGTCTGGGCCGCTTATGAACGTTGCCAGTGGGAAATGAACCCTTCAGATTGGTTGTTCAATAAGCTAGAGTTAATGGGCGAAAAAATAATAAATAAACGATTAATTGTTAATCCGGCCGGGAATGGAGTTTTCGCAGACGTACTCACTCTTAAAACCCACTCTTCAGGTGACGAAGTTGTTTCACGCTATACTGTTCAAAAGGATTATAATCCCGAGGAAAGTGGTGGGAATTATTTTCTGATAAAAGCCGCTTGTGCATCTCGAGATTATCCTCTACTGGCAAATGATATTTATTTTACTGTGGTTAACTGGGATTTAATGCATCGCAGTAATCTTGCCTTTGCTGAACTCCTTCAGACTGTGAGCCTAAGTGATAACAACAGTAGTGGTTTTAAAATTCCTGAGTCCTGGCAAGTAAAACCTCTCAGTGAAACACGACTGGTAATTGAACATACGTTGAACGGGCTCAACTCTGGTGTGATTAATCTCTGCTTCTATTCACAAGAGATGTTATTTACAGAGCAGGATGTTTTTAGCGTGTCAATTAAGCGATTTCATGATCATCAGCCTGCCGTTAAGTTGACAACTGACACTCTTAAAACTATTCCGAACGAGTTTAATGCTTTCTTTGGAGAAACTCTCGCTACCTGTGCGGGAGAGATTGTAAGCACTGAGGAAAAGATAAGCGCCTTTTATCAGTGCTATGTTTTTAGTGTGGGGCAGTTATGGTGCTATGCAGAATTAGTTGGCAAGCATCGAAATCACAAAAGCTATTCTTATGAGGCTAATAAACGTTGCCTTGAGATTATCCTTTCCTCATTCCATCTTGAAAAGTTCTGATCCGTAAAATGAAACTCATGTTGAAACATGAGTTTCATTTTGACGTTTTAGATAAAAGTATAACCGAAATTATCATTAATACACTGTCTCTTAAGAGCGTACCTTATCTTTTTATATCAGGATAGCTTTGTTAAAACTATTCTATCCTTATAGCCATTACCTCCCATAAGAAGCTGTTTTAGTAAAAACCCTTAATCCCTCCACTTTTACTGGCACGCTTTTTCGTCAGTTGTACTCGTACGGAAAATCTCTATGTTCTCACGCATTACTGCACAGCTGCCGGCGGACGCCCTGCTGTTCCACACGCTCACGGGCAACGAGACACTGTCCCGTCCGTTTGTGCTCACCGCTGAACTGCTGGCCACCGACGCGCGCATCGACCGTCACGCGCTGCTGGGCAAGCCGGTCACCTTTTCGCTGCCGACCGATGGCCTGATGAGCGCGCTGAGTTCGCGCTACCTCAACGGCAAAATCACCCGGGTAGCCGTGCGCAGCCAGGAGCTGAGCGGCATCCGCTACGCGGTCTACCAGCTGACGGTGGAGCCGGACCTGTGGCCGATGCGGCGCGACCGCAACCTGCGCATCTTCCAGAGCCAGACGGTGCCGCAGATTGTGCAGACGCTGCTGAAGGAGTACGCGGTTAACGTTGAGACGCGCCTGGCGGGCAACTACCGGGTGTGGGAGTACTGCGTGCAGTATCAGGAGAGCAGCCTGGACTTTATCAGCCGCCTGATGGAGCTGGAGGGGATTTACTACTTCTTCCGCCACGAGGCGGACAAACACACGCTGGTGCTGTGCGACGCGCCGGACCAGCATCAGGCGTTTCCGGGCTATGAGACCATCGCCTATCACGTCACGCAGTCGGGTGGCGTGGTCACGGAAGAGGGCATCAGCCAGTGGTCGCTGGCGGAGAGCGTGACGCCGGGCATCTACAGCACCGACGACTACGACTTCCGCAAGCCGAACGCGTGGATGCTGCAGGCGCGGCAGAACCCGGCGTCGCCGGTGCCGGGCGCGGTGGACGTCTACGACTGGCCAGGCCATTTTGTTGACCACAGCCACGGCGAGTCCTACGCGCGCATCCGCCAGGAGGTGTGGCAGGCCGAGCACCACAGCGTCAGCGGGTCGGGCACGGCCACCGGCATCGCGCCGGGCTTTACCTTCTCCATCATCAACGCGCCGCACTTCAGCGACAACGGCGGGTACCTGGTCACTTCGGCGACCTATGAC
>NZ_VWUO01000002.1:284074-460387 GCF_008631595.1 Pantoea sp. F_5
CACGGCGAGTCCTACGCGCGCATCCGCCAGGAGGTGTGGCAGGCCGAGCACCACAGCGTCAGCGGGTCGGGCACGGCCACCGGCATCGCGCCGGGCTTTACCTTCTCCATCATCAACGCGCCGCACTTCAGCGACAACGGCGGGTACCTGGTCACTTCGGCGACCTATGACTTCGCCGAGAACTCCTACGCCAGCGGCGACACCGGCGACAGTCGCCACAACATCGATTTCACGGTGCTGCCGTCGTCGGTAACCTACCGCACGCCGCCGGAGACGCCGTGGCCGAAAACGCACGGCCCGCAGACCGCGAAGGTGGTGGGCCCCAAAGGTGAATCCATCTGGACCGACCGCTACGGCCGGGTGAAGGTGAAGTTTCACTGGGACCGGCTGGCGAAGGGCGACGACACGAGTTCGTGCTGGGTGCGCGTCTCCAGCGCCTGGGCCGGTCAGGGATTCGGCGGGGTGCAGATCCCGCGGGTTAACGACGAAGTGGTGGTGGACTTCATCAACGGTGACCCGGATCGTCCGCTGATCATCGGCCGCGTGTATAACGAGGCAAGCATGCCGCCATGGGCGCTGCCGGCGGCGGCGACGCAGATGGGTTTTCTGAGCCGGTCGAAGGATGGCACGGCGGACACCGCGAACGCGCTTAGATTTGAGGATAAGGCGGGTGAGGAACACCTGTGGATCCAGGCGCAGAAGAACATGGATACGCATGTTAAAAATGATGAATCACACAGTGTTCTGAACAACCGGACAGTTTCGGTGGGTGCTAATAATGAGACTCGGGTGGAGGGCGATCATACTCTCGGGACTCAGGGAAACAGCAAGACGCTGACAACCGGCAACCGTACTGAACAGGCTTTTGCTTCTTACACAATTGCAGCCGGAGATACTTTACGGATTGAGTGTGGCCTAAGCGCAATAGAGTTAACTAAAGACGGCGCAATTAATTTCATTGGCAAAAATTTTAATCTTACCGTCGATAATAATGGTGAGATTAACACTAAGGGTGGGGAGTTACATTTAAATCCTGAAGGAGGGAGTGCTGCAACAATTGCACCGGGTAGCGGACATAAAGATAAAATAAAAACTGAAATTGAAAGCTACTTCTCATCATCAACAAAAGATAATAAAGGATAAAAATGGCCACCTATACTCTCCAGGAAGCGTCAATTCAATTGCCTGATATATTCAAAGACAGAACAATGAATCTGTTTACGCTCAGCGAAAATAATGCGAGCGAATTTACCTTTGTGGTGTCTCGCGCATCTGCTGTACATGACGATACTGTGCAAAAAGTGGCTGCGAGAATTATTGATGAGATGAGTGTCACTGTTCCCGCTTTCGTAAATGTCACATCACAACTGATCGAGATAGATAATCTACCCGCAGTTGAGCTTTTTTATCATTTTGAAAATGACGGTATTGAGATCTGGCAAAAACAATCCATTGTTTTACTTGATGATGAGGCGGGGAGGAAGAAAATTGTCTGCTATATTGGAACGTGCCCTGGGCGTTTTAGCGATTATTATGCTAAGCAATATCAGGAGATCATTGGCAGTATTAAGTTTAATTCTCTCAAATATGATGATGAGCCGGTGCCGGTCGCAGCAGATTCATCGGGAATCTTCTTTTCTTTGGATAATGATACCAAAGTGCTTACTGCACATGAAACGGTGACATTACTTTATAAGAATGTTGATTTGAGAAGAGCATTGAATGGCAGTTATTTGTTCTTTGACTCAGCGGGAAGCCCACTGCGTATCGCCGCATTAAACAATGAAGAGCCCTTACGCTATGCCTTGTGGACATCACCACACAGAAAAAACTCATCTTTAAGAGATATTCTTGGTATGGCAAAAGCCTTTCAAGGACCCGCAGATCTCGCCAGCGAACAACAAATCCTTGCGTTTCTTCAGAGACATAAGGATGTATAAATTATGGCTGAATTCAATGCTGCCAGAGAGCAGGATGAAATAGCGCATACTGCTTCCAAAGGCTGGATGATCGCCGGTCTCATTGGCGGTGCAATATTAGGTGCAGCAGCCGTTGTTGTTACCGGTGGAGCGGCTCTGGTTGTGGTATCCGCAGCAGCAGCCGGTGCCTGTGCGGCTGGAGGGGTGGGAGAAGTACTTGGAAGCATGTCATGGGCTCCGCGGCATAACACAGGCAAACTGTTATCCGGCTCGCCGAATGTTTACACCAACAGCAGAGCAGCGATACGTGCACATTTGTCCAAAGGCGACTGTGATGAGCACAGCGGCTCATCGCAACGGGTTGCTGAAGGATCAGATAAGGTTTTTATTAACAACTTTCCTGCCGCCCGCATTGGAGACCGTTTGACCTGCAGTGCGGAGATATCTGGCGGTTCCACCAATGTATTTATTGGCGGAGGCAAAGTTCAGACCGACGATATCAACCCTGAAATCCCTGGCTGGGTAAACTGGGTGATGATGGGCGTCGGTACTGCTGCCGTTGCGGTCCTGGCTTCTCCAGCTATTGCGTTACTGGGATTAGCCGGCGCAATGGGCGGCGGTTACGCTGGCGATTGGATCGGTGGCAGACTGTTCGGGGAAGACTCTGACGGACAAAAATGGTCTATGCTGGCAGGCAGTTTTGTCGGTGGGGCATTAGGTGGCAAAGGGGGTATGAAGTTTGACGGTTGGCGTGGTCGTAATAATATTAAGGCTAACAAACTTCCGTTAAATGATGAAAAAATCGCCGAAATACAAAGTATCGAAAAAACATTTAGGCCAGACCCCGAAACATATTTACCTAAGGATTATATTGATTCTCATGCAAAATCCTTTGAAAATGGCGCATCTAGAATAGTCACTAGAAAAAGTTTTGAAGATTATGGTATTGGTAAACCTGATCCGGGGAGGACGGAATTTGTTCTAACCAGGGAGCGCGCTGGACAAATGATTTCTGAATCAAAAGGAGATGTAGGAGTGATTGCAGATAAATTAGGCATTCCACAGGAACAATTGAAAAACGATAGTCTTGTTTTGATTGAATTTAAACCTACAGAGTTGTACTCTCCAAAAATGCCAACTGGTAATGAATGGGGAGCTAATAAGCAATGGATTCCGGGGGGCAAACTACCACAAGGTGATTTTGAGGCTGTAGTAAAAACCGAAGGAATGGTTAAAGGCAGAGATTATACCGCGATCGATTTATTAACAGGGGAGAAATTATAATGAGTAAAAATAAAATAGCAATGAATCCTTGGGATTTTACTCTGTATGAGTGTGAGGATAGCTCATATGTAATGAAGGTTATGTTTAGTGAAGGTGATTACAAAGTTGATGTCGAAAGGTTCTTCATTGTAACTCCATATATTGGTATCCATTCTATCGATATTGAAATGTTAAAAGATCTTTCAAAAAAAATAAGGGAAGGTACAGGGCAGTACGTAATAGATGAAATTAGCAAGGAGGATTTTGAATTAATGTAGTTTTAGTGTTTTCTATTTGATGAATAAAAAGGTCTGTTTTTGGCTTACTTTATACATTCCTTTTGTAATAAGGTAGGCCCAGTGATTTTTGATTCAAGATTTGCCTTTGCTCTTAAACAAGAAGAGTGCATGTTGGTTTTATGATGAAGAAAGAAGAATATACTGCCTTAGACTACATCAATGATGCTATTGATATCACTAATCAAAGAGCCTTAGATAAGCCTGATTTTACAGTTTTCCAGGTTGCTCTGAAACAGCTAATTTATGTAAAAAAAATATTAACTGGTGACGAGAATGATAAAAGTGTCCTGCATAGTATGAATCTGGGGAGTCTGGCTTCCAAAGAGTTTGATACAACTGACCCAGAGCTTGCTAAACATCTTTCAAATGCAAATTATATTGCCTCTCAAATAGGTGCTGGGCTAAAAGTTATCCTTCCTCATCAAAACAATCCGGAATATGAAAAGCGCAAAAAAAGATATTTAAAACCCCAGAATTAAATGGGTATTGATATATTTATGTATAAAAAGAGCGTAAGTAAATAAAATGCGGTGATAATATAAAATTTACCCCTGTTTATTTGATTTCATTTGGTTGTGTTCTTTCAATTTTTTGAGGATGTAAATTTATAAGGAGGTTCTATGATTGATCTTAGGGCTGATGATGATGCGCTTTTCATTTATGCCAGACGTTACGCTCATTTAATACCCCAGGCGTCACGGCAGTTGATGAATAGAATGTCTTATGAACAAAAACCTTTACGCGCTAAACCTGAGGACGCTCTCAAGCCAGAATGGGCGAAATCTTTACCTCAGAAAATTACTGATGAACAGGCATTAGATAAATGTCA
This sequence comes from Pantoea sp. F_5, assembly GCF_008631595.1. Classification (NCBI taxonomy): domain Bacteria; kingdom Pseudomonadati; phylum Pseudomonadota; class Gammaproteobacteria; order Enterobacterales; family Erwiniaceae; genus Pantoea; species Pantoea sp. F_5. The sequence goes on from NZ_VWUO01000002.1 coordinate 288,385, forward strand.
GGGTGCTTTAATGGGGTTGGCGGTTGGAGACGCTTTAGGCACAACGCTAGAATTTATGCCAAGGGATAAAGCTCGCGTTGATGACATGGTTGGCGGGGGACCTTTCTCTCTTAAACCCGGTGAGTGGACTGATGACACCTCGATGGCGCTGTGTCTCGCTGAAACTTATATTGAAAGCAATAAATGTGATATTACATTGTTCCGACAAAAGTTACTCAACTGGTATAAGAATGGGACAAATAGTTCTAATGGCGTATGCTTTGATATAGGTAATACAACGCGCTATGCACTTGAGCAGTTTGTCCTTCATGGACCAACTTGGATGGGGAATACTTCTCCTGAAACTGCAGGGAATGCGGCATTAATTCGCCATGCACCTACTGCTATTTTCAGAAGGAAATCGTTTATTGACGGTTGGCGAGATGCGATGCTACAGAGTGAGGCTACACATTGTGCCGCAGAGTCTATAGATAGCTGTCGCTTTTTTAATGCCATGCTTCATTACATCTTAAATGGTTACAGTAAGAGTGAGAGCTTTGCTCCTCATCTTATGGGATCAACATTACGTGTATTAATCATTAATGCCGGTGAATATAAAGAAAAGCATCGAGATCAAATCCGTTCCTCTGGTTATGTCATCGACACCCTTGAGGCAGCATTATGGGCCGTCTGGCATACAGACAATTTTAAAGATGCCATTTTGCTGGCGGCAAATCTTGCTGATGATGCTGATAGTGTAGCGGCGACGGCAGGTCAGCTAGCGGGCGCATTGTATGGACTGTCAGGCATTCCTCAGGAATGGGTTAATAAAATAGTACAAAAAGACAGAATTCTTTCAATGGCAGAAAAACTGTTTCATATGGCGCCTGAAGAACAAGATTAATGATAAAATCCCATATCTGAAGTATGGGATTTTTTTGTGAATGAAAAATTTAGATAAAGGGATAAACTATCAAGTCTATGGCTTAAGAATAGGAGCGATTTTTGATTGAAGCTAAAGTTGTTGAGTCACGCCAGGGTGACTTTAATTTACTGCACTCGGGTAGTGAATGGTTTATAGGCGTTCTTATTCCAAATTTTTATCCAAATTCACATTTTGATGTTAGCAAAATATTTATATTAGATGAAAATGATCTTCTTCATAAAGATGATTATGACTATTTAATAAGGTTGGCCGAGTCTGTTCGTAAGGATTGGACCAGGTTCTCTGATAGAGAGGTTAAAAATATGAAGATCGTGAAATAATTTATAATAAATAAATTAAAAGAATGATTTTTCCTCCAGGGAAGATCGATTTTTTAGTGAGTTAATTGTTAAAGCAGGCACCAAGGCTGTTCATTTTTTCAAAAGTCATTCTTTCTCCTGGACCTATATTTATTACGGTATTTAGCTGGCGAATTAAATTAAGAAGGCAATCAGGCTATGAATGTTGATACGGACTATGCCTTTCACTTTGCGCTGCCTTTATCAAAAAAGAGATCGAACAGTACTTCTGGAAATGTTTGGTTACTTTGGTCAAAGAAGTAATGCTGCATTACCGGGTTGTGCTGACAAAAAGCCTAAATATTTTTTCCATTTCAACTTTCAATTTCTAAAAACTCTCTTTTACCATTTTGACCCTAAAAGGAGATAAAATGAACCTGCCAGGAGTGAATCCCGAAAATAACTTACCGGGTTATGACATCGCGAGAATGACCGGTTATGGGGCACCTGATTTTGATTTCAAAGCGCTGGGTGCAGCAATGGATTGTACTCGAGAGTTTTACCAGGCTGGCATCATCTATGCAGATGGCGCACAGCGTTATCTCGTTCGGCCTGGTCAGCGTCATCCTAATGGCCAAAGTGGTATCGTCACACATCTTATTGTGACCAAAACGCCTAAGCAAGCCACAGCGTCTGATACGGGCAAGTCACTTAGTGAAGCAGTAAGCGCAACCTCAATGGGAACGGAGATTGCCTCGACCGTGCTTTCCTGTGGTGCAATGATTATCACTGCTGGCGTGGCGGTTATCGGCGCTTCAGCAACACCTATAACTGCTGGCAGTAGCGGGGTGCTTGTTGCTATTGGTTATGCCGGCGCTGCCGCAACAGGCGTGCAATGTGTCAATGGTATCTACCGCGTTTATGATCTCGTCGAAAACGGTGGTCAAAACGTCGCGTGGCTGGACTCTCAGGATTGGTACGTTGCCACTTCAACATCCCTTGACCTTATTTCACTCGCCAGCGTTGGCGGTGCGTTAAAAGAAGCCCTGGCAACATGGCGAGCGATGAAATCATTCTCTTCTCTAAAAGCAACGGAGTGGCTCAGGAACTACCCAAGGCAGGACCGGGCTCGCCTGACTGAATTAATCATTAAGGCACAAAACCCTGGTATAAGTAATAAAGAGCTTAAGGCCGCCATCCGAGCAGGACTTTATCCAAAGCGGTTCCCTGTAGAGCCGGTGCAAAAAGAACTTGTTAAGCAACTCGCGCAGGTCGTCACGAGCGCAGCTGCTGTGGCTGGCAGTGCTGTCAGTGGTATTATTGCTGCTCCGGGTAACGTGCCGCGCACCGGGCGTTATGTAGTAGGAACAATCCAGTCACTGGCGGTATTTTAATGCAATTTTTATCATGGCTTATTGGGCGTAATCTCACTGAACTGCTTCAACAGGGTCGCGAAATAGATCAGCTGATTGCACGGCAGGATAATTCCGTACTTGCCCGTTCCACCACAGAGCTTGAGCGTTATTTTAAACAGCCTTCTGAGTCGCTTCCCCGGCAGAACGGCTTCCCGGTTGCACTGGTGCTGATGCTGTTACTGGTCGCATTTGCATTTAACTTGCTGACGTTTCTGCACGTTTTACCTCCGCTTACGCCACAGATACATGCGTTGAGTTTTTTTGTTCCCTCAATCGTCATTCTTGGCGCGATTCTCACCGCCAGTTATCTGCTTGCGCGAGGCAATACAGCGGGTGTTCAGGGGCTGGCTTACGTATGGGCGATGTTGGTTATATCGACCGTTTTACTCTTAAGCTACAGCGTTGTTATGGCTAGCCACTCGGGCCTGTGGCTGCTTCTGGCACTCGCTGCTTTGGTGGGTGCTCGCTGGTTACTGAATGGGCAGGCTTTCATCCTGTTTGCCATTTACTGCCGGACCCAACGCCTCGCCAGTGTGGCCCGGCAGCGTCGCATGAAATAACCTATCGTGGTTTTTAGTGCTGTTATCGCGGAATACCCCTTCCGCGACTTTCTTCTGTTTTTCTCTCAACACAATCTTTTTCCTATGACCCACCCCCTCTTTTAGTCCATTTCCTGCCCAAACCCCCTGAAAAACCCACTCATCATCATAATTACCTCTGACCATAACCTGCAGTTATACCCTCCTGCTAAACAAGCATTCGTCACCTTTCACAACGCATGAAATAGTGGTTTCAGAACCTGATCTTTTGGCTGAAACGAGAGACAACATGCTAATCCCACAACCCTATTTACTCTTTCTTGGCGATGTAACCGATCCCCTCGCGGCAAAAACGGCGCGCGGTATTCATATCTGGCGGCCTGAGCAGTGCGTTGGCGAAATTAAACTGCCGGGCTGCACGGTCAGTCTGGGTCTGGATGAACTGGACATTCCCGGCGCTAAAGCGCGCGGCGCGAAAACGCTGGTGCTGGGCACGGCCAATGCAGGCGGTTATCTGCCTGCGCACTGGCTGGAAACCATCAAAAGTGCCATCAAGGCAGGCATGAACGTTGCCAGCGGTCTGCACCATCGGCTGGTGGATGAGCCGGAACTGGTCGCGCTTGCGCAGGCTTCTGGCGTTGAGCTGTTTGATCTGCGTCATATGCGTCCGGCGCTTAATGTTGGCAGCGGCAAAAAGCGTTCAGGTAAGCGCATCCTGACCGTCGGTACGGACTGCTCAGTGGGCAAGATGTACACCTCACTGGCGCTGGAAGCGGCGATGCGTGCGCGCGGCATGAAAGCTGATTTTCGCGCCACGGGGCAGACCGGCATTCTGGTCGCAGGAGAGGGCATTGCTGTGGATGCGGTCATCGCGGATTTTATTGCCGGAGCAGCAGAAGCGCTGTCACCCGCTAATGACGACGACCACTGGGATATCGTCGAAGGTCAGGGCTCACTGTTCCATCCCTCTTATGCGGGCGTCAGTATGGGGCTGATGCACGGTGCGCAGCCGCACTGGCTGGTGATGTGTCATGAAATGGGACGTCCTCATATGCGCCATTTGCCCCACCAGCCGATGGTCAGCCTGAAGGCGTGCGTTGAAGCCAATCTGCGTGCCGCGCAGGTGACCAGTGAGTCGGTTCAGCTGGCTGGCTTTGCGATCAACACCTCCAGTTACAGTGAAGAAGAGGCGCTCGCTTATTGCGCCGAAGTCCGCGCTGAGTTCGGCTTACCGGCTACGGATCCTGTGCGTTTTGGTATTAATGAGATCGCTGCACTGCTTCAGGAGCGTGGCTGAAATGCGACAGTTGCAGATTGAGGTGGTAGAGCTGCCGCTGGCGCGACCCTTTGCAATCGCACGCGGTACCCGTACTGCCGTGACGGTCGTCCGGGTCACGCTGGAACAAAACGGATTCATCGGGCAGGGCGAATGTACCCCGACGGCTCGTTACGATGAGACGCCCGACAGCGTTCAGGCCCTGCTCGAAGCCGTACGCACTGAGGTGGAATCGGGCCTGAGCCGTCACGATCTGCAAAACCGCTTACCCGCCGGTTCGGCGCGCAACGTGCTGGACTGTGCGCTATGGCGACTTGATGCCGCACGGGCGAATCAGACGCTGTGGCAGAAGACCGCGTGCTCTCGGCCACCGTCGGTGGTGACGGCAGAGACCCTTAGCCTTGATACGCAGAAAAACATGGCTATCGCGGCGGCAGAGGCCGTCTCACGTGGTGCCATCCTGCTCAAAATCAAGCTCGACCGGGATGCGGTTCTGGAAAAAGTGGCGGCGATCCGCGAGGCGGCACCCCATGCCACGCTCATTATCGATGCCAACGAAGCCTGGTCGGGACTGGAACTGGAAAGCCTGCTGGTGGCACTTAAAGCCTTCAACATCGCGATGGTGGAGCAACCCCTTCCCGCGGGGCAGGATCATGACCTGCAACGCTTTAAGCATCCCATACCGGTCTGTGCCGATGAGAGTTGCCATACGCGGGCGGACATTGCCGGATTACGCGACCGCTACGAGATGATCAACATCAAACTGGATAAGTGCGGTGGCCTGACCGAAGCGCTGGCGATGGTGGAGGAAGCCCGGACGCTCAATATGCGCATCATGGTCGGTTGCATGCTGGGCTCGTCTCTGGCGATGGAGGCGGCATTGCCCGTCGCGGTAAATGCAGAGTTCGTCGATCTGGACGGCCCCATCTGGCTTGCCGCCGACAGTTCTCCTTTTCTGAGCTACTCCGAAGGCCGTATCTGGCTATAACTCTGCGAGGCGACGATGACGGACACACAACGTACTTCTCCTGCTACCCGCGCGGCCTCGCCATCTCCCGTGCTGGCGATTGAGGATCTCAGCGTCTCATTTCATGGACGCAGCGGTGAGAATCAGGCACTCAAAGGCATCAGCTTTGCCATTCATCCGGGCGAAATTGTCGCCGTCGTGGGTGAAAGCGGCTCCGGTAAATCGGTTACATCGCTGGCGGTGATGGGCCTGCTGTCCAGCAATGGACGTGTCGAGCGCGGCAGCATCCAGTTTCGCGATCGCAGCGGAAACCTGCACGCGTTAGAAACCCTTAACGATGCACAGCGCCGCACACTGCGTGGCCGTGAAATGGCGATGATCTTTCAGGAGCCAATGACCTCGCTGAATCCGGTCTTGCGCATTGACGATCAACTCACCGAGGCATTACGCGATCATCATCTGTGCGACAGAAAACAGGCCCATGCGCGTGCGCGTGAACTGCTGCGACAGGTGCGTATCGCGGATGTGGATCGCGTGATGAAAAGCTATCCGCACTCGCTGTCAGGCGGCATGCGGCAGCGTGTGATGATTGCGCAGGCGCTGGCCTGTGATCCGCAACTCCTGATTGCCGACGAACCGACCACTGCGCTGGATGTCACCGTGCAGGCGCGCATTCTCCATATTCTGCGTGAGCTGCAACGCGAGAAACAGATGGCGGTATTGTTTATCACCCATGATATGGGCGTGGTCGCGGAAATCGCCGATCGCGTAGTAGTCATGTTGCGTGGCGAAGTCGTTGAGCAGGGAACCGTATCTGAGATTTTTTCCGCCCCGCAGCACGCTTATACCAAAGCGTTACTGGCGGCCGTACCCAGACTCGGCGATATGCGGGAACACGCATGGCCGCAACGCTTTCTTCTGCCTGGTGCGCGGGACGCTGCGCAAAGCGAACAGCAAACCGCTCGCTATGACGTGGCACCGCTGCTGGATGTGCGTGGGCTGAAAGTCTATTACCCGATTCGCAGCGGCATTTTATCGGGCCTGACGCATCATGTGCATGCGGTGGAGCAGATTGATTTCACGCTGTGGCCCGGTGAAACCCTGGCCATCGTGGGTGAAAGCGGCTGCGGCAAATCGACCACCGGACGGGCACTGATGCGCCTCATCAACAGTGACGCTGAAAGCATTCACTTTGAGGGAAAAGAGATCTCTGATCTGAAAGAGGCAGAGTTCCAGCCGCTGCGCCGTGAAATTCAGATGGTGTTTCAGGATCCCTATGCCTCACTGAATCCCCGCCTGACAGTAGGGTTCACCATTGCCGAGCCGTTGCTGTTACATGGCAGGGTCTCTTCACTTGAACAGGCTTCTCCACAGATCGATGCGCTGCTCAAGAGCGTTGGTCTCCTGCCGGAGCACGCGCGTCGTTATCCGCACGAATTTTCTGGCGGTCAGCGTCAGCGTATTGCCATCGCCCGCGCCATGGCGCTGAAACCGAAAGTGATTATTGCGGATGAGGCGGTATCAGCCCTGGATGTGTCGATTCAGGCGCAGGTGGTGAATCTGATGATGGACCTGCAGCAGCAGACGGGCGTGGCATGGATCTTCATCTCTCACGATATGGCGGTCGTCGAGCGCATTGCGAATCGCGTCGCGGTGATGTACCTCGGCCAGATTGTGGAGCTTGGTCCGCGCCAGTCTGTCTTTAATCAGCCGCAACATCCCTATACCCGGCGTCTGCTGGCCTCCGTGCCGGTCGCCGATCCCGAGAACCGTCAGCCCCGTCTTTTCGATGACAGCGAAATTCCTTCGCCGTTACGTAAGGTGGGCGAAACGGTCACGAAAACCCGTTATCGCCAGGTTGCGCCCCAGCACTGGGTCGCTGACGGCATTGCATTTTAATTATCCTCAACGACCAGGAGAATGTATGAAAACGCTGTTTCACCGTACTTCGCTAGCCCTCGCATTGACGACGACGCTGGTCATGACTGCGCAGGCACAGGATCTGCGCATCTCCATGTATGCCGATATTACGGGACTGGATCCGCACGACACCTCGGATAATGTCAGCTACTCGGTGCAGAGCGGCATCTTTGAGCGCCTGTTCCAGTTTGATCCTCAGATGAAGCTGCAGCCCTGGCTGGCGACCGGTTATACCTCCAATGACAGTGCCACCGAATTTACGCTGACGCTGCGCAAAGGCGTCACTTTTCAGGACGGAACACCTTTTGATGCCGAGGCCGTCAAAGCTAACCTCGATCGGCTGGCAGACCAGAAAAAAGGGCTGAAGCGTAACAGTCTCTACAAAATGATCGATAAGGTTACGGTGCTGGCACCTGACCAGGTAAAAATCGATCTCAATCAGTCGTTCGGGGCTTTTATCAACACGCTGGCGCATCCTTCGGCGGTAATGTGGAGCCCGTCCGTTCTTAAGCAATATCCGGACGAAGCGCAGTTGCGACTGCATCCGGTGGGAACCGGTCCGTTTAAATTCGTCAACTGGACACCGGGAAAAGCGGTCACGCTGGCGAAGTATGACGGTTACTGGCAGCAGGGATGGCCTAAAGTCGACAAGGTGATCTTCTCGCCGAGCCCGGAAGATGCGACACGGGTGGCAGCGCTGAAATCGGGACAGGTAGATGCCATCTGGCCATTGCCGTCAGACCTGATTGCGGCAGTGAAGCAGGACAGCCACCTTTCGATTCAGCGCGATCCGAGCATTTATCTCTATTACATGGCGATCAACACGCAGCACAAGCCGCTGGCCGATGTTCGGGTTCGTCAGGCCATCAACTATGCGATTGACCGTAATCTGTGGCTGAAAGTAGCCTTTGCCGGTCTGGGCAAACCGGCCACCTCCGCCATGCCGGAAGGGGTGCAGTTCTATCAAAAACAAACCGCTCCCGACTACCGTTATGCACCTGACGAGGCTAAAGCGTTGCTGAAAGCCGCGGGCTATCCGAATGGTCTGGATCTTAAACTCTGGGTCACCAATGCCACGGCCGCCGTACGAGCCGGTCAGGTGCTGAAGGCACAGCTGGCTGCGGTGGGTATTCGTGCCACGGTCACACCGATGGATTCCGGCACGCGCAACGCGAAGCTGTGGGGCGTAAAGGATCCGAAAATGGCGGAGTTTGACCTCTATTATGGCGGCTGGTCGACCTCTACGGGCGACGCCGACTGGGCGCTGCGTCCGCTGTTTGCCACCGAATCCTGGGTGCCGACCTCCTATAACGTCTCCTACTTCAGTAACCCGGATGCAGACAAAGCGATTGCGGCCGGGCTGGCGACCGCCGATCCGGCAAAGCGCGGTATCGCCTATGCGCAGGCGCAAAAGGTGTTGTGGAAAGAAGCACCGGTGGCGTTCCTGGGCACGCCAGACAATCTGGTGGGCAAGCGCAACACGCTGAGCGGTGTTTCGATGCTGCCTGATGGCAATTTTATATTCACTCAGGCGTCCTTTAAATAAGACGGTTTCTTCTTCCTCGTCCCCTGTCCGGAACGGGTCGGGGACGAGAGGAGGCCCGTCACCTCATTTCAGGGAATGGCATGTTTGCATACATCCTTCGCCGATTGCTGGAGATGATCCCGGTTTTGCTGGTGGTCTCGTTGCTGGTTTTCGGTTTTATCAAGCTTATGCCGGGCGATCCGGCGCGCATTTATGCCGGACCGGATGCACCCATTGAGGCGGTCGAGGCGGCGCGTCAGCATCTCGGGCTTAACGATCCGCTGCCGCAGCAGTATCTGCACTGGATCGGCAGCCTGTTGCAGGGCGACCTGGGCATCACCTATCGCACCCAGCAACCGGTGCGGGAGGTGATTGGGCAGGGCTTTATGCCGACGCTGTGGCTCGCCTTAGCGGGTTTCACCTGGTCCGTCATTCTCGGGTTGTTATTTGGCGTGATGGCGGCTCTGAAGCGGGGAAAATGGCAGGACTGGACGCTGATGAGCGTGGCGGTAGGCGGCATTTCGATGCCCGCTTTCTGGCTGGGGCTATTGCTCATCCAGTTCGTCGCAATGCCTTTCGGGCTGTTCTCCGTCAGCGGCTTTAACAGGGCCAGCGATATTGTTCTGCCCGCCATTACGCTGGGTTCGTCGGTGGCGGCGGTCATGGCGCGCTTTACCCGTTCGGCCTTCCTGGAGGTGGCGCAGGAAGATTACGTGCGTACCGCAAGAGCCAAAGGGCTGCGCAATCGCCTGGTGACGTGGAAACATGTGATGCGCAATGCGCTTATCCCGGTGATTACCATGCTGGGTCTGCAGTTCGGTTTTCTGCTGGGCGGATCCATCGTCGTGGAGAGTGTTTTCAACTGGCCGGGATTAGGCTGGTTACTGATTGAGTCGATCAAAGCGCAGGATCAGCCGGTGATTCAGGCGCTGGTGATGCTGTTCGTGTTTGAGTTTATTGTGATTAACCTGCTGGTCGATCTGCTTTACGCGGTGGTCAATCCGGCCATTCGTCTGCGACAGGAGCCGAAATGAGTAGTCAATCGCTGACTGAAAACCCGCCTCAGATTATTCGTTCGCCATGGCGTGATTTCCTGCACGCCTTTGTGCGTAACCCGCTGGCGCTGGTCTCTGGCGGCTTTGTAATGCTGTTAATCGTGGTGGCGGTTTTTGCGCCCTGGCTGGCACCCTGGGATCCCATGGCACCGGACTGGATGGCGCTGTCGTCGCCGCCTTCCACGGCACACTGGATGGGAACCGACGAGCTGGGGCGCGATCTGCTCAGCCGCATTATCTATGGGGCGCGTATCTCGCTCTATATCGGCGTGCTGTCGGTGACCATCGGCATGCTGGTCGGGGTGATACTGGGCCTGTTGGCGGGCTATTACGGCGGTTGGGTCGATATGCTGATCATGCGCGGTGCCGACGTCTTATTCGCGTTTCCCGGCATGTTGCTGGCCATTGCGGTGGTGGCGCTGCTGGGAACCGGCCTGAACAATGTGATTATCTCGGTCGCGGTCTTCAGCGTGCCGGTATTTGCCCGTATCGTGCGGGCGTCGACGCTCTCTCTGAAGCAGGCTGCCTATGTTGAAGCCGTACGCTGTGCCGGTGCGCCAGACCGCATCATTATTCTGCGGCATATTCTGCCCGGCACGCTCTCCAGCGTGATTGTCTACTTCACCATGCGCATCGGCACCAGTATTCTGACGGCGGCAGGCCTGAGTTTTATCGGACTGGGTCCGGAGCCTGACGTGCCGGAATGGGGCAATATTCTGGCGATGAGCCGTAGCATGATGATGGCTGGTGCCTGGCACATGAGCGTATTCCCGGGGCTGGCGATCTTTATTACCGTGCTGGCATTTAATCTGCTTGGCGATGCGTTGCGTGACACGCTCGATCCCAAACTCAAGGGCTGACCATGGATTACCAACAACTGCAGCGCGACCTGCTGCTGGATCGCTGGCGTGACCTGCGTCAGCTTGGGCAGCCGCGAAGCGCATGCGGCCCCACTAATCGCATCAGCGATGTTGCGGGCGTGCGTGTCGGACATGACACGCTGAATGAAGGCGAAACGCAGACTGGCGTCACCGCTATCGTACCGCCGGGCGACAATCTGTTTCTCACGCCGCTGCCGTGCGGGGTTGAGGTGCTGAACGGTTTTGCGAAACCCGTCGGACTGATTCAGATAGAAGAACTTGGCTTGCTTCAGACGCCGATTCTGCTCAGTAATACGCTGGCGGTCGGCACGCTGTTTACCGCGCTGGTGCGGGATGCCATCAGTCGTAACCCGGAACTGGGCCGAACGTTGCCTACGGTCAACCCGCTGGTGCTGGAGTGTAACGATGGCTGGCTGAATGATATTCAGGCGCTGGCCATCAGTGAGGCGATGGCGCAGGCGGCGCTGCAGACGGCCTCCGCTGACTTCGCGCGCGGCAGCATCGGCGCGGGACGTGGGATGAGCTGTTTTAGCCTGAAAGGGGGGATTGGCACCGCCTCGCGGCTGATACCCTCGCTTAACGCCACGCTTGGTGTGCTGGTGCTGGCCAATTTCGGCGCACTGGAAGCCTTAACGATTGATGGCGTGCGGGCGGGCGAGATGATTGCGCCGCTGCTGGCGGGGAATGCGACGCAGCTGGATGCCGGTTCTGTCATCATCATCATGGCGACAGATGCGCCGCTGGATGCACGTCAGCTGAAGCGCATCGCGAAGCGGGCCGGTGCAGGTCTGGGACGGCTGGGCAGTTACTGGGGTCACGGCTCGGGCGATATTGCGGTGGCGTTTTCAACACAACCGCTGCCGCAACCGCCGCAGGACGACACGCTGGAGCCGCTGCTTGCCGCCGCCGCAGATGCCACTGAACAGGCTGTACTGGATGCCCTGTTGAGCGCAGAGGCCGTTACCGGCTTTCGCGGTCACCATCGCCCCTCACTGACTCAGATTCTGGACAGGTTAACCTCATGAAAATTTTTATCTCGGCCGACATTGAAGGTATTGCGGGCGTCATGCGTCCGGAGCAGTGTACACCTGGTCACCCGGAGCATCAGATCGCCCGTGGCCTGATGGAGCAGGAAGTGAATGCCGCGATTGAAGGGGCGTTCGCCGGCGGGGCAACGGAAGTGGTGGTGGCAGACAGCCATGCGCAGATGACCAATTTGCGTGCGGAAAATATCGATCCCCGCGCCCGACTGGTGCAGGGCAAACCCCGCTGCCTGTCGATGGTGGAGGGGATAGAACAGCAGCGGTTCGACGGGCTGTTTCTGGTGGGATTTCACAGCGCAGCAGGTGAATCCGGCGTACTGGCGCATACCATTAACGGTCGGGCATTCTGGCGTATCCACATCAATGGTCTGGTGATGGGCGAAACCGATATTTATGCGGCCGCCGCCGCTGAACACGGCACGCCATTGCTGCTGGTTACCGGCGACGATCAGTTACAGAGCTGGATAGCGGAACATTACCCGACGGTCGATTACGTCTGTGTGAAACGCGCTATTTCGCATACCTGCGCAGAGTCGATCAGTCCGCAGGTGGCCCAGCGTGCAATCACCGCCGCGGCAAGCGCTGCACTGCAGCATCCTTCCCAGGTGAACACGACTCGCCTCACAGCGCCTTACGCTATGCGGCTTCAGACCACTAAACCGGTGCTGGCCGACCTGTTCAGCCTGATCCCTGGCGTCACGCGCCTTGATGCCGTTACCGTGGGTTATCAGGCGGAGAAGATGGAGACGTTAATCAGCTTACTCAGTGCCTTCTCCTATCTGGCGAGTACCCAGTCGTAGCGATATTATCCCAGGGCTGCCTGCAACGTCAGCCCGTTTATCCCGCCTTTCTGTTCGCCTGATATCTGTACATATGCCTCATCCCCCGGACGAGACAGGATCGCTGCTGGCTTCAGCCTGATGAACCCACATTTCTGACCCCGCTGCACCACGGCAGCGCGAGCACCGCTCCCTGCAGAGGCTTCAGGCGGACTGCCGGATGCGGACAGGTGCGAGCCAGGTCGCTGAGCCTGCGCCGGTTTTGCGGTACAGTTTTTGCAACAGGGGAATAATTACTTTCACTCTCCGTCGGTGCAGCCTGTCGGAGAGGCCTCCGGGTCCGGTATTCCATCCAGGGTAAATCATCATGCGGCTCCGCCATATAGAGGTCTTTCAGGCCATTGTACAGACCGGCAGCATCAGCGCAGCGGCGCGCCTGCTGAATGTGTCGCAACCGAATATCAGCCGTGTGCTGAATCACGCTGAACAGCAACTGGGATTTGCGCTGTTTGAGCGACGTATCCAGGGCATGAGCGTGACGGCAGAAGGGCGACGCCTGCTGCCTGAAATCGACGATCTCTGCCAGCGCCTGCAATCCATTACCCAGCTCACCGAACAGCTACGGCGGGGTGAAGGGCAGTTGGTGCGCGTCGGCGCGGCGCACGCCTTTGGTCAGATGGTGATGGCCCCGGCGCTGGTCACGTGGCGGCAACAGATGGCCTCGGTCAGTGTCGAACTGGTCACCGAGCATTTCAGTACCTTATGCCAGATGATTCTGGAGAATCAGCTCGATTTCGCGCTGGTCTTTGGTCAGCAGGTCGATGCGGATCTGCTGGCTGAACCTCTGTTTCAGTCTTCCATGGTGGCGCTGCTACCGCGCCATCATCCCCGGCATGAACCCGTTACGCTGCAATGGTTATGTGACAATAATTTACTGATGATGCAGGCGCAGGATCCGCTTGGACGCGTCCTGCACCGTGCACTGCGTGATAAGAAACTAAATCCCGCCGTGTCGTTGTCGATCAAAACCTACTCGGTCATTGCCGATATGGTGCTCGCAGGTGGCGGCGTGGGCGTCGTGGATCTCTTCACCGCCTGCCGCTATGCCGAACAGCTAAAGCTGCTGCCCATCGCGCAACCTCTGCCGTTTGAAGTGATGCTGATCAGCCGTCGTGACCAGCCACAGTCGCAGTCGACTCTGCAACTGAAGCAGGTGATCCGTAACAGACTGTGGGAGATTGCCCGGCAGTGTGAGGTGCAGTTTATCCGTAGCTGAATACGTGCCATTTCAGGTGAAGAGCAGGTGAGAGGGGACGCGCAGGTTGCAACGGGTTCGTTTGCTGACTTGTGCGAAGAATGAGCGGGGCTGGAACAATATTTTTTTAAGATACTCATTACGGCGTTGCCGGAATGAGCGGACAGGCAATATTGATACAGCATCAAAAAGAAAAACCCACGCAGTTGCGTGGGTTTTAAGGTGTCTGTCAGATTTCATGGGGTTGCTAAAACCTCATGAAACAACAACCCAATCAGACGTTGAACAAAAAGTTCATCACATCGCCATCTTTCACGATGTACTCTTTACCTTCTGAACGCATCTTTCCAGCTTCTTTCGCGCCTTGCTCGCCTTTATAGGCGATAAAGTCTTCAAACGCGATGGTCTGGGCGCGGATAAAGCCTTTCTCGAAGTCGGTATGGATTTTACCGGCTGCCTGTGGGGCAGTTGCGCCAACCGGGATGGTCCAGGCACGCACTTCTTTCACGCCAGCGGTGAAGTAGGTCTGCAGGTTCAGCAGCGAGTAACCGGCGCGGATAACGCGGTTCAGGCCCGGCTCTTCCAGTCCCAGTTCCGCCATGAACTCTTCACGATCTTCATCTTCCAGCTCGGCAATGTCCGACTCAACGGCGGCGCAAACCGGTACGACGACTGAACCTTCTGCTTCGGCGATAGCGCGAACCTGATCCAGGTACGGGTTGTTCTCGAAACCATCTTCATTGACGTTGGCAATGTACATCGTTGGTTTCAGGGTCAGGAAGCTCAGATAGCGAATGGCCGCTTTGTCGTCGGCATCCAGATCCAGTGAACGCAGCATGCCCGCTTCAGAAAGATGCGGCAGGCACTTCTCCAGCGCAGCCAGCTCGGCTTTGGCATCTTTGTCGCCGCCTTTGGCTTTCTTCTGCACGCGCTGTATCGCACGTTCACAGGTTTCCAGATCGGACAGCGCCAGTTCGGTGTTGATGACATCAATATCTTCCGCCGGGTTCACTTTCCCCGCAACGTGGATGATGTTGTCGTTTTCAAAGCAGCGCACCACGTGGCCGATCGCTTCGGTTTCGCGGATGTTGGTCAGGAACTGGTTGCCCAGGCCTTCACCTTTGGACGCCCCTTTTACCAGGCCCGCGATATCGACGAATTCCATGGTAGTCGGCACCACGCGCTGCGGCTTAACAATCTCAGAAAGCTGGTCGAGACGCAGGTCAGGCATGGGTACCACGCCGGTGTTTGGCTCAATGGTACAGAACGGGAAGTTAGCCGCTTCGATGCCCGCTTTAGTCAGCGCGTTAAACAGAGTGGATTTACCGACGTTCGGCAGGCCCACGATACCGCATTTGAATCCCATGGTTTGATACCCTTTATAACTGGATGGACAGCGCGCCAGAGGGCGGACTGTCGGAGACGAATGGAAAAATTTCGCGCATTATACACGGAATCGCAACGATTCGGGCGTTTAAGCAGGCTTGAAGGCGTGCAGCCGGTTCATTGCCTTAATGCGATCCTCTTTCAGCCACAGTTCGGTGCAGCGCGCCGCCTCATCAATGGCATCATCAATCAGCTTCTGCTCACTGGCGGGCGGCTTGCCCAGCACAAATCCGGTCACCTTGTTGCGATCGCCGGGATGCCCGATACCGATGCGCAGCCGATGAAAATTATTGTTGTTGCCCAGCTTGCTGATGATGTCTTTCAGGCCGTTATGGCCGCCATGGCCGCCGCCCTGCTTGAATTTCGCCACACCGGGCGGCAAATCGAGTTCATCATGCGCCACCAGAATCTCTTCTGGCGCAATGCGATAAAAGGTCGCCATTGCCGCCACCGCTTTACCACTCAGGTTCATAAAGGTGGTCGGCACCAGCAGGCGCACATCCTCGCCGGCTATCGCCAGGCGGGCGGTATAGCCATAGAATTTGCCTTCCTCTTTCAGTGACTGATTGTGGCGCTCAGCCAGTAGATCCAGATACCAGGCACCCGCATTGTGGCGTGTGGCGGCGTATTCAGCGCCCGGATTGGCCAGTCCCACAATCAGTTTAATGCTGCTCACAATGATTATCCTGCTGTTATCGCGAAAGGGCGTTAGTTTACTTCGCCACAGGCGAGATGACAAAGCACACGCATCGAAATGGTTCAGAACGGTGATTAATCATTTTCTATCTGAATCAACAGGCTGCATTCAGGACCAGGCCATTCTTTATAGCTGATGTGTGATCCAGTCCGCAACGTGGACCCCAGCCATTGCCTAAACTTATGGCACTTAACATTGTGTGCGGTTATTTACTCATATGGATGGAGGTGCAGCATGAAACATCAACACTGCCGCGTAGCGGGTAACAGCTTGATGGTACTGGGATTAGTCACAATGGTGCTGGGTGTTGGGTTTTCAATTATGAACCAGCTGCCGACACTCGATTTGCCGCAGTTTCTGGCGCAGGGCGCGATTCTGAGCATCTTTATTGGCGCACTGATGTGGCTGGTGGGCGCGCGTATCAGTGGCCGTGAAAAAATTGAAGATCGCTATTACTGGCTGCGTCACTATGACAAGCGCTGCCGCCGGTCACACAATTCCCACCACTAACTGATGGCTGCCGGGACTGGATGCTGCGCAGTGCAGTTCCGGCCACTGGCTTTCGCGTGATAGAGCGCTGCATCTGCCAGCGCCAGTAAACTCTCAAAATCCTGCTGGCCTTGCGTGACCGTGGCAAAGCCAATGCTGACTGAATAAGCTATGTCATTGGGTTGCGATGTACAGACCGCCAGCCGGATCGCCTCACACCACGCCTCTGCATCCCGTGCTCCAGCCGGAATGATGGCCGCAAACTCTTCTCCGCCCAGTCGTGCAAAACGCCCCTCAGCCGGTATCAATTCTCTGACTATTTCGCAAAAGTGAATCAAAATCTGGTCGCCCTGATGATGGCCATATCGATCATTGATGCTTTTAAAATGATCGAGGTCGAACAGTATTGCGCTGAACGGCCGGTTCTGACGGCGGCAGCGCGCCACAATTTTTGTGGCTTCAGTAAATAAGGCGCGACGATTCCAGACGCTGGTCAGCGGATCGTGCAGGGAAGTGTGTTTTAACGCTATCTGCATCCGCTCATTCACCATGGCCAGAATGGTAAACGTCAGGCCGATGACAAACAGAATGGATTCCAGAATCACGTAAACTGAAAAGTCTGACCCGCCAATCGCTCCGGGTTGCGTGCTGGGCATGGCGCTATCCAGAAACAGGCGCGCCAGATGAAACAACAGGTGGATCCACAGCAGCAACTGGGCAGGCCAGAAAGTGGCTTTCAGCGTGTCACGCGCCTGCCAGACCAGCTGGATCAGTGCGGCGGTATAGGCGACGCAGGCGATGCACAATACCAGTACCCGTTTGGGTAAGCTGTAATAAAACGCCGGAAAGCAGCAGAGGAGTGCCCAGAGCAGCGCACCCAGTAGCCAGTGCGTACCGATAGGTTTACCGCAGAAGCGCCGGAACGCATTTAATAATCCGCCATAAGCGAGCATCACTAACACATTGCCGACCGCAACCGGCAGGAAATGCAGGCCGCTGCTGCGCAGGCTGCTTAAGAATACGGCAATCAGGGTGAAAACCAGTGACAGGCAGGTGAAGCCAAGAACGCGGTCATAGTGCGACCCGACCCAGGCAAAAACCATAATAATGCTCAGAAACCCCAGCACGTAGAGCTCGCAGACAAACAATGTGTAGATATCGAGGCTCATGGTGGCTGAATTCAGATGAGAAATGCGCTGCAAATTACCATTTAATGCTAAAAGGCAGAAGCGGGGGAGCACTGCGTTTTAGTAAAAAAGTGGGTGGCGTTGAAAATAGGGGATTAAAAGGAAATTTATCGGGGAAAAATCAGAAAAAAAAGCGCGTTAATCCAGACGGCAGAGATAAAAAAACCGGGCACAGGGCCCGGTTCCGCGAAGATTAATGCTCGAACATCGCCGAGATAGATTCTTCGTTACTGATGCGGCGAATCGCTTCGGCCAGCATGCCAGATAAGGTCAGTGTGCGCACATTCGGCAGTGACTTAATCTCGTCTGAAAGCGGGATGGTATCGCAGACGATGACCTGGTCGAGTACAGATTTACGCAGGTTTTCAACCGCATTGCCGGAGAAGATCGGATGCGTCGCGTAAGCAAACACGCGTTTGGCACCACGTTCTTTCAGCGCTTCAGCCGCTTTGCACAGCGTGCCGCCGGTGTCGATCATATCGTCGACCAGCACGCAGTCGCGGCCAGCAACGTCACCAATGATGTGCATCACCTGAGAAACGTTCGCGCGAGGGCGGCGTTTATCGATGATAGCCATGTCGGTGTCGTTCAGCAGTTTAGCGATAGCACGGGCACGTACTACGCCACCAATATCGGGAGAAACAACAATCGGGTTTTCCAGACCGATCTGCATCATATCTTCCAGCAGGATCGGGCTGCCAAATACGTTATCAACCGGGACGTCGAAGAAGCCCTGGATCTGCTCGGCGTGCAGGTCAACCGTAAGAACACGGTCAACACCGACGCTGGAAAGGAAGTCTGCCACTACTTTAGCGGTAATAGGCACACGCGCGGAACGCACACGGCGGTCCTGACGGGCATAACCAAAGTAGGGGATGACTGCGGTAATACGACCAGCAGAAGCACGACGCAGCGCGTCGACCATCACAACCAGTTCCATCAGATTATCGTTGGTGGGAGCACAGGTGGACTGGATGATGAAAATATCACCACCGCGTACATTTTCATTAATCTGTACGCTCACTTCACCATCACTGAAACGGCCTACTGCGGCGTCTCCCAGGCTGGTGTAAAGGCGATTGGCAATACGTTGTGCTAGTTCCGGGGTGGCGTTACCAGCAAATAGCTTCATATCAGGCACGAGAAGAACCTCAGGCTTTGCGTCCAGAGAATGAACGGTATGACTGTAACCGGCGCGTACGGTCATAGACGTTCACACGGGTGTGTTAATGCGAAACGTGCAGTGTCTGGAACGGGGTGACACTGTCACGCATTCGCTAATCGCCTCGCAGGGTACGCTGTAGCGGCGAAACGTTAACGCCCCGGGCTACAAATCCGCGTACCCCATTCGGGGCAAGCTCCAGCACCTGGCGGGCGGCGGACTCGGTGTCAAATTCAGCAAACACACAAGCGCCTGTGCCAGTCAGGCGTGACGGCGCGTATTCTAGCAGCCAGGAAACAAGCGCATCAACCTCACGAAAACGTTTTCTTACCACTGCTTCACAATCATTGGTGAAGGGTAAGGCTAAAAGCGTCGATAAACTGCGCGATGGCGTATCCCGCGTCAGCCCGGGGTCATTGAATACCACGGGTGTGCTGATGTTCACACCGGGATGGGCGACAAGATACCACTTTTCTTCCGGCGCTGCGGGCTGAAGTTGTTCACCCACGCCCTCTGCAAAGGCCGCAAAGCCGTGCACAAAGACCGGTACATCCGCGCCCAGCTTCACGCCGATTGCCGCCAGCTCATCTGGTGTGAAGCCGGTTTGCCACAGATGATTCAGCGCCACCAGCACGGTCGCCGCATCAGAAGAGCCGCCACCGATGCCGCCGCCCATGGGCAGCCTTTTCTCGATAGCAATCTGCGCACCCGCGCGTGCGGGCAGGCGATGGTTATCCTGTGCCGCCTGTTTCAGCATGTTTGCGGCGCGGACAATCAGGTTGTCCGCATCTGCCACGCCCGGCACCGGCGTTAATAGCTGAATAGCGTCGCTGTGATCGACGCTAATCTGCAGTTCATCCCCGTAGTCGAGAAACTGAAACAGCGTCTGCAGGTTGTGATAGCCGTCGGGACGACGGCCAGTGATGTAGAGAAAAAGATTCAGTTTTGCCGGGGCAGGCCAGTGGGTGATCATTGAACGGTCCAGCCGTCCATACGCAGTTTAATCCGCTGGTCACCCTCTTTCAGCTCCAGGCTGGACGGCAGCGGCGGCGTAACCTTGCTGTCGTAGCCCGCAATCGAAACCTGCCAGTTCTGACCGTCGCGGCTGTAGTTGAGGCTGCTCAGCTGATAGCTATCATTGAGCTGATAATCCGTGGCATCGCCTGGCAGACCCATCATCCACTGACGCAGATTGGCCAGCGGAATGTTCATGCCGGTCAGTTGCGAGATCATTTTCTGCGCATCGTTGCTGACGTAGCGCTTGCCTTTGTTATCGACGATCTGCACCACCGAGCCCTGTGCATCGAGCTGCAGTTCAGTGCTGCCAAGCGGATTTGTCAGCAGCAGGCGATAGCGATCGGGCGCGGTCTGCTGCCAGTTGAAGCGGGCGTAGACTTTCTGCTTGTCAGAGAGGTAGGCAAAGGCACCGCGGGTCTGGTAGTGCGTGACCTTTGAGACCGCCTGCTGATGCTGTTGCCACTGTGGCGCGGTAACGCTGGGGCCGGGACCTTGCGGTTTGTTGACGCTACAGGCCGCCAGCAGCACGCTGGCAAGGGGCAAAAGGCGCAACAGATTGCGTGGTGAATTAAGCATCAAGTGGTCATCTCCTCGGACACATTTATTATTCGTAACGGATAACGCTAACCGTCCCGGTTTTAACCGTCAATGCTGTTATGCAGCAAATTGAGCACGAACAGGTTAATCTTATTACAGTCATAGCCTTTGTATGGCTTTTCTTGATCTGCCGCATCTTGTAGAATGCGCCTCACAAAACCCTGACATTATTGGGACATCCCAACCAAAACCGCCATGACGCTGCTCGCTCTCGGAATCAACCACAAGACTGCCCCCATTGCTCTGCGCGAACGCGTTACGTTCGGGCCGGAGACGCTCGAGCAGGCGCTGAACAGCCTGTTATCGCAGCCAATGGTGCAGAGCGGCGTGGTGTTGTCCACCTGTAACCGGACGGAACTCTACCTGAGTGTAGAGCAGCAGGCCGATTTACAGGCGCGTCTGGTGAGCTGGTTATGCAATTATCATCAGCTGGATGAAGAGGATGTGCGTAACAGCCTCTACTGGCATCAGGATAACGACGCGGTCAGCCACCTGATGCGCGTCGCCAGCGGACTCGATTCACTGGTGCTGGGCGAGCCTCAGATCCTCGGTCAGGTGAAAAAAGCATTTGCCGACTCCTCACGTGGCCATGCGCTGAGCAGTGAGCTGGAACGCATGTTCCAGAAAACCTTCTCTGTTGCCAAACGCGTGCGCACGGAAACGGATATCGGTGCCAATGCGGTGTCAGTGGCGTTTGCCGCCTGTACGCTGGCCCGTCAGATCTTCGAATCCCTCTCATCCGTTAATGTGTTGTTGGTTGGCGCGGGTGAAACCATCGAGCTGGTGGCACGTCATCTGCGTGAACATCAGGTCAAAAATCTGATCATCGCGAACCGTACCCGCGAGCGTGCCGAAGCGCTGGCATCGGAAGTCGGTGCAGAGGTAATCACGCTGGCGGAGATTGATGCCCGTCTGGCCGAAGCCGACATTATTATCTCCTCAACCTCCAGTCCGCTACCGATTATCGGCAAGGGGATGATGGAACGCGCGCTAAAAGCGCGACGTAATAAACCCATGCTGCTGGTCGATATTGCGGTGCCGCGCGACGTGGAGCCGGAAGTCGGCGATCTGCCTAACGCCTATCTCTACAGCGTGGATGACCTGCAGGCGATCATCGAGCAGAACCTGGCGCAGCGCAAAGCGGCCGCGGTTCAGGCGGAAAGCATCGTGGTTCAGGAAAGCAGCGAATTCATGGCGTGGCTGCGCTCACAGGGCGCGGTGAATACCATCCGTGAATATCGTTCTCAGGCGGAGGATATCCGTGCTGAGCTGGAAGGCCGTGCGCTGCAGGCGCTGCAGCAGGGTGCCGATCCGCAGAAAGTCATGCAGGAACTGGCGCACAAGCTGACCAACCGTTTAATACATGCGCCAACCAAATCACTTCAGCAGGCCGCCCGCGATGGCGATAATGAACGCCTGCAGATTTTACGCGACAGCCTGGGTCTCGATTAGGCACACCGCTGTCGCCACCTGTTTACGGGAATCCCACATTTAAATGAAAACCTCTATAGTTGCCAAACTGGAAGCCCTGCAGGAGCGCCACGAAGAAGTGGAAGCGTTGCTGGGCGATGCTGGTGTCATCGCCGATCAGGAGCGTTTCCGTGCGCTGTCACGCGAATATGCTCAACTGACTGATGTAACCCGTTGCTTCCGCGACTGGCAGCAGGTTCAGGACGATATCGAAACGGCGCAGCAGATGCTGGACGACCCTGAAATGCGTGATATGGCGCAGGAAGAGTTGCAGGAAGCGCGTGAGAAGAGTGACGTGCTGGAGCAGCAGCTTCAGGTGCTGTTACTGCCGAAAGATCCCGACGATGAGCGCGCCTGTTTTATCGAAGTGCGCGCCGGAACGGGCGGCGATGAAGCCGCGATCTTCGCCGGCGATCTCTTCCGCATGTACAGCCGCTATGCCGAAGCGCGTCGCTGGCGTGTGGAAATCATCAGCGCTAACGAAGGTGAGCATGGCGGTTACAAAGAAGTGATTGCCCGCGTCACCGGCGACGGTGCCTATGGCCGCATGAAGTTCGAATCAGGCGGACACCGCGTACAGCGCGTGCCGGAGACCGAATCTCAGGGGCGTATTCATACTTCAGCCTGCACCGTGGCCGTGATGCCGGAAATTCCGGAAGCGGAACTGCCGGAAATCAACGCCGGTGACCTGAAGATCGATACCTTCCGCTCATCCGGTGCAGGTGGTCAGCACGTTAACACCACCGACTCCGCGATCCGTATTACCCACCTGCCTACCGGCATCGTGGTGGAATGTCAGGACGAACGTTCTCAGCATAAAAACAAAGCCAAAGCGCTGGCGGTACTGGGTTCGCGTATTCACGCTGCTGAAATGGCGCGTCGTCACGCTGCTGAAGCCAGTACCCGCCGCAACCTGCTGGGCAGCGGCGATCGCTCTGACCGTAACCGCACTTATAACTTCCCGCAGGGCCGCGTGACCGACCACCGTATTAACCTGACGATCTACCGTCTGGATGAAGTGATGGAAGGCAAACTCGACAGCCTGATCGAGCCGATTGTGCAGGAGTACCAGGCGGATCAGCTGGCGGCACTGGCTGGTCAGGATTAATGGATATTCGTCACTGGCTGAAACAGGCTGTCGCCACGCTGTGCGGGGGTGACAGTCCGAAGCGTGACGCAGAGATCCTGTTAGGCTTCGTGACCGGGAAATCGCGCAGCTGGTTAATTGCCTTCGATGAAACGGTGCTCAGCGATGTGCAACTCGCACAGCTGGATAGCCTGCTGGCGCGGCGTGCACGGGGTGAACCGGTGGCGCATCTGGTAGGCGAACGCGAGTTCTGGTCGCTGCCGTTACGTGTCAGTGACGCCACGCTGATCCCGCGCCCGGATACCGAACTGCTGGTTGAACAGGTGCTGGCACATTTGCCCGCGACACCCTCGACCATTCTGGATATGGGCACCGGCACCGGGGCAATTGCGCTCGCGCTGGCCAGCGAGCGGCCCGACTGTCAGGTGACCGGCGTGGATCGCATTGAAGCCGCCGTTAAGCTGGCGGGCAATAATGCAGAACAGCTCAACCTCTCTAATACCACCTTTCTGCTCAGTCACTGGTTCCAGGCGCTCACACCGCAGCGCTTTACGCTCATCGTCAGCAATCCACCCTATATTGATGCCAGCGATGCGCATCTGGAGCAGGGCGACGTGCGTTTCGAACCGCGCAGCGCGCTGGTGGCAGATGAAGCGGGACTGGCCGATCTGCGCACGCTGATCGAGCAGGCGCCCGCGTGGCTGCTGCCGGATGGCTGGCTGCTGCTGGAACATGGCTGGCAGCAGGGTGAGGCAGTGGCTGCACTGATGCGGAATAATGGCTATCACGCCGTTGAAACCGTCAGGGATTACGGTGGTAATCCGCGTGTGACGCTGGGTCAGTTCCCTTCATAAAAGCGCTTTGAAAAGGATTTATGATGTTTGCTTTTTATCCCCTGATTAAAAATCTGCATATCTTAACGGTTGTGCTGACCGTGACGCTGTTCCTGCTGCGGTTTTACTGGCTGCGCCGTAGTTCGGCGATGATGACAAAGCGCTGGGTCCGCATTCTGCCGCACGTTAACGATACCCTGTTACTGGTGACCGGCGTCCTGCTGGTGGTGATTACCCACTTCTATCCCTTCACGCCGCAAGGAAGCTGGCTGACGGAGAAGCTTTTAGCGGTTATCATCTACATCGCCTTAGGATTTGTGGCATTGAGTCGCCGTCCACGCACTGATCGCACCCGCTGGATCGCTTTTCTGGTGGCGTTAATCGCCCTGGTGACCATCATTACGCTGGCGCTGACCAAAATGCCGTTATGGGGATAGCATGACCTCGACCGAACAATTAGATTTCAGCCAGACACCGCTGTGTGAAGCGGTGATTGGTGCCACGCTTGCCATCCGCGCCGATTTCCCGGCGGTGTCGGTGGAAGCGCAGCTTGCGGCGTTAGTCGCCGAAGCGCGTGAGTATGTCAGCGACATCGAAGATGCTGACATGCAGCTCGAAAAGCTGCTGGAGCTGTTCTATCGCCAGTGGGGATTTTGCGGTGCCAGCGGCGTCTACAAACTTTCTGATGCGCTCTGGATCGACAATGTACTGAAGACCCGCCAGGGCACCGCCGTGTCACTGGGCGTGATTCTGCTGCACATCGCCGCCGAGCTGGAACTGCCGCTGATGCCGGTGATCTTCCCGACCCAGCTGATTCTGCGCGCCGACTGGATTGATGGCGATAAGTGGATGATCAACCCGTTCAACGGTGAAACCCTTGACCGGCATACGCTGGAAGTGTGGCTGAAAGGCAATATCAGCCCTACGGCGCGTCTGTATGACGATGATCTCGACGAAGCCAAAACCGTGACCGTGATGCGCAAAATGCTCGACACGCTGAAAGCGGCGTTGATGGAAGAGCAGAAGATGGAGCTGGCGCTGAACGTCAGTCAGGTGCTGTTGCGTATCGATCCGGATGATCCTTATGAAATCCGCGATCGCGGTTTGATCTACGCGCAGCTGGAGTGCGAACATATCGCCCTGAGTGATTTAAACTATTTCGTTGAGCAGTGTCCTGAAGATCCGGTCAGCGAAATGATCAAAGTTCAGATTCACGCAATCGAACAAAAACAGGTCACGCTGCACTAAGCGGACCCACTGAAAAGGAAAGGGCATGACACAGAAAGTCGTGAGTATTGGCGATATCAACGTTGCAAACGATCTGCCATTTGTACTGTTTGGCGGGATGAACGTGCTGGAGTCGCGCGACCTGGCGATGCGCATCTGCGAGCACTATGTCACCGTGACAAATAAACTCGGTATTCCTTACGTGTTTAAGGCGTCGTTTGATAAAGCGAACCGTTCCTCGATTCACTCTTACCGTGGCCCTGGCCTCGAAGAGGGAATGAAAATTTTCCAGGAGCTGAAGCAGACGTTTGGCGTGAAGATTATCACTGATGTCCATGAAGCGGCACAGGCGCAGCCGGTCTCCGAAGTGGTGGATGTGATCCAGCTGCCGGCCTTTTTGGCACGTCAGACTGACCTGGTGGAAGCGATGGCGAAGACCGGCGCGGTCATCAACGTCAAGAAGCCGCAGTTCGTCAGCCCGGGTCAGATGGGCAACATCGTAGATAAGTTTGCAGAAGGTGGCAACGAGCAGGTTATCCTGTGCGATCGCGGCAGCAACTTTGGCTATGACAATCTGGTTGTCGATATGCTGGGCTTTAACGTGATGAAGAAAGTCACCAAAAACAGCCCGGTGATTTTCGATGTGACCCATGCGCTGCAAACGCGCGATCCGTTTGGCGCGGCTTCAGGTGGTCGTCGTGCGCAGGTGGCTGAGCTGGCGCGTGCTGGTATGGCGGTCGGCATTGCCGGTCTGTTCATCGAAGCGCATCCGGATCCGGAACATGCCCTGTGTGATGGCCCATCTGCATTACCGCTGGATAAGCTGGAACCGTTCCTGGTACAAATGAAAGCGATTGATGACCTGGTGAAGAGCTTCCCGGAACTCGATACCAGCAAGTAAGTTTGCTGCAAAAAAAGAGCGATTAATCGCTCTTTTTTTTCGCCTGAAATTCAGTGACGTTACAGCATGATAGTCATCAGATAGCCAATAAACAGCGCCAGATGCGCAGCACCGTTCAGCACATTGGTGCGGCCGGTTGAGAAGGATATCTGACAGAGGATCAGCGATGCCATCATAATCACCATCTGCGGCGGCTCCAGCCCGAATATCAGCTCCTGTCCGGTCAGCGTGGCGATAATGGTCACCGCAGGCACCGTCAGGGAGATGGTAGCCAGCACCGAACCAAAGAACAGGTTCATGGCGCGCTGCACCTGATTCATCAGCACCGCCTTAATCGCGCCCAGGCCTTCAGGAGAGAGGATCAGCAGGGCCACCAGGAAACCGGTGAACTGTGCCGGTGCATTCATCTCCGTCAGCAGGCTTTCCAGCGTATTGGCGTTCATTTTGGTCACGGCAATAACGGCAATCAGATGCACAATCAGCCAGACGGTGTGCCAGATGCTGCTGTGAGCTGAAGGTTTACCATGGTGCGGATCACCATCATCGCTATCATCTTCATGCTCATAGACAAACAGGCTCTGATGCGTTTTGGTCTGAATCAGCAGGAAAACGCCATACATCGCCGCGGAAATCGCCGCAATCAGCAGGGCCTGCGTCACCGAGAAATTTCCGCCCGGCAGCGCGTTGGGAAACACCAGCACCAGAATCGCCAGCGGGAAGATAGCGATGAGATATTGTTTTACGCCCGCCAGATTAACGTACTGCGTCGCAAATTTATTACCGCCCAGCAGCAGCGCAAAACCCACCAGCCCGCCGGTCACAATCATCACTATCGAATAAAGCGTATCGCGCATCAGCCCGGGTGCAGCATCGCCGGTCGCCATCAGCGCGGAGATCAGGCTCACTTCCAGAATCACCACCGACAGACTCAGGATCAGCGAGCCATAAGGCTCACCCAGCCGGTGGGCAAGCACGTCAGCGTGACGCACCACGCTGAATGCGCTGCTCAGAATGGCAACCAGCGCCAGTAAGTTAATCCCGACTACGACCGGAAATGAGGTATTTGCACCAAAAAAATAGAGTATACCCAGCGTGATAATGGGAAATATCAGCGAGAATTCCTTGTGACGTGTTTTTTCATGTGAAGGCATTCACCGTCCTCTCTGGTTAATGATTATCCGGACGCAGCGGATGCTGCTGTTAAAAATATAATCAGTTTTAGGGCAGGGCGCAGTTTATCTTTTCACCGGCCCGGGTGGGAAAAATTTACTGCTTTTTACTTAAATGCAATAAATTGCCGAAGGGGTATTAACCGGGTGTTATCTCAAATATTGCAAGGTTAATCAGGCTACAACAATTATGACTTATGCACCTATCTGGTCTCGTTTTGCCGAAAAACAGGCTTATCATTGTCATTTGCAGGGCGAGATTCTGCTTTTTAATCTGAAGCACTGATAAATCGCTGTTTGAATTTTTGCTGTCCTGCGCCAGGCTTAGTGTGAATTTATAAACTGAGGAGCCGCTATGCCTTACGCTAATCGAGCTGACTTACCTGACAATGTAAAACACGTACTACCTGCGCACGCGCAGGAGATCTATCAGCAGGCCTTTAACAGTGCATGGGATCAGTATAAAGAGGCTGAAGATCGCCGCGGCGATGACTCACGGGAAGAGGTGGCGCATAAAGTCGCCTGGGCCGCCGTGAAGAAAGAGTATGAAAAAGGTGATGATGATAAGTGGCATCCTAAAAAATAATTCCCCTGCTAGCCTGTTCATGACAAAGGGCCAGGATAATCTGGTCCTTTTTTTCGTCTGCGCTATCAGGTTTATCTGGTTTTTTTTAACCTGCGACCGGAATCACGCTTGAAACCCCGCGTGTAAATAGATTACTGTCAATTTGATGATCGAAACGCGGTGCCTTTTAGGCATCATGGTACAGGAGCCATTCTGCAGGACGCTATTGAAGTTGAGGAGGTCGCATTGCTTACCCGGGAATTTCTGTTAAAAGCGGATTGTAAAACGTCATTCGGGGATATCGATGAGACGCTGCTCTGGAGTTGCGAGCAGCGCGCGGCTTCTCTGGCAGCCACGCTGGCCTGCCGTCCCGATCATAGCCCGGTCTGGATCTTTGGTTACGGCTCGCTGATGTGGAACCCGATTTTTGAGGCAGATGAAGTCGCATCCGGTTCGCTGGAAGGCTGGCATCGCGCTTTCTGCCTGCGGCTGATTGCCGGACGTGCCACCGCCACACATCCTGGCCGCATGCTGGCACTGAAGCAGGGTGGCCGCACCACCGGACTGGCGTTTCGTCTGCCGGAAGCGCGGTTACATGAAGAACTGGCGCTGCTGTGGAAGCGAGAGATGATCACCGGCTGTTATTTACCAACATGGTGTGAGTTACAGCTGGAGGATGGCCGCAGCGTCACTGCGCTGACCTTTATCATGGACCCGCGCCATCCGCTTTATGAATCAGACTCCTGCCCGGAGGCAATTGCACCTTTGATTGCCGCCGCCAGCGGCCCCCTGGGATCGAATGCACAGTATCTGTTTGCGCTGGAAGAAGAACTGACCCGGCGCGGCATGGAAGAAGAGAGTCTGAGCCGGTTGGCGCATCAGGTGCGGACGCTGCAGCAATCCTGCCTCAGGCAGGCCTGAATCCCGACCGGCATAGCAAAAGGGCGCGTTCTTATGACGCGCCCTTTATTATCTGCACCGCTGACAGCCGCGACTCACCTGTTAATCCGGTTGCCTAATTGCCAGGATTAATCAGCCAGGTGCCCGGCTTATCAATCGTCAGGGATTGCGTGTGCATCTCACTGCCATTTTTAACGTCAATTTTATACTGTCCCGCCGCCAGATTCAGCGCGGCAAATCCGCTGCTGCCAGGTTTGACCTCAACCGGCTGTCCATTCAGCACCACGCTTTCACCGCTCTCCAGCTTAAGATAAACCGTCGCCAGCGCGGCAGGCACGGCAGCTGCTGGCGAGGTTGATGTGGGTGCCTGCGTCGCAGCTGCCGGATTGTTAACGACATCCGGTGTGGCACTGTGGCGGTTAGAAAGCCAGACGGTGACGACCACGGCCAGAAGCGCCACGGCAGCCAGCCCCAGCAAGCCAGGCGACAGCCGTCGCACCGTGCGCGGCGTTACCGGCTCCGCTGACGCCGCAGCGTGATTCATCGTCATCACCACTGGCGGGGCCGCTTCAACCGGCTCCTCGACGGGCAGCGCGGGCGGCTCGCCCGGCACCGGGAAGCTGTTCACTACGGCTTCCACATCACTGACCGGCAGATCAATCAGCGCCGCAAAGGCGTCAATCGTTTGCGGACGATCGCCGGGCTTCATCGCCAGCGCGCAGTCAATGGCATGCAGCAGCGGCAGCGAGTAGCCTTCTGGCTGACGTTCCACCAGCGGCTGATAATTATCTTCAATACAGCGCACCACACTCACGGGCGGTGGATTGCCGGTAATCAGGCTGTGCAGCACCGCGCCCAGCGCGTAAATGTCAGTCCA
Organism: Pantoea sp. F_5; assembly: GCF_008631595.1. Taxonomy (NCBI): domain Bacteria; kingdom Pseudomonadati; phylum Pseudomonadota; class Gammaproteobacteria; order Enterobacterales; family Erwiniaceae; genus Pantoea; species Pantoea sp. F_5. Next base: position 317,807 of record NZ_VWUO01000002.1, read on the forward strand.
CGGTCCCTGTTCGACTTCACCTTCTTCGCTGTACTGCTCAATCGGCGCAAAGCCGGGTTTGAGCATGATTTCGGTTTCGTCAGAGAGGTTGCCAATCTCTTTACGCGCCGAGCCGAAGTCCAGCAGCACCGGCAGCTGGTTCTCCTGAATCTGGATATTGTCGAGCGAGATGTCACGATGCAGATAGCCGGCCTGATGGATGGTGCTGATGGCCCCCAGCAGCGGCGGCAGCAGGCGACGGATCCAGGCTTCAGAGATGGAGGCCGGGCTGGTCAGTTGCCACTCTTTCAGCGTCATCCCGCTGTAGTAAAGCGTGCCCATATAGGCCGTGCCGTTCTGCTCCCAGAAGCGCAGCACGTGCAGCAGACCGGGATGATTAAAGCGGGCCAGCAGACGCGCTTCCTGAATAAAGCTGGTCAGCCCGGCATTAAACAGCTTCTGGAAACGTTCACCGCGCAGCTCCAGCGTTAAGTCGGCGGCACGGACAGCCAGCGACACGGGCATATACTCTTTAATGGCAATAGTACGTTCAAGCTGGTGATCCCACGCGCGATAGACGATGCCGAAGCCGCCGCCTCCGATCACTTCCTTGATCTCAAATTCATTAAAACGGTATCCGTCAGGCAGGGCATTCGGAACGGTTTTCGGATTATCATTAGCCGACATAGTGAACTCTCTGTACACGGCCTGGTCGTCAGGCTGCGCGGTAATTAATTGATGTTACGCCAGGCACCAATGGCAGGATCAACCAGATCCGCGTGCAGGGTGTCGATGAGTAACACATTCACTTTTTGCTGTGGCATGAAATAGGGCGCCCACTGGCTGCGCAATGTATCGACTCGCGATTTCACAGCGTCAGCATCCTGCTGCGCAGCATTCTTATCCATCTTTATTAACAGCGCACCATTGAAGCGCCAGACATGCTGTCGGGCATCAAAAGGCAGCACCAGCCAGCTATCCGGCGTATCCGGGCGTGTCACAATCATGCGCTGATTATTGGCAGCAATGACTTCCAGCTTGCTGTCCGGAATCGTCAGATTGGCGATGGGGTAACCCTGATAAAAGGTAACCGCAACCGGCGTCGGGTGATCCGCTGTCGCCAGCGTCAGTTCACTTTTGCCTTCTGCCCAGCCGTCCGGCGAGCACTGCTGCTTGCTGACATCGGGAATAAACAGGGTCTGCGCATTGTCATCCCAGGCGGTACGGAAATGGCAGCCGCTGGGGAGATCAAAATGTTGCAGCGGCGTGCTGTTGGCGGGCCGTGACAGGTCGAGCGCGGCGGCATTGCTGTCACTGGCGCTGGCTGTTGCATCCGCCATCACAATCGGCCGCCAGTTCTGCAACTTGCTGGCGCTGCCGCTGGCCAGTACGCCACCCTCTTTATTGGTCATCTGCCAGGGCAGTTCGTCCAGTAAGCCGCACTGATTTGCGAGCAGGGTGCCCACGCGCGGTAAAAAGGTGGTCAGTACGGCCGAATCCTTACTTTTGCCGGAGACGATACGCAGCGGCAGCGTCTCTTTACACCAGTCGTCAGGCGCTTTACTCACCACATTATCGATATAAACCTCCAGCGCCAGGCTGGGGGAGTAGACCACACGATAATTTTCAGCCTGGGCGTTAAAGGCAATCAGCAGAGTGATGATGCCGGGCAACCACAGTTTCATAAGGATCCTTGGAATCAAAAACGAGGCGGCAGAAAGCGCGCCGAATCAGCCAGTGAATAGAGCAGTGTTGCCTCTTCCGGCTCACCAATCCAGACCGCCAGTGCGCTGAGATTGTCTTTGTTAACGTTGCGGCTCACCGCCTGCTCCATCAGAGCCAGCCACTCTTCGCAGGCATTCACCATGCGCAGCGCCTGTTCCATTTCACCACTGGTCAGATTCAGCCAGAAGCCATCGGTGCAGACCAGAAAAGCGTCCCCATCCTCCAGCGCAATCTCCTGCGAAAAGCTGACTAAGCGAGGCGGCTCAGCGCCGAGCGCATTATAGAGTAAATTACTGTTAATGCCGGTATTTTCATAGCCCGCTTCTTTCAGCTGCTGGGCCAGACTGTGGTCACGGGTCACCTCGTGAAGCACGCCCCGCCGGAAGTGGTAAACCCGGCTATCACCAGCATGTGCCCACCATGCACGCTGTTTCTGGCGGTCAATAAACAGGGCTGCCAGCGTGGTGCTCATGCGGGAATATTTCGGATTTTTACCCTGTGCCTCATGCAGCGCTAAGCGGCATTGTTCGATCGCCTGATGGGTACTTTCCGGCGTAAAGTCGGTGTGCGCCTGTATCTGGCTCAGCAGGGTGTCGCGCACCAGCTGTGCCGCCATCTCACCGCCGGGCAGACCGGCCACGCCATCGCAGACTACAAAACAGGCTTTTCGCGCATCCAGTTCGGCACCCGTGCGATCCTGATTCTCATCACGTAGCCCCTGCTGGCAGCGGCTGGCAAAAACGATTTTCATGCGTCGTCCACCCGCGTCTGAGAGTCTTTATACTGATTCACTTCCATGTCATAGGCATGAAGGAAAGCTTCACCAAACAGCGTATGGAAATCATCTTCGATCTCACCAGCCGTACGCTGGTAATTACGCATGAAGTAGTCCCATAGCGCCGCTTTCTTCGCGGTGGAAAATGGTAGTTTTGACACCAGGCCATCGGCGCGCGCCTGCTCCTCCAGTCGCTGCGGATTAAAAGATTGCAGCATCGCCGCGATAATGGCGCGAATGCCGGCAATCATGCCCAGCTGGTGGGCCTGCAGATCGACCAGCGCATCCCGCACTGCCTGTTCCGGCGGCATAAATCCGGGCATCTGACTCTGATACATCTGCATCAGCACGGTTTTGCCGGAGGGCAGGATCTTAAACGGGTTGTTGGCCTCATTCAGAATCATGGTCATGTCCGCTTTCACGCCCCGTTTGAGAATGGATCGTGATGAGAGCAGCGCCACGGTGCCCTGAGAAAAGAGGCTCAGCATCCGGCCGGTAATGCGCATCTGCTCTTCGTCAATCTGCGTGGCGTGCCCGTTGCTCAGCCCCATGCCGTCCAGCAGGGCGGCGATCAGCCGATCCTGATCCACCGGCTGTGCCGCCAGCACCCGGCGCGGCTCACTGGCCTGCGGATCGATCGCCAGCCGCGCATCACTGTGACGCTCGTGACGTGAAGGCGGCACGTCGTTGACCAGCAGCCGATCCTCAACCTCATGATGTTCGTGAATGCCCAAAGGATTCGCGGGCTGGGCGCTGTCACCGGCAAACAGCGCCAGGGGATCGCTCTGCGCGTTCTGGCAGGCGGGATCGCGCACTTCCAGCGCATAATCACCGATGCGCAATGCGTCGCCGTGCTTCAGCAGCACCTGCATGCCGCGACCCAGCGTAATGCCGTTATGTTCGACCGGCGTGACGCTGCCCTGGTTGGTCAGACGGCACTCGCCGTCATGCGACAGGTGAACCAGCGCCTGTAGTCGCGAAATAGCCCGCGTCTCATCCGGCAGCACCAGATCGTTGTCCTGACTGCGGCCAATGGTGCCGCCAGGCGGTTGAAACGCGACGCTTCTGACCGGAACATCCGTAGTGCATTGCACGATGGTAAATTGCATGAGTTATCCCAGATTTAACGGCAAACGCATCCGGCCTCACTCGAACATCGGAGGATAGAGGCCATTACGTCCCGGCTGTGCACCTGCCGCCGGGTTAAACAGTAACGAAAACAGTTGCGCCGTGAGGTTGCCGCTGTGCTTGTGGGTCGCATGGGCAAAACCATCACTGCGGTTACTCCACCAGTAGCTCATATGCTGCTGAGGGTCGAAACGTTCGGCCACTTCACGCCAGCTCAGCGTGCAGGGCAGATCCTGAAAACCGATCACATCCATAATCTCTGAGGGCTTCCTGGTGGGCACCAGCAGCGGCGACAGCGCCTGGATCTGCTGCTCTAACTGTTCGCCGTCCAGTGGCGTCTGAACCGCCCGCAACAGGGTCGCGCCCAGATCCTGAAACCAGTCACCAGAGATGGTCAGCTGAGCCGGATGCCACTGTGCCAGCGGAAAGCTGTGCAGTGCCAGTAGCGGCCAGGCGCGCCCGACGCGGTCACAGGAGGGCAGCAGACAGCCCATCTGCACGTGTGGCCGGGTCGCGGTCACCGGCAGGACAAAGTTCCATACTGGCGCATGAAGAAAGTTCGCGCTGTAAGACCAGGCCTGCTGATGCCAGTGCATTAATCCCTGCTGGAACCAGTGATTCCACGGGCTAATCTGTTGCTCACTCAGACGACGGTGCAGAAAGTCACCGGTCGACGGCAGCTTGCCATACCAGCCGGGGGCGGTGTAAGCAGCCATGTTCACCTCACCATTACTCGCTTTGCGAGTGTGATCGCGCAGCCGGGTGCAGCGGTGCTGCCGCCAGCACGCTGCCCGCCTGGCCCGCGATTTTAAGATTGTCTGCCAGCTTGCGCATCATCAGTGCATTGTCACGCGCATAAGGCGATGACTGAATCTGCTGATCCAGCAGCTGGCTCAGGTGCCAGTCGAGCTGCTGCAGATCGCGGGCGCTTACCGTATCGGGCAGCGAGCGCTGTAAGTTTTGCAGCAGCCAGGCCCGTAAAAATTCGCCATCGTAATTGCGCGGTTGATAGAGCATCTGATACGCGCGCAGCGCATTGCGGCTGTAGGCGTTATCATCACCCGGATCGTTGCGCAGAATGTTGGTGATCTGCTGGGCCACGCGCGGCAGCAGCAAAGACTTAAGCGCATTTTGATAAAGTACCCAGGCGGCATCGCTGACCTGACTGCCGCGATATAAGCCTGCCCGCATAGTAAGCGGCGGATTATCGAGAGAAAAACGTTCCGACAGCGGCAGCTTCACCAGGTTGTTAAGAAAGGGTAGCAGATCAAAAATATTATCAGCAGGCTGATGAATCACCTGCTGACTCTGCTCACGAATAGCGGGTACGCGCGCGGCCACCTGTTGCAGATAGTGCTGATTCTGGTAGTAGCTGATGCTCCACAGGCTGGAGGCGATCAACAGCGCGCCTGCCAGCACGCCGTAGCCAATCCAGTGGAACAGCTGATTGCGATACTCCCAGCGGCGATTACTGCCCGCCAGTCCGCTCTCTTTAAAGATCAGATCGCTCAGCAGGTCACGAATAAAGAAGCTCTGGCCTTTGTTGCCGGGAATCGGACTATTGCGGTTAACGCTGTCCCAGGCGGCAATTGAATGTTCGCCCGCCTGACGTAACTGGAGTTTACGGCTCAGTTCACCCATCACCCGATCAAACGGCAGGCCTTCCTGCGTGCCGCTGGTAAAGAAGAGGCCGCGCGGGCTCCAGGCAACGGCATCCTGATGATCAGAAAAAACGATATCCAGATACTCGTTCAGCAGCGGACGCAGTGAGGCGAACTCCTGCGGGAAGAGGAAGCATTCAGCGCGCTCATTCAGATCGCGCTCCTGAGTCATCTGCTCCGCCAGCTGCTGCTGAAGCTGCTCTTCCAGCCGCTGAAACTGCTGGCCAAAATGACGATGCCAGTCATCTCTGTGCGGCTTGCTCGTCTCCCGGTTAAACGTAAAGCCCCAGATAGCGTCACGCCGCGCTTTATCGATGTTGCCGAAGTAGCTCATAAAGCCTTTCAGCAAATCAGTTTTGGTGACCATCACATAGACCGGGAAGTGAATCCCCGTCTGCTGATGCAGTTCCGCCATGCGCTCGCGCAGCGCGCTGGCCTGGGCAAAACGCGCTTCGGCGGAATCGCTCAGCAGATCGGCCACGCTGATGGTCATGATGACACCGTTAATCGGCTGGCGGGTGCGATAGCGTTTCAGCAGATTGATAAAACTGTGCCACTCCGCGGCATCGCGCACGCGCTGGCTCTCCTGCAGCGCATAACGCCCCGCGGTATCAATCAGCACTGCGCTGTCGGTAAACCACCAGTCGCAGTTGCGGGTGCCGCCGACGCCACGAATCGCCTGTTTACCCAGCGTATCGGTCAGCGGGAAATCGAGGCCCGCATTAAACAGCGCGGTGGTTTTACCCGCACCGGGCGCACCCATCACCAGATACCAGGGCAGCTGGTAGAGATAATTGGCATTAAAGCGCGCAAGCAGATTGCCGCTGTGACGCCGGCCAAACTGGGTGCGTTTTAGCTGCATCGCTGCTTCGCTGAAGCGCTGATTAAGCCGCTCTTCAGTCATCTGACGCTCCGCCGGATCGTCGTTGCCCGCCAGCTGAAGCTGGGTGAGTAAGCGGCTGTTAAACCAGGCACGATAAAGTGACGGGATCAGCTGGAACAGGATCCAGAGAAAATAGAGAGCGCTCACGGTGAGCTGGCGAGGCAGCACCGGTTCCAGGGGACGCGACTCGTTCCATGTCCAGAACGGCCCCAGCATCCAGACCAGGCAGCTCAGCGCCGTGACGCCAATAAAGCTCCACAGCAGGCGATGCGTTAACAGCAGACGAAGGGAAGCGCGCATTATTGTGCTCCTTGATGATTACTGAGCGTTTCAGGCGCGGCAAACAGGGTGATCTCAACGCGGCGGTTACGGGTGCGGTTTTCGCTGCTGTCGTTGGGCAGCAGCGGGTCACTGTCGCCGCGGCCTTCAGAGCGTACCGTATGACCATCCTCCAGCTGCAGCTGCAACAGCTGGGTGATTGCGCGGGCGCGGGCGAATGAGAACTCGTAGCTGGAGGCAAAACGGTTGTTATCCACCGGATGATCGTCGGTAAACACTGACACCAGAATGGTGCCTTTCACATCTTTCATCGCGGTTGAGACGCGGGCCAGCAGCGCGCGGCCTACCGGATTGATGACCGTGCCTTGCTCGGCAAAAAGTTTGTCTGCGGGGATAATCACTTTACTGCCAAAAGCACCATCGCTGACTTCTAGCTGTCCGGCAGCGATCACATCGTTCAGTCGCTGACGCAGATCGAGCAGCGCCTGCGGAGAAGAGGGACGGCGGCCCGCAGTAATCTGCGGCAGCGGAGTCTGGTAGAGGGTACGCAGCAGCGGTTCGGCAGCGTTGCCGAGCCGCCAGTTCAGTCCGCTGTAGATCAGGCAGCCAATGAGCGCGACCAGCATGGCGCAGGCCCAGAGCGGCACCATCGGGCGGGCGAGGGTACTGACGAGCGGATGCACCTCGACCAGCGGAGGTTGCGGCGTCTGTCGCTGGGCGCGTGTCTCGTCAATCAGGCTTTTCAGGCGCTTACGGATACCGTCGCACTGGGCGCGGCCATTTTCACTGCCGCGATAGCGGCCTTCATAGCCCAGCAGCAGGCAATATTGCACCACTTCCAGCAGCCAGAGGTGTTGTTGTGGGCTTTGTGAAATGCGCGACAGCAGCTGAAAGAATTTCTCGCCGCCCCAGCTTTCATTGTGAAAGGTCACCAGCATGCCGTTGCCCGACCAGACGCCACGCGTGCCCCAGGGGGTTTGCGCAGCGGCTTCGTCCAGCGCGCTGCAGATGCAGTAACGCGCGCCGATAATCATCTCAAACGGCAGCCCTGCCTGTTTACAGCGTTGTTCAAACTGGCGGATTTCATCGATCAGAGACTGGCGCAGACCCGCAGGGTCATCATGGGTGGCTGCCCGACGAATTTGCACCACCGCATTCAGCAGTGGCGCCGCAGCCTGAAGTAATAGATTCTCATTGCCTGAGGGGGTCGCCTCACGCGCAGGGGATTCCACAGTCATTAATTCGTGATCTTCCAGCCAATGGCAAATCCCTGTACCCGCAGCACAGGAGGGTGCTGCGGGCAATATGCGCCGGATTTCATATTCAGTCTAAGATCCAGGTCGCGGTATCGTTAGTCCGACAGGCTTTACTCGCGCCGCCGACGGCCACGCAGACCTGTTTCGCTTTGCGCGGGCGGGGACGATCGCTCTGCACTGTGGCATCGTAACGACTGCTCTCTACGCCCGCTTTTAACGGTACATAACCAATTAACGGGCCATCAGCCTGGTCAGCAATCGCCAGCCAGCTGTGCTCCACATTACCTAATACTTCAAACGGTTTACCCGTTTCGAGATAGCGAACGACTTTGCCGCCGTAATCCGGCGAGGTCATGACCGAGGCACCATAGAGCGCCCGCCAGGTCTGATTGACCGGCTCAAATTCAGTCGGTGCCACGACAGCGTGTCGATGGACCAGTTTGACGCCGTTAATTTCGCTGGTGACCAGCGTATCGTCAGTGACGGGCGGCGGCGGGGCCTTACAGCCTGCCAGGGTAAGCACCGCCAGCAGTGTTAACGCAAGACTCTTTTTCACCATGTTCCTCGTGATCTCATCAAAGTATCTGCATATTGCCAGGCCCGATGCATGAGGCGCTGTTTTTCGCGCCGCATCGTGCCAAAAGTCTGTTGTTCAAAAAAAGTTCAGATTACATCAGGATAGTTACGCGTTTAGTCTACCTAAGACTTTTGAGAATTCAAACCATTGCACCCACTGGCGATGCGTGATAGCAGGCGCTTTAGGGGCGGGCTGCGATATAAGAAAAGCGCCAGACAATGTGATAGTTAAAGCGAACTGTATTATCGCAGTGACAAACTGGTTGAGAACAGTGCCGCGCATTCTGACATGCAATGGATCCGATTGGAAACTATTAAGCCTTTCTAATCGTTGGTTACCGATAAAATTTATCTCTTCACCTAAAGAATCTTATCAAAATCAGAATTTACGCGCCGGATACGCCCGCCTTTTTTCCGGAAAGCGGCACGCCTTTTGCTTCAGAAAGGTTTTAACGGCGGAAAGGTGAAACATGGATGCTCTGACCTGGCTGCAGGCATCGCGTGACAGCGATATTGCCAGCCTGCAACGACTGCTTGAGACCGGCGAGCTGATGGCCGCCGTCAGTGAGCTGGTACATCGGCTGCAGCGGGAACGCGGCGCAAACAATCTCTGGATCTGCTCCGGTGGCACGCTGTTCAGCGCCGAGCGTGACGCCCGTCAGCAGGAGGTCAGCGCCGGTCTGCACCATTTTTATCAGGCACTGCCGCCTGCCACCGCACAACCCGGTTTCAGTCGATTCTGCAACCTGATTGCAGCTGCCCTGCAGGCGCTGGCGGGATTACCGCTGCTGCGTCAGCAAATCAGCCAGCATGAGCGGGATCAGGCTGCGGCGATGGCGGCGTTTAATCAGGTTATCCGCACCTTGCTTAATCTGGTGTTTGAGGCAGCCGACACTGCCAGCGATCCCGATATCTCGCGTGCACTGATCGCGCTGTTCAGCTTTATGCAGGGCAAAGAGCTGGCAGGACAGGAGCGGGCCATCGGCTCAGCCGGCTTTGCGGCGCAGCACTTCACGTCTGAGCAGCGCAGCCAGATGGTGGCGCTGATTGCGGCTCAGGAGCAGAGCTTTACGACTTTTCGGGAGTTTGCCGACAGCGCCGCCTGTGAACGCTGGCAGCCAATGTCTCAGGCCAGCCGGGATATCGAACGGCTGCGGCGCATCGCCTGCACCGGTAGCCAGTATGATGAAACCGGCGCGCTGGAGTGGTTTTCCCTGCTCTCCGAGCGGCTGGACCAGATGAAAACCCTGGAGGATGCCCTGACGGCCACGCTGATGCAGCGCTGTCGTGAGGCGATAGAGCAGGCGCAGCAACAGGCGGCATCGCCTGTCGTGCAGGGCGACAGCAACTTCGCGCTCTACATCTGCGGGGCTGACTGGCTGCCCGGCGCGTCAACGCTCAACAGTGACGGACTGGCCCCGCAGCTCGGGCGCTCGGTGCTGTCGCTGATTGGTGAGCAGTCGCAGCGACTGCAGCAGCAGGCGGATGAGCTGGCATCGATGCGCGCGTCACTCGACGAGCGACGAGTGATTGATCAGGCCAAATACTGGCTGATGCAGCAGCAGGGTTTCACCGAAGAGGCTGCCTGGCAGGCGCTGCGCAAAAGCGCCATGAATCAGAATAAGCGTGTACTGGAGATCGCGCAGGCAGTGCTGGCCGTTGCGAAGACCCTGAGCAACTAACCCGGACGAGGTAGCTGCACAACCTTTGTGCGTGATCTGCGTCAGAAACGTGCAAAAAAGGTTAATTATTCAGCAGTGCATCACCGTATGCCAGATTTAACGCGGCTTCAGCGATCTGGCACACCCTTTGCTTTAACCTTACAGAGAGTACGCATTGCTCCCGCCAATGGCGGTGGGGTCAGTGCTTTGGATAAAGGCGTCCATCCGCAGGCTTCGGCTTGTCGGAGGACGCCTTTTTTTATTTCTGTTCAGGGGCAACATGATGAGCAAAACGCCATTATCACTGACACGACGTCAGGCGCTGATCTCCGGTGCGGCGCTGGGTGCGGCCTGGATCGTGCCGGGATTACGAAATGCGGTCTGGGCAGCAGGCTCCGATGCGCCAGAAAAGGCGCAGGTGCGGGTCGGCTTTATTCCGCTTACCGATTGCGCGCCGGTCGTTATGGCGTCGGTAAAAGGCTTCGATAAGAAGTATGGCCTGACATTGCAGGTCAGCAAAGAGGCGAGCTGGGCGGCGGTGCGCGACAAGCTGACCTCCGGCGAACTGGATGCGGCTCATGTGCTTTACGGCATGATCTACGCGCTGCAACTGGGTGTCGCGGGGCCGCAGCACGACATGGCGAACCTGATGACGCTCAATCACAACGGCCAGGCGATCACCCTGTCGAACCAGCTGAAAGCCAGTGGCGTTACCGATGCGGCCAGCCTGAAAAAAGCCGTTGATGGCAGCCCGAAAGGCAGCCTGACCTTCGCCCACACCTTTCCTACCAGCACGCACGCCATGTGGCTCTACTACTGGCTGGCCAATGCCGGCATTCATCCGTTTGACGATGTGCGCACCGTGGTCGTGCCGCCGCCGCAGATGGTGATGAACATGAAGATTGGCAACATGAGCGGCTACTGCGTCGGCGAGCCGTGGAACCAGCGTGCCATCAGCGACAACATCGGCTTTACCATCGCCACCAGCCAGCAGATCTGGCCGGAGCATCCGGAAAAGGTGCTCGGCACCCGCGCGCAGTGGGTGAAAGAGAACCCCAATACGGCCCGCGCGCTGACTGCCGCGGTGCTGGAGGCGGCGCGCTGGATCGATGCCTCAGACGATAACCGCCGTGAAACCGCGCAGGTGTTAGCCGGTCGAGCCTGGATCAACACCAAAGTGGAGACGCTGCAGGGGCGGATGCTCGGTCAGTATCAGAACGGGCTGGGACAGTCGTGGCAGGACGCGCATCCGATGCGCTTCTTCGACAACGGCAACGTCAGTTTTCCGTGGCTCTCGGATGGCATGTGGTTCCTGACCCAGATGAAACGCTGGGGACTGCTCACCAGCGATCCCGATTACCTTGCCGTGGCCCGCCAGATCAACCGCATCGACATCTATAAACAGGCCGCCAGCGCCGTCGGGCAGATTGCACTGCCCGCCAGTGAGATGCGCAGCAGCACCCTGATCGACGGTAAGGTCTGGGATGGCAGCAATCCTGCCGCCTACGCCGCCAGTTTCGCTATCAAACGTTAAGAGAGGTTGCTATGAAAACTGACGCGCGCGCCCTGGCGCAGCCGGTACAAACCCCCGGCAGTGCCACCGTTATTCCGTTACAGATCACCCCGAAAGCCGCCGTGCGTCCGGCACGGCTACGTCCGTTTTTGCAGCGCTGCATCCCGGCTGCGGGCGGCCTGCTGCTGATGTTGCTGGTGTGGCAGATCGCCGCCTTGTCCGAACCCTCGTTTCCCTCGCCTTATGCGACCTGGCAGGCCGCGCAGGTGCTGTTCGCTGACCCGTTCTACAGCAATGGTCCCAACGATCAGGGCATCGGCTGGAATGTGCTGGCCTCCCTGCAGCGCGTCGCCATCGGCTTCGGCCTGGCTGCGCTGGTGGGCATTCCGGCCGGTTTTCTGCTGGGGCGCTTTACCTTTATGGCGCGGATGTTCAATCCGATTATTGCCTTACTGCGTCCGGTCAGTCCGCTGGCCTGGCTGCCAATTGGACTGCTGCTGTTCCAGCGCGCCGAACCGGCCGCCAGCTGGACCATTTTCATCTGTTCGATCTGGCCAATGATCATCAACACTGCCGAAGGGGTGCAGCGCATTCCGCAGGACTACCTCAACGTGGCGCGGGTGTTACAGCTCTCGGAATGGACGGTGATGCGCCGGATTCTGCTGCCCGCCGTGCTGCCTGCGGTGCTCACCGGAGTGCGTCTCTCTATCGGCATCGCGTGGCTGGTGATTGTGGCCGCCGAAATGCTGACGGGCGGGCTGGGGATTGGCTTCTGGATCTGGAACGAGTGGAACAACCTCAACGTGGCAAACATTCTGATCGCCATTCTGATTATTGGTGTGGTCGGGCTGCTGCTGGAGCAGGGGCTGATGCTGCTCGCGCGTCGTTTCAGCTGGGAAAAATAAGGAGAACATCATGCAGCAACACATTATTCGCGTTCAGCAGGTGAGTCAGCGTTTTAACACCGCCAGCGGCGAGTTTCTGGCGCTGGACAACGTCAGCTTTGATATCCACGAAGGCGAAACCCTGAGCCTTATCGGCCATTCCGGCTGCGGCAAATCGACGCTGCTCAATCTGATTGCCGGATTAACCCGTCCCAGCAGTGGTGTGCTGCTGTGCGATAACCGCGAAATTACCGGACCGGGTCCCGAGCGTGCGGTGGTGTTTCAGAACCATTCGCTGCTGCCGTGGCTGACGGCATTTCAGAACGTCGAACTGGCGGTGCAGCAGGTGTTTAAAGGGCGCTTCAGCAAAGCGGAGATGCGCGACTGGATCGAACACAACCTTAATCGGGTGCAGATGAGCCACGCCATGCACAAGCGGCCTGGCGAAATTTCCGGCGGCATGAAGCAGCGCGTTGGCATTGCCCGGGCGCTGGCGATGAAGCCGCGCGTGCTGCTGCTGGATGAGCCATTTGGCGCACTGGATGCCTTAACCCGCGCTCACCTGCAGGACAGTGTGATGCGCATCCAGCAGGAGCTGAACACCACCATTGTGCTGATCACCCATGACGTGGATGAAGCGGTGCTGCTCTCCGATCGGGTGTTGATGATGACCAACGGCCCGGCGGCGCAGGTCGGCGAAATACTTACGGTCGACCTGCCGCGTCCGCGGTCGCGGGTCGCGCTGGCGGATGAGCCGCGCTACCACCAGCTGCGCCAGAAAGTGCTGCATTTCCTCTATGAAAAACAGACCACGGCAGCCTAAGGAACACATTATGAAGCAACGGTTGCTGGTGATAGGTAATGGCATGGCGGGCATGCAGATGGTGGAGAGCCTGCTGCAGCGTGCGCCGCTGCGTTACGCCATCACGGTCATTGGCCGTGAGCCGCACGGCAACTACAACCGCGTGCTGCTGTCGCCGGTGCTGGCGGGTGAAAAGTCCTTCAGTGACACCGTCATCCACGACCGCGACTGGTATCAGCGGCACGGCGTGACGCTGCTGACCGGTGAAACCGTGCAGCAGGTCGATCTGGCCGCGCGTACGGTGCAGACCGATCAGCGCCAGCTCGGCTGGGATCGGCTGGTGTTTGCCACCGGTTCACAGCCCCGTCTGCCCGCGATCCCCGGTATTGATGCCGGTCACGTACTCGGTTTTCGCAGCATCGCCGACGTCCGGCAACTGCTGGCGGGTCAGGGACCGGTGGTGATCCTGGGCGGCGGCTTTCTCGGCATTGAAGCGGCGGCGGCACTCTGCGCCCGTGGCCGCGAGGTCACGCTGGTGCATCACAAACCCTGGCTGCTGGACCGCCAGCTGGATGCCAAAGCGGGCGAGCTGCTACTGACGGCATTAGCGCAGCGCGGTATCCACTGCGTACTGAACAGTGGCATCACGGCGATTGACGAGGCGGGCGTGACGCTGACCTGCGGGCGTCGCTGCGCCGCCACGCAGGTAGTGATTGCCATCGGTGTTCAGCCTGAGGTGACGCTGGCGCTGGCGGCGGGCTTACCGTGTCAGCGCGGGATTATTGTTGATGGTCAGCTGCGCAGCGCCATTCCTGATGTTTACGCGGTGGGCGAGTGCTGTGAAATCGCGGGTGAAACCTTTGGCCTGGTCACGCCCTGCCTGGCGCAGGCAGAGATTCTGGCGGCGCAGCTGGCCGCATCGCCGCTGGCGGATTTCGTCAGTGAGCCGCTGGCGACGCGACTTAAGGTCAGCGGCATTTCGCTGTTCAGCGCAGGTGATGTCAGCGAGGCACCGTCCATCCGCAGTTTTGATCCGATCTCCGGCGACTATCGCCGACTTTTTCTCCGTCAGGGTCGCCTCTGTGGCGTGCTGCTCTCTGGCGATACCCGGCAGGGCGCGGCGTGGCTGGAACGTCTGCAGCGCGCCGAGCCTGTCACGCTCGATACCCTATTCGATCACGATCAACCTGAACCGCAGCCACCGGCTGCAGAGAGTCCTGAGATGAGTAAACCGGTTTTAGCCGTGATTGGTCACGGCATGGTCAGTCACCACTTTCTTGAACAGCTGGTTGCCCGCGAACTGCATCGGCACTATCACATCGTGGTTTACGGCGAGGAGCGTCAGCAGGCTTACGACCGCGTGCACCTGTCGGACTATTTCAACGGCAAAACGGCCAGCGATCTGTCGCTGGTCGGCGCGGACTTTTTTGCCCTGCACGGTATCGAACTGCGCAGTGGCTGCACGGTTGTAGCCATTGATCGCCAGCAGCGCAGCCTGCGTGACAGCGCGGGCAGTGAGCTGGCGTGGGATAAGCTGGTGCTGGCGACCGGCTCACGCGCGTTCGTCCCGCCGGTGCCGGGTCATGATGGTGAACGCTGCTTTGTCTATCGCACGCTGGACGACCTTGATGCCATTGCCGCCTGCGCCCGCCATAGCCAGCGCGGTATCGTGATTGGCGGCGGCCTGCTGGGTCTGGAGGCGGCGAATGCGCTGCGGCAGCTCGGGCTGGAGACGCACGTTGTGGAGTTCGCGCCACGTCTGATGGCAGTGCAGCTCGATGAGGGCGGGGCGCTGATGCTGCGCCAGAAGATCGATGCACTGGGCGTCACCGTTCACACCGCAAAACAGACCGAGCTGATCGCGCAGCAGCCCGATGGCAGCGTGGTGCTGCACTTTGCTGACGGCGGCCATTTACCCGGCGATCTGGTGCTGTTCTCCGCGGGAATCCGCCCGCGCGATGAGCTGGCGCGTGAGGCGGGCCTGACGCTGGGAGCGCGCGGCGGCATTGAGATTAACGATCGCTGCCAGACCAGCGATGATGACGTGTTTGCCATTGGGGAATGCGCGCTGTGGAACGGCCAGATCTTTGGCCTGGTCGCGCCGGGATATCAGATGGCACGGGTGCTGGCCGGGCATCTGGCGGCTGAATCCGCCGCATTCAGCGGCGCGGACATGAGCACGAAACTGAAACTGCTGGGTGTGGAGGTGGCGTCGTTCGGTGATGCCCATGGCCGCACGCCGGGCAGTCAGCATTATCACTGGACCGACGGGCCAAAAGGCGTTTACAAAAAAATCGTGGTCTCTGCGGAGGGCACCCGACTACTGGGCGGCGTACTGGTCGGGGACAGCAGCGATTACGCCACGCTGCTGCAGATGATGCTCAACGATTTACCCTTGCCTGCCGCGCCGGAGAGCCTGATCCTGCCTGCGCTGGCCGGCGCGCCGAAAGCGCCGGGCGTTGCGGCATTGCCCGACAGCGCTCAGGTCTGCTCCTGTCATAACGTCAGCAAAAGCGACATCTGCGCAGCGGTGAAAGGCGGATGCGGTGAGATGAGTAGCATCAAGAGCTGCACCAGAGCGGCCACTGGTTGCGGCGGCTGTGCGGCACTGGTGAAGCAGGTGATGGAGTTTCAGCTGGAAACTCTCGGCGTCGAGGTGAAAAAAGATGTCTGCGACCACTTCAGCTATTCCCGCCAGGAGCTTTATCACCTGGTGCGGGCCGGTGAGTTCAGAACGTTTGATGCGCTGCTGGCCTCACACGGCAAGGGTCAGGGCTGCGAAGTGTGCAAGCCATTGGTGGGGTCGATTCTTGCCTCCTGCTGGAACGACTATCTCCTGAAACCGGCGCACCTGCCGCTGCAGGATACCAACGACCGCTATTTCGCCAACATCCAGAAAGATGGCACCTATTCCGTGGTGCCGCGCGTTCCGGCGGGAGAAATTACGCCGCAGGGGCTGATCGCCATTGGTGAAGTGGCCGCGCGTTATGACCTTTACACCAAAATCACCGGCGGGCAGCGTATCGACCTGTTTGGCGCGCGGCTCGATCAGCTGCCCGCTATCTGGCAGACGCTGCTTGAGGCCGGTTTTGAAACCGGCCACGCCTACGGCAAGTCGCTGCGCACCGTGAAATCCTGTGTCGGATCCACCTGGTGCCGCTACGGCGTGCAGGACTCGACCGCCTTCGCCATCACACTGGAGAACCGTTACAAGGGACTTCGCGCCCCACATAAAATCAAGATGGCGGTTTCGGGCTGTACCCGCGAGTGTGCGGAAGCGCAGAGCAAAGATATCGGCGTGATCGCCACCGAAAAGGGCTGGAATCTCTATGTCTGTGGCAATGGCGGCATGAAGCCGCGCCATGCCGACCTGTTTGCCAGCGATCTCGACGATGCCACGTTGCTGCGCTATGTCGACCGTCTGCTGATGTTCTATATCCGAACTGCCGATCGGCTGCAACGCACCAGCGTCTGGCTGGACAATCTGGAAGGGGGGCTCGAATACCTGCGTCAGGTGGTGATTGAGGACAGCCTTGGGTTGGGTGCAACGCTGGAGCAGGAGATGCAGCGGGTGGTGGAGGCGTATCAGTGCGAGTGGCAGACCACGCTGGCGGATCCGTCGCGGCTCGCGCTGTTTACGCCGACGATCAACAGCGAGCAGCCCGATGAAACCCTGCACTACAGCCGGGTACGCGGTCAGCGGCAGCCTGAAGCCTTGGCTGCGCGTCCGCTGCTGCAACTGCCCGCCGGGGCGTGGAGCGCAGTCTGCGCACTGGAGGCGATTCCGCCTGAAGCAGGGATTGGGGCGCGGCTCGGCAGCGAACGTGTTGCGCTGTTCCGCTTTGGCGACGCGCTCTATGCGCTGGAGGATCGTGAGCCTGGCAGCGACGCCAGCGTGCTGTCGCGCGGGATTCTGGGTGATGTCGGCGGCGAGCCGGTGGTGATCTCTCCGCTCTACAAGCAGCGGGTGCGGCTGCGTGACGGGCAGAGTCTGGATAATCCGCAGCATCAGTTGCGCTGCTGGCCGGTGAAGCTGGAAGCAGGGCAGATCTGGCTGGCAAACCGTCCGCAAAATCCGCTGGCGCAGGCATCATGAACAGCACCTGTCCCTATTGCGGCGTTGGCTGTGGCGTCTGCGTCACGTCGCAGGGTAATCATCAGGCAACGGTGACTGGCGATCCGCACCATCCCGCTAACGCAGGCCGGTTGTGCGTTAAGGGCGCGGCGCTGGGCGAGACGCTGACGCCACAGGGGCGTCTTCTTACCGCTCAGGTTAACGGCCAGCCGGTCAGCTTTGATGCGGCGCTGGATGCGGCAGCGGCGGGATTGCGTGCGGTGATCGATCAATATGGTCCGCAGGCGGTGGCGTTTTATGGCTCCGGGCAGTTGCTGACCGAGGATTACTACGTTGCCAATAAGCTGATGAAGGGCTATATCGGTGCCGCCAATATTGATACCAATTCGAGGCTCTGTATGGCATCAGCCGTAGTCGGCTATAAGCGGGCGCTGGGAGCGGATGCGGTGCCCTGCTGTTATGACGATCTGGAACAGGCGGATCTGGTACTGCTGGTAGGGTCCAATGCCGCCTGGGCGCATCCGGTAGTCTGGCAGCGGCTGATGCAGGCGAAGCAGCAGCGACCGGCGATGCGCATAGTCGTTATCGATCCACGCCGCACGGCCAGTTGCGATCAGGCCGATCTGCATCTGCCGCTGCGTCCCGGCAGTGATGCGGCGCTGCTTTCCGGTCTGTTGCACTGGCTGGCGCAGCAGGATGGCCTTGATAGCAGCATGCTGCCGCACCTGAATGGCGTGAGTGAAACCCTGGCCGCCGCCGCGCAGTGGGATGTGGCGCGGGTCGCAGAGACCTGTGATTTAACGGAACAGCAGGTGACGCACTTTTTCCGGCTGTTCAGCCAGCACGATCGGGTGCTGACGCTGTGGTGCATGGGGATCAATCAGTCAACCACCGGCAGCGATAATAACCAGGCGATTCTGAATCTGCATCTCCTGACGGGCAAAATAGGCCGTGCGGGCTGCGGGCCTTTTTCGCTGACCGGACAGCCAAATGCCATGGGCGGTCGCGAAGTGGGCGGTCTGGCGAACCAGCTGGCGGCGCACATGAATTTTACAGACGAGGATTGCGATCGGGTGCAGCGTTTCTGGCGCAGTCCGGCGATGGCCCGCCAGCCGGGGCTGACCGCGCTGGATCTCTTCAGCGCGATTGCCGAAGGTGAGGTGAAGGCGGTATGGATTATGGGCACGAATCCGGCGGTATCGATGCCGGAGGGAAACCGTGTGGCGCAGGCGCTGGCGGCCTGTCCGCTGGTCATTGTCTCGGATGTGATGGCGCAGACTGATACCAGCGCTTTTGCCGATATTCTGCTGCCCGCCCAGGGCTGGGGCGAGAAGAACGGCACAGTCACCAATTCAGAGCGACGTATTTCGCGGCAGCGCGCCTTTGCCGCCGCACCAGGTGATACCCGGCCTGACTGGTGGCTGCTGGCGCAGGTGGCGCAGCGGTTGGGGTTCCGTGAGGGATTTAACTGGCAGCATCCGTCGGAGATTTTCTGCGAGCACGCGGCGCTGTCGGGGTTTGAGAATGACGGTCAGCGGGCGTTTGATATCAGCGGGCTGGCGCAGTTGAGCCAGGCCGAATGGGATGCGCTGCGTCCGGTTCAGTGGCCGGTAAATGCTGCTCATCCGCAGGGCTGTGCGCGGTTGTTTGGCGATCGCCGCTTTTTTCACCCGGACGGGAAAGCCCGGCTGCTGGTCCCGGCCACGCCCGCCTTAACCCGGCGTGATGCGGCTTATCCGCTCTTGATGAACAGCGGTCGGGTGCGCGATCAGTGGCATACCATGACGCGCACCGGGCTGGTGCCGCGTCTGATGCAGCATTGTGATGAGCCATTTGTGGCGCTGCATCAGGCTGACGCTGCGCAGTATGGCGTGACGGCAGGCGGTCTGGCGCGGGTGCAGTCGGTGCAGGGCTGGATTAGTGCGCGGGCGCGCACTGATGCCGGGATGCGGCGCGGCGAGCTGTTTGTGCCGATGCACTGGAACCGGCAGTTCAGTCAGCAGAGTCACGTCGATATGCTGGTCGCCGCCCGCGCCTGTCCGTTTTCAGGGCAGCCTGCGCTGAAGCAGACGCCGGTGCGGATCCTGCCGTTGACGGTGAGCTGGCAGGGCTGGCTGTGGCAGCGCGGGATTGAGCGGCCCGCAGGCTTGCGTTACTGGTCGCGCGTACCCTATCCGGCGGTGCAGCGCTATGCGGTCGCAGGCGAGGGATTACCGCAGGTGTGGCTGGCGGAGCATGTCGATTTGTCAGGCCTGGATCTGCAGCTCGCCACTGGCAGCGGCAATGATTACCGGCTGCTGGCATGGCGTGATGGGGAGTTGCAGCTGGCGTTTTATGCCGGATCCATGTTGCCATCGATTGATAGTGCATTTGTCGCGGCGGTCTTTGCGGATGCGCCGCAGGACGCTGCCGGGCGGCACAGCGTGCTGGCGGGTCAGGCGATGCAGCGCAGCGCAGCAGGCCGGATTATCTGTAGCTGTATGGGGGTGGGCGAGCAGACAATTTTGCAGGCGGTGGCGCAGGGGTGTCGTACCACTCAGGCGCTAGGCCGGAAGCTGAAGTGCGGTACGCAGTGTGGCTCCTGTATTCCGGAGCTGAAGCAGTTGTTGCTGTCCGACGTGGTTGTGGAGGAATGATGACGCGAGCGATTGATTCTCTGGATAAGTTACTGGCCCCGGTCGGTGTGGCAAAGCAGCAGGGTGCGGTGTGGCTGGTGGGCGCAGGCCCTGGCGATGTGGAGTTGCTGACGGTGAAGGCGTTGCGGTTGCTGCAGCGGGCTGAAGTGGTGGTGTATGACCGGCTGGTGAGTGAAGCGGTGATGGCTGAAGTGCCGGAGAGCGCGTTATGCATTGACGTGGGTAAGCAGCCGGGGAAGCACGGGCTGAAGCAGGCGCAGATTAATCAGCTGCTGGTGGATCTGGCGCGCAACGGGCGGAATGTGATCCGGCTGAAGGGGGGCGATCCCTTTATTTTTGGGCGCGGTGGCGAGGAGATGGTGAGTCTGCAGCAGGCCGGGATCCGCTGTGAGGTGGTACCGGGCATTACAGCGGCGGTGGGCTGTGCGGCGGCCAGCGGGATTCCGCTGACGCATCGGGACTGTGCGCAGTCGTTGCGGTTGATTACCGGCCATGGCCGGAGTGGCGAGCCGCAGCTGGATGCAGTCGCACTGGCGGCGGTGAATCAGACGCTGGTGTTCTATATGGGATTGAGCTGGAGTGCGTCGATCAGTACGCAGTTGCAGGCGCAGGGGCGCGATGCCGGGACGCCGGTGGCGATTATTGAGAACGGCACCCGGCCGGATCAGCGGGTGTTGATTACCACGCTGGGAGGGCTGGCGGAGACGGTGGCGCAGGAAAAGCCGGTTTCGCCGTCGCTGCTTGTGGTAGGTGAGGTCGTGCGGTTCTATCGGGCGGATTTGCAGGTGCGGGATGATGTGACGGAGAGCCGATGCGATGTGCAGGAAGTCGGGTGTGTCGTGCAGGAAGTACGATGCGTCGTGCAGGAAAAGCCTGCCTGATCGCAAAGGAACCCCGCATCCCTGCGGACTGGGCTCGCCATCCCTGGCTCGCACACTTTGCTCTTCAGGCAGGCCATTCCTGCACTGTTGGCAATAGTGCGGGGTTTTGCGGTGAGGGTCTGGAATCAGGTGCAGGCAGGTCTGGGTAAGAAGGCAGGAAGGGTTTGAAGAGTCGGTGTGTCGTGCAGGAAGTACGGTGCGTCGTGCAGGAAAAACCTGTCTGATCGCAAAGGAATCCCGCATCCCTGCGGACTGGGCTCGCCATCCCTGGCTCGCACACTTTGCTCTTCAGGCAGGCCATTCCTGCACGGCTGGCGATGGTGCGGACGTTTTGCGAAAGCGGGTCTGGAATCAGGTGCAGGCAGGTCTGGGTAAGAAGGCAGGAAGGGTTTGAAGAGCCGGTGCGTCGTGCAGGAAGTACGTTGCGTCGTGCAGGAAAAGCCTGCCTGATCGCAAAGGAATCCCGCATCCCTGCGGACTGGGCTCGCCATCCCTGGCTCGCACACTTTGCTCTTCAGGCAGGCCATTCCTGCACGGCTGGCGATGGTGCGGGTTTGCGGCAATGCCCGCGCTTTCATGCGCCTGAAATTCTCGTTTCTCAGTGCCTGGAATCACTCACGGCACTTCGGTACGGAAGTTCAATTACATCGCCCGCTTCAGCGGCAGCGGAGCCACCAGCACTTTCACGCCCAGGGCCTCAAACGCTTTGACCTGCATGGGGCTGATGCCGCTGTCGGTAATCAGGTAGTGGATGTTGCTCCAGTCACAGGGCAGCGCGAACATAGAAACCTTGTCGATTTTGCTGGAGTCTGCCACCACGTAAACCGTGCTGGCGGATTTGATCATCGCCAGTTTTACCTTGATGTCCGTTTCGCTGGGGAAGCTCAGGCCCAGACGCGGTGAGATGCAGGCGGTAGCCAGAAAGAGTTTTTCGGCCAGCACATTTTCGAAAAAGCTGGCCGCTTTCTCGCCCGAGGTGGAGAGCGTCGGAAACTTAAAGGTGCCGCCGGTCAGCAGGATGTTGATACCCGGCTCGCCGCCCAGTTTCAGGGCGATATTGACCGCCGTGGTCACCACGGACAAACGGCGGATGTGGCTGATGGCGTCGGTAATCGCGGTAGTGGTAGTACCGGAATCGAAAATCACCGTGTCGCCATTTTCGATATGCTGCGCCGCCAGTCGGCCAATTGCCTCTTTCTCTTCCAGATGGATCTGCCGCTCCAGCAGCATCGCGCCGGTATTCTGCTTGCCCGTCATCAGCGTTGCGCCACCGTGGTAGCGCTGCACAAACCCCTGTTTTTGCAGCATGCGCAGGTCGCTGCGTAATGTGGCTTCGGTCAGTCCAAAGGTCTCGGTCAGCGCTTTGACCGTGACCGTACCATCCTCACGGATCATCTCCAGAATTTTCTCGCGGCGTTGCTGCATGTCAGCGAACTGCTCACTTTTGCTTTTCAATCGAAATGCTCCCTTTTTCATTAACCTGATGGCTTGGGCGAACAAGGTCTCTGTGGCTGAGTTTAACGCGCCATTTTTATGAATGCGAGATGACCTGACAGACCTGTCGTTTTCGAACGAAAATAAATAATCAGCAGGTTATTGAATCTCTCAGGCTTTCCCGATTGCAGCAGGACAGCTTTATTTCGGGACTGGAAGCCAGATCACGTCTTTTCAATCAGATATGCCGCTTTGAACAGCAGATGGTCGAAATTTGATCTGCTCCACATATCATTTCTTTTCGATAGCTTATATTTTTGTTCGAAAATGATTGGATTGTTCGTATCAGCAAAAATCAGGGGGAAGAGTGGGATGAGTGGTGAATATGACGTAAACCTGCGCTACGGCGTGGATACCGCAATGAATCTGGCCGGTAAGGTGGCGGTGGTGACCGGCGGACTGGGCGGCATCGCCATGGCGACCAATGGCATGCTGCTGGAGAAGGGCGCGCGTCTGGCACTGCTCTATCCGCCGTTTGAAGCGGAGAAAGTTGCCAGTCTGCAGGCGGACTTCGCAGCCGATCGGGTGCAGTTTGTCTGCTGTGATGTCACCGAGCCCGCGTCGGTGGAAAAGGCGTTTGACGCGGTGGTTTCCCACTATGGCCGCCTCGATATTCTGGTCAACTGCGCAGGCTACGTGATGCTGCAGCCGGTAATTGAGACTGATTTTGCCGAGTGGCAGAAGCAGATCGCGGTGAACCTCACCGGGCCTTTCCTCTGCTCGCAGGCGGCCGCACGGCTGATGATTCGTGCCGGTGCGGGCGGCAAGATTATTAATATCGCCTCCCAGGCGGCGTCCATCGCCATCGATAACCATGTCGCCTATACCTCCGCCAAAGCGGGCCTGCTGGGCATGACCAAAGTGATGGCTAAAGAGTTTGCTCCGCATCGCATCAACGTGAATACCCTGTCGCCCACCGTGGTGCTTACGCCGATGGGTGAGAAAGCCTGGCGCGGCGAGAAAGGCGAGCAGATGAAAAAGCTGATCCCGCTGGGGCGCTTTGCCTATACCGATGAGATCGCCGCCGCCGTGCTGTTCTTCGCCAGCAACGGTAGCGACATGATTACCGGTGCCGATTTGATGATCGATGGTGGCTTCACCATCTGGTAAGGCCAATCCAACACCCGGAACTTCATCCCCTGCCATAACGATAAGAGAGAACATCATGAAAAACCGTACCCTGCTGTGTAGTGCCGTGGCTGCCTGCCTGGTCTCTCAGGCGGTGTTTGCCGCCGAAAAAGGCACCATTATGATTCTGGTTAACTCACTCGATAATCCCTACTACGCCTCTGAAGCCAAAGGTGCCGATCTCAAAGCGCAGTCGCTGGGCTACAAAACTACGGTGCTATCGCACGGCGAAGATGTGAAGAAGCAGAGCGAACTGATCGATGCCGCTATTGGTAAGAAAGTGCAGGGTATCGTGCTGGATAACGCCGACTCCACCGCCAGCGTGGCGGCGATCAAAAAAGCCAAAGATGCCGGCATTCCGGTGGTGCTGATCAACCGTGAAATTCCGGTAGATGATGTGGCGCTGGCGCAGATTACCCACAACAACTTCCAGGCCGGTTCAGATGTGGCCAACGTCTTTGTCGAAAAGATGGGGGAAAAGGGCAAATACGCCGAGCTGGCCTGTAACCTGGCCGACAACAACTGTGTGACTCGCTCAAAATCGTTCCATCAGGTGCTGGATCAGTATCCCGACATGCAGAGCGTGGCGCGACAGGATGCCAAAGGCACCCTGATCGATGGTAAGCGCATTATGGACAGCATCCTGCAGGCGCACCCGGATGTGAAAGGCGTAATCTGCGGTAACGGTCCGGTCGCGCTGGGTGCCATTGCGGCGCTCAAGGCAGCCGGTCGCAACGATGTCATCGTGGTGGGAATTGATGGCAGCAACGATGAACGCGATGCGGTGAAAGCCGGCACGCTGAAGGCCACGGTGATGCTGCAGGCGCAGGCGATTGCCGCTGAAGGCGTGACCGATCTCGATAACTTCATTCAGAAAGGCGTGAAGCCGGAGAAACAGCGGGTGATGTTCCGCGGCATTCTGATTACCCCGGAAAACGCCAAAGGCGTCCAGGACTTTAACTACAAGTCGTAATTAACCGCTGTCGCGCCTGCGCGAGCGGGTGCCAGGGAGAAGAAGATGTCACGAAGAGTCTGGCTGACGCTGATGGTCATGCTGTTAGGCGGCTGCAAAATTGTGTCGCAGCAGGAGCTGGCTGACCTGAAAAATCCCCCCAATCCGAAGATGGCCAACATCGACCAGCTCTGGCAGCAGAAGCTGGTGCCGCAGGTCCAGGCGGAGGCGAAACCGCTGGCGACGCTGATGTCGTCGCTGCAATCTGCCAAAGACTTTGACAGCGCCTGTCAGACCTACGGCTATCGCAGTCAGGCTGAGAATCCCTGTGTCTTCAGCGTTTCCGTTCGCGGCGAGGTAACGGCTGTCAATACCACTTCCCGCAGCGGAAAGATGACCGTGAAGGATGAATCAGGTGACAGTGTCACTATTCAGGTCGGGCCAATCATTCGTGGCACGGCGCTGCGCGATGTCTATAAGGGCGCGAGTTATCAGGACTTCAACGATCAGGTGCTGTTTGGTGATTACGGTAAGGCGATTAATCAGCACGCCTCAGCCCTGATGCAGCAGTTCGCACCTAAAGTGGGCGACAAAGTGAGGGTCAGCGGCGTGTTCAGCAGCTGGGACATTCCGCAACAGCTGCCGGATATCACTCCGGCTGCCATCACCCGGCAATAAGGAGCGGCAGATGCAAAATCCGCAACCGCAAACGTCCGGCGACGTGATTATCGAAACGCGCAACGTGTCGCGTCTTTATCCCGGCGTGACCGCACTCGATCAGGTCAGCTATCGCGTTTATCGCAACAAAGTAAATGTCCTGATCGGGGAGAACGGGGCCGGTAAGTCCACCATGATGAAGATGCTGGCGGGGGTGGAAACGCCGTCGTCGGGCGAGATCCTGCTGGATGGCAAGGTGGTGTCGCTGAACTCAACCCATCAGGCGGAGAAGCAGGGGATCAGCATCATTTTTCAGGAGCTGAATCTGTTTCCCAACATGAACGTGATGGACAACATTTTTATCGCCAACGAGTTTTTCCAGCGCGGCGTCATCAATGAAAAGTATCAGTATGCGCTGGCGAAGTCGCTACTGGATCGGCTGCAGCTCGATGTCGATCCCTATGCACCGCTGGGCGAGCTGGGCATTGGGCATCAGCAACTGGTGGAGATTGCCAGAGCGCTGTCGAAGGATACCCGGGTACTGATCATGGATGAACCCACCAGTGCCCTGAGCCAGTCGGAAGTGAAAGTGCTGTTCAATGTCATCGATCAGCTGAAGCGACGCGGTGTCACCATTATCTACATTTCTCACCGGCTGGAAGAGCTGATGGAGATAGGCGATCACATCACCATTTTTCGCGATGGCCGTTTTATCAGTGAGCGCGAGGTGCGCGATGCCAGCGTGCCGTGGATTATCGCCCAGATGGTGGGCGATAAGAAAAAACAGTTCGACTATCAGCCTGCGTCACAGGGGGAAACGGTGCTGGAGGTTGAGGGGCTGACCGCGCTGCATCAGAACGGCGGCTACAGGCTTAATGAGGTCAGTTTCAGCCTGCGCAAAGGCGAGGTGATCGGCATTTATGGACTGCTGGGCGCGGGACGCACGGAGCTGTTTAAGGGGCTGATTGGGCTGATGCCCTGTCAATCGGGCCGGGTCCGGCTGTCCGGTAAGGATCTGGCGAAACGCAGTTTTCAGCAGCGGCTGAAAAGCGGCATCGCCCTGGTACCCGAAGATCGCAAAGGCGAAGGAGTGATTGAACTGATGTCGATCACCGCCAACATGACACTCTCTGATTTCAGCCTGCGCGGTTTTCGTCGGGCGCTGGGGCGGGTAAATCCGGCCCGGGAGCAGCAGCGGGTCAGTGAGATGATCGGCCATCTGGCAATCAAAGTCAGCGATCCCGACCTGCTGGTGACCGCGCTGAGCGGGGGTAATCAGCAGAAGGTCGTGCTGGGTAAAGCGCTGATGACCGGGCCGCAGGTTGTGTTGCTGGATGAGCCAACGCGCGGCATCGATGTGGGTGCCAAAACTGACGTCTATCACCTGATTGGCAATCTGGCTCAGCAGGGGCTGGCCGTGATGTTCTCATCGTCCGAGCTGGATGAGGTGATGGCGCTGGCGGACCGCATTTTAGTGATGGCCGATGGCCGGATAACGGCCGATCTGCCTCGTGCAGCGGCAACGAGAGAACATCTGATCGCGGCATCAACCCCGCAGGATTAAGCGCCTGGCCCATTGGGCTATTTTATTCGTCAGTCTGAACCTGAGCAGTGTCGTGTTTACCGGGTTATTCCGCGCGCCGTGTTCAGACTGCCTGCAACCATTACGCCTGCTGGGCCAGACGCTAAGCTGGCCGGAGAATGTCATGAACCAAAAGTATCTGCTCTATATGTACCTCCTCAAGGCGCGCACCTTTATTGCGCTGCTGATTGTGGTCGGCTTCTTCAGCGTGATGGTGCCGAACTTTCTGACTCCCTCTAACCTGTTGATCATGACGCAGCACGTGGCCATAACCGGGCTGCTGGCGATAGGGATGACGCTGGTGATCCTCACCGGCGGTATCGATCTCTCGGTGGGGGCGGTCGCCGGAATCTGCGGCATGGTGGCGGGCGCGCTGCTGACCAATGGCATCCCGTTATGGGGCGGCAATACGCTGTTTCTCAACGTGCCGGAGGTGATTCTGGTGGTGGCGATCTTTGGCGTGCTGGTGGGCCTGATTAACGGCACGGTGATCACCCGACTGGGCGTGGCGCCCTTTATCTGCACCCTGGGGATGATGTATGTGGCACGCGGGGCGGCACTGCTGTTCAACGACGGCAGCACCTACGCCAACCTGGTGGGCATGCCCGCGCTGGGCAACACCGGCTTTGCCCTGCTGGGTTCCGGCACCGTGCTGGGCGTGTATCTGCCGATCTGGTTGATGCTCGGCTTCTTACTGCTCGGCCTCTACCTGACGCGCAAAACCCCGCTGGGCCGTTACATCTACGCCATTGGCGGCAATGAGTCCGCCGCGCGGCTGGCGGGCGTGCCGATTATTAAAGTGAAAATTTTTGTCTACGCCTTTTCGGGCCTCTGCGCCGGATTGGTCGGGCTGGTGGTGGCGTCTCAGTTGCAGACCGCGCATCCAATGACCGGCAACATGTTTGAGATGGACGCTATTGGTGCCACGGTGCTGGGCGGCACGGCGCTGGCGGGCGGACGTGGGCGGGTGTCCGGCTCGATTATTGGCGCGTTCGTTATCGTTTTCCTGGCCGATGGCATGGTGATGATGGGCGTCAGCGATTTCTGGCAGATGGTGATTAAAGGCCTGGTGATTGTCACAGCCGTTGTGATCGACCAGTTCCAGCAACGTCTGCAAAGCAAAGTGGTGCTGCTGCGTCGCCATGAAAAAAAGCAGCAGGCAGCACCTCTCACTGATGTTCGTCACAGTTAACAGGAGCAATTATGAGCCGCGAACAACGTGGAAAAACAGTGGTGATTACCGGTGCCTGTCGCGGCATCGGTGCCGGGATCGCGGCGCGTTTCGCCCGCGACGGGGCCAGGCTGGTGATGGTGTCGAATGCCGATCGGGTTTTTGCCACGGCCGACCAGCTTTCGCAGCAGTACGGCAGTGAGATTCTGGCGCTGCAGGTCGACGTTACGGATGAAGTGGCGGTTCAGCAGCTCTATCAGCAGGCCTTTGAACGCTTTGGTCAGATTGACGTCTCGATACAGAATGCAGGCGTGATCACCATTGACCGCTTCGACACCATGCCGAAAAGCGACTTTGAGCGGATTCTGGCCGTGAACACCACAGCCGTCTGGCTCTGCTGTCGTGAAGCGGCGAAATATATGGTGAAGCAGGGCAGCGGCAGTCTGATTAACACGTCATCGGGGCAGGGACGGCAGGGCTTTATCTACACGCCACACTATGCCGCCAGCAAAATGGGTGTGATAGGCATTACCCAGAGTCTGGCGCTGGAGCTGGCACCGTGGAACATTACGGTCAACGCCTTCTGTCCCGGCATCATTGATAGTGAGATGTGGGATTACAACGATCGCGTCTGGGGCGAGATCCTCAGCAGCGAGGAGAAAACCTACGGCAAAGGTGAGCTGATGGCGGAGTGGGTGAAAAACATTCCGCTGAAGCGTGCCGGTCAGCCGGAGGATGTGGCCGGACTGGTGGCGTTTCTGGCTTCAGACGATGCGCGCTATATCACCGGACAGACTATTAACGTGGATGGTGGCTTAATCTTCTCCTGAAGACGCCAGAGATAACCCCGGGCCTGCTTCACAGCAGGCCTTTTTTTGTTTCACGATGACTCCAGCCCGGCATTTCGCTGGACTACGCCCAAGCCCGCTACAGCAGGTTTATCAAGGACTTAGGCGAGTTCAACATATGCCGGTGCTTTCCGAAACTTGACCCGGCTTCCGGTCGCGTGGCTCCCATGTGGCTCTTGGAAACCGAGGTTTCCGAGGAGTCATCATGGCAAGAATCAAACTCACCAAGTCCGCCGTCGATGCCGCCAAGCCCCAGGCGCAGGCCGTCGAACTCCGGGACACCGTGGTTCCCGGCTTCCTGTGCAAGATCACCCCGGCCGGCCGCAAGGTGTTCATGCTCCAGTACCGCACGAACGCTGGCGAGCGCCGCAAGCCCGCCCTGGGCCAGTACGGGGAACTGACCGTCGAGCAGGCCCGCGTCATGGCGCAGGAGTGGCTGGCCGAGGTTCGCCGGGGCGGCGACCCCAGCGCGGCCAAGAGTGCGGCCCGCAAGGCGCCGACCATGAAGGAGTATTGCAGCACCTTCATGGAGGACTACTCCAAGCAGCGCAACAAGCCCAGCACGCAGCGCGGCGACCCTCGACATCACACCCGCGATGCGTGCTCGCATCAAGGTGTCGGCCTTCACGCGAGGCGTGACCGTGGCCGAGTTGCTGCGCGGCGTGCTGGAACGAGAGTTCCCCGACAACCGCACGGAGAACCTGCCATGAACGCATCCGCTTTGCCTGCCGCTCACGCGGCGACGGCTGCACCGGCTGCTGCGCCGCCGCCTTCACTTTCGACGCCCGCCGGCCAGGCTGGCAGCGTGCCGCTGACTCGCGTATCGCTCGCCTACATCGAACCGCGATTCAAGCTCTACCTGCGCTTCGGCGAGCCGGCGCGCACGCTGCGGCTCGACCGCTGGCGGCACTGCGCAGTGTTCCTGCCGCGTGCAATGTTCTGCCGCGTGCGCTGGGAAGCAAATGACTACGGCACGATCCGCTGGCAACTCATGGTAATGCAAGCCGCCACGCCGCTGGACGACATGCAGCGCATCCCCGGCGTGCGGCCGGGCGCACGCCTGCTGCTGCACGCCGAAGGCGAAAACGCGGTGCGTGCCGTGCTGGAACACATCGACGGTATCGAAGGGCAAGGCATCGCCGCCATCGACGTGTCGCCCGCGTACTGGCGCACGCTGGGCAACCGTCTGGCGGCCCGCCTGGCGCTGCCCGAATACACCGCCGAGCGGCACGCCGCCTGGCTGGCCGGAAGGGCGCTGCCATGACGACCCAATCCAACACCGCATGCACGCACGAAGCCGCGCCGCATCCTCGCTCGCGCCTGCGCGTTCGCATCGTGCTGGCGGGCTTCGCCGCCGTCGGCCTCGCTGCGCTGGCCTGGGCGGCTTTCGTGTCGCCGCTGCCGCGTCTGACCTACAACCCGTCCGACAGCGTGGCGGTCGGCTGGTATCGCGTACAGCCGCTCGACCGCCGGGCGGCCTCGCTGCCACGTCCTTTGTCCGTGGGCAGCATCGTCCTGACCCGATTGCCTGCCGACGCTGCCGCCCTCGCTGCGCAGCGCGGCTACCTGCCGATCCGCGTGCCGCTGCTCAAACGTGTGGGCGCGGTCGCGCTGCAACACGTTTGCATCGTCGCCGGGCAGGTTCGCATCGACGGCGTGCCTGCGGCCGCCGCGCTGCCTGCCGACCGGCTGGGCCGGCCGCTGCCATCCTTGCAGCTTTGCCGCCGCCTCGAACCGGGCGAGCTGTTCCTGTTGAGCGTGACCAATCCGGCGTCGTTCGACAGCCGCTATTTCGGCCCGGTCAGCGCATCCGCCGTGATCGGCGTCGCGCATCCGGTCTGGCTGGAGACACGCCCATGATGGTCGTCGATTCGCTGCACCTTGCCGTGCCTCTCATCGTGCCATCGGGCATGTCGCTCCAGTGGCTGCTGCCGTGTCGTCGCGCGTGCAGCGCGGGCGCATTCGCGCCGCGCCTCGCGCAACATCCGGCGCAGCCGTCCAGCGTGCAGGCGTCTTGCCTCGAACGCGCCCGGCCTGCGGCCATTGGCGCGTTCGCCGGCGGGCTGGCTGCAAGCAGCGCCGCGCCGCCGGGCCGCCGACGCCCGGAGCGACAGCGAGGGGTAAAGGCGGAAGGCAAGACAAAAGGACGCGGCACCGGGCCGCGTCGAAAGCTTGTCTGCACATGGGGGTGGCGCGGCACGGAGCGGCTTCGCCGCCGTGCCGCGTGGGGCGCGAGGGTCGCGCCAATGCAGGCATGTCCGCGTGCTTCGCACGACAGGACTCGCCAGGGCTTGCAGGGAGAACGGCAATGACCGACCGCCGCGACGACGATTTCCGGGTGCGCCCCAGCGCCCCGAAAAACCGGGGCAAGGGCCAGGGGCAGAGCTTCGTTTCCAAGGTGCTCAAGCAGGCCGGCAAAGCCAGCAGCGGCAAGTCGGCGGTGCGCCGTCCTGGGGCGGCCGGCACCGGCCAGCGGCCTGGCTCGCGCCTGGGGCGCGGCCATACGGCGGCGCGCTTTGCCGGGGCGAAGCTAACGCCCATGTCGCGGCGCGTGACCATCAAGACCTTGCTGGTCAATCACCAACGGGCCAGTCCGCAATCGCTCGCCAAGCACCTGCGCTACGTCGAACGCGATGGCGTGGGCCGCGACGGCGAACTGGGCCAAGCCTACGGGCCGCAGACCGACACCGCCGGCCTCGATGCCTTCAAGGAACGCTGCTCCAATGACCGCCACCATTTCCGCTTCATCGTTTCGCCGGAGGACGGGGCTGAACTGGACGACCTGCGCACCTACACCCGGCATCTGGTGGATCGCATGGAAGCCGACCTGGGCACGCGGCTGGATTGGGTGGCGGTCGATCACTGGAACACCGACAACCCGCACACCCACCTGATCGTGCGCGGGCGCGACGACACGGGCAAAGACCTCATCATCGCGGGCGACTACATCGCCCACGGCTTCCGCCATCGGGCCGCCGAGCTAGCGACGGAATGGCTGGGGCCGCGCACCGAACTGGAGATCCAGCAGACTTTGCAGCGCGAAGTGGAGCAAGAGCGGTGGACGAGCATCGACCGCACATTGCAGCGCGAGGTCGGCGACGATGGCCGAGTGCGGATCGAGCGCTTGAACGAACCCCGGCTGCAACGCCAGCGCCTGCTGCTGATCGGCCGCCTGCAACGCTTGCAGCGCCTGGGCCTGGCCGACGAAGTGCAGCCTGGCACCTGGGCCATCCATGCGGATGCGGAGAAGACCTTGCGCGCCCTGGGCGAGCGCGGCGACATCATCCGCACCATGCAGCGGGCGATGAGCGGCCAGCCGCGCGATCTGGCGGTGTTCGAGCCGGGCGACGATGGCCGCACCATCATCGGCCGCGTGGCCGGCAAGGGCTTGGCCGACGAGCTGCACGACCGCGGTTATCTGGTCATCGACGGCGTGGATGGCAAGGCCCACTACGTCGCGTTGAATGCCCGCGACGAGCTGGCGAACTACGCGACCGGAGCCGTGGTGGAGGTACGCGGTGCCGCCGAGATGCGGTCGGCCGACAAGAACATCGCCGCGCTGGCGAGCGATGGTCTGTATCGCCCCGATCATCACCTGGTGATCGAGCGAGGCCGAGCCAAGCCCGGCCGCGACCCGCAGGAGGTCGTCGCGGCCCACGTTCGCCGGCTGGAATCCCTGCGCCGGGTCTGCATTGTGGAACGTGTGGCGGACGGACTATGGAAGGTGCCGGACGATCTGGCGGAGCGTGGCCGCCAGTACGACGCGCAACGGCTGGGCGGCGTGGCTGTGGAGCTGAAATCGCATCTGTCGATCGAGCGGCAGGCGCGGGTAATCGGCGCGACCTGGCTGGATCAGCAATTGATCGGCGGCGGCAAGGGGCTGGGCGACCTGGGCTTTGGTGGCGATGCCAAGCAAGCCTTGCAGCAGCGCGCCGACTTCCTCGAAGAAGAGGGGCTGGCCCAGCGGCGCGGGCAGCGGGTGATTGTCACCCGGAATCTGCTGGAAACGTTGCGCAATCGGGAGCTGGCGCAGGCAGCGAAGGACATTGCCGCCGACACCGGCCTGACGCATCGCTCCGTCACGGACGGGGAGCGCGTGGCCGGCATCTACCGGCGCTCCGTCATGCTCGCCAGCGGGCGCTACGCGATGCTTGATGACGGCAAGGAATTCAGCTTGGTGCCGTGGCGGTCGGTGATCGAACAGCGGCTGGGGCAGCAGATCGCCGCGACAGTGCGCGGCGGTGGCGCGTTGTGGGAGATTGGCCGGCAGCGCGGGCCTGAACTCTGATAGCGCACATCATCTTCAGCATGTTGCAAGATCGTCAAGGCTAGGTGCGAATTACTTCACGAAATCAACATGAGCCTTTTGGCTGCACCAAGATTTCCAACTGCCGTGCCACATCATCGAATGGCGCGACGCTGCGCTCCGCGCGGCATAGCACGATCGCACCTTCAATACTGGCGACGATGAGAGTGGCCAATTGGGATGCATTAACGGACGTGTGTCCGTGAGATTGCAGTGATGCAGACAGTATCGCCTTCCACTGGCCAAACGTCAGCGCAGCTGCCTCCAGTGCTTCTACCGCTTCACCCTCAATCGGTTGTTCGACCGCTGCGGCCATGACCGGGCAACCCTGGCGAAAATCAGAGCGCAGCAGGATATCGCGCCACAAACCCAAAAACGCACGCAACCCCGGCCGGAGCCCTTCGCGTAAATGACCTTCCAACTGCCGCTGCACTCGCGCACCGGCCTGCAACACCGCCTCAGAAATCACCTGCTGCTTGCCGCCCGGAAAGTAGTGGTAGGTCGAGCCGAAGGGCGCCTGGGCACGCTTGGCCATCTCCCGGATGCTGGTCGCGTTCAAGCCGTGCCGGGCCAGCATCTCGGCGGCTACGGCAACGACACGCTGGCGGCCGCCGGTTTGACGAGGACTCATGACAACACCCTTGCTAAGACAGTCGTCATAGTCTAGCCTCGCGAATTCTAATATGACAGTCGTCATAGATAGCGTGAAATGGCCGTGACCTTGAACCTGATTGAACTGACCGCCGCCGATGGCTACGTACTTGGCGCCACTCGGTATGTGCCAGACGTCCCGCCCCATGCATGTCTGGTCGTAGCCGGCGCCACCGCCGTACCCCAAGGCTTCTACAAGCGCTTCGCCGAATTCGCTACTTCCCGGGGCTTTGAGGTCCTGACCTTCGACTATCGGGGGATCGGCCGCTCGCATCCCGGATCACTGAAGAACTTCCGCATGGATTTGTTGGACTGGGGACGACTCGATCTGGCGGCAGCGGTCGATGCTATGGCCCATCCGCAGGTGCCGCTATTCATCGTCGGGCACTCATTTGGCGGCCATGCCTTCGGGTTGCTCCCCAACCACCAGAAAGTTGCAGGCTTTTATGTATTTGGTACTGGGGCGGGCTGGCATGGCTACATGCCGATGGGTGAACGCGTGCGCGTACTGGCGATGTGGCACCTCGTTCTTCCGGTCCTGACGTGGTGGAAGGGGTACTGCCCTTGGAAGATGCTGGGCATGGGTGAGGATCTTCCCGTCGATGTCTACCGCCAGTGGCGGCACTGGTGCCGCTTTCCCCGTTATTTTTTCGACGACCCTGCCATGTCTGGCATCGAAAGTAATTTCGCCGACGTGCGCACGCCTATCGTGGCTGCCAATGCGCTTGATGACCGGTGGGCGATGCCAGCCTCGCGGGATGCCTTTGTGGAGGCTTATCGCAATGCACCATTAACGTGCAAGGACCTAAATCCTTCCCAATCCGGCGGCGCGCTCGGACATATGGGCTATTTCCGCCAATCAGCGACATCGCACTGGGAAGACGCGCTGGAATGGTTTACGGGTCTGTCCCACAGGGCCGAACGGAGATGAACACAGCGCCACACTGACGCTCCTCGCTTCGCTGACCACTTTCGGTAGCAATGCCCTGCTCTAAGCGGCACATCTGCCGCTCTTCGAGCGGCGCTCAGATCCCCATCTGGATCAGCGGGGGCACAATTAGCGGACCTTTTTGCTAAGGCGCTTGCCATAAGAAATATAGGAGCAGAGCACGTTACAGCAGTTCAAGCTCGCTCAAGTTTGATTGCGCGCTCTGGGCAGGCAGTGACGCATAGGCCACATGCCTCACATGCACTGGCATTCGGCATGAAGGCCTGCTTCCAACCGTGAGCAAAGCCCTTCACCTTGCCAATCCAGGAGAGGCCGTCTCGATCGGACTTGGGAAGGACACCGAGCACGAACACGTCTTTCGGACAGGCGCTGACGCAGTCGCCTTTTCCCTCGCAGCGGTTGCGATCGATGACCGGCACGAACTTGCCTGGCGGATGCTTACACGGCTCAGCCGCGGCTTTCAGTGTTTTTTCCATAGGTCCTTTCTCTGGGTTATGGTTTACCCAGCGGCGCGTCGAAGAGCGGTGCTAGGACCAATTTTACTTAATTCTGGCACAAAGTGCCAGTTGGCGCATTGTGCTTTAATGGCACTCAATGCCATAAAGCAGAGCGATTTGGATGACAGAGAAGAACCCCAGCCTTCGTGAAAGGCACAAACAAAGCACTCGAACAGACTTGTCCAACTTCGGACTGGAACTGTTCTTGAAACAAGGCTTCGCAAGTACCACCATCGAGCAGATCGTCGAGCCCCTGGGCATCGCGCGACGCACCTTCTTTCGGTACTTCAAGACCAAGGAGGAACTTGTTTTTGCGTGGCACGCAGAGAAGACGGTTGAATTGGTCGAGGTGTTGAAGGGCAGGCCCGCGAAGGAGCGTCCCCTGGAAGCGGTTTGCGAAACCATGGCGACGACCCTCATGCGCTACGACGCGAATCCAGACCTCGCCTTTGCTTTGGTACGCCTTCTGAAAGAAACTCCGGCCTTGCTCGCCAAGGAATGCGAAAAGCGGATGGACCGGGAATTGGCGCTTGCTGCTGCATTGGTGGAGCGAGAAGGCGAGCAGAAGCTGAGCCTCCTTAAAGCGCGCATCATCGTTGGCGCGGTCACGTCGGCGTGGATGGCAGCGCTGGATGAGTGGTATGCCGACGGCGGGCAGGCAAACCTGCGGCCCATCATGGCAAGCGCGTTCGCACTGGTTCACGAGCTGTGATCATCACCCCGGGCGACGCGCCGCATTGCCATTGACCGTGGACCACTGCCTTGGAGCATGCATGTGCTCCGAAGGCGGCGCTTTCCAAGCCGGCTGTTTGGTGTCGTGCAGAAGGCGTTTGCGTTTCCTGTCAACAGCCCTCGCAGCGGAGATCGGCTGCGGCCGACAGGAGATGCTCCAGCAGGATGCGGCGTATCTCCAATATCGCCTCTGGCGTTTCTTGCACGCTGTGCCATGACGTGATGACCCTTTCGGACAACGCGCCTTCCAGGTGCGCACTGGCATAGGGCACCACGCCGTCGCTGGACTGCGCCAGTACCTCCTCGGGGCGTTCGCGGCCAATGATGGAGTGGTAGCGCACCCTCGGGCTGATCTGCAATTGCGCAGCCGCACGCACGAATGGGTCACGATCGCTAAGGTTGTCGATGCTGTTCGGGATGTGCAGCGGTTCGCGGCCCTGACTCTGGGGAGACAGCCGGGCCAGCCGTCGCGTCAGATCGCCCGCCTGCTCCAGCATGGCCAGAGGCAAGGTGACGAGATTGGCGGCGTGGCGTGCTAGCCGGTTCTCGGCGAAGGGCGTGCCGCGGTGCGGTGCGGCAATAAAAACGGCGCGTGTGACCTGCGGCATCGGCCGAAACTCCACATATGCGGTCAGATCGCGCTGGAGTTCCGGGTCCGATGCCATGCGCGTTTTCGCTCCCGAAGGTAACAACGGCCACATCGCCTGACCGGCATCGGACATTAACAGCCGCGACAGCACGCCACCCATGCTATGGCCGACCAGCACCATGTCGCGTGAGGCGCGGGCCGTGCCCTGGGGGTCGAAGTGGGCCAGTGTCTGTGTCAGCGCCTGCTCGATGGCGTGCCGGTTCAGGGCCAGGGGGGCATTCGTTGGGTAATAGACCTGCCAGATCTGATAGTGCTGGCGCAGCGTCTCGTCGCCCAGCACCTCGTTGGCCACATTGACCCATGCTTCCGGGCTGCTCGCCAGTCCGTGCAGCATGACGACGATCCCCCGTTCCGGGTCATAGGGCTGCATCAACTGGATTTGCGGCCGCACGATGCCGTCGCTCATGCCGAACAGGGTACGCAGCGCTTGTGTGGCGAAGCCGGAGCGCGCGAGCCAAAGGCCATAACCGGCAGTGAAGTTGGCCGCGAGCGGAGCCTGTACCCCGGCCGTGTCGATCTGCTTCGCGCGGTAAGGATCGTAGAGGCGAATATCCACGCGGCGGGTGCCCAGCACCTCTTGCAGGTTCCGGCCCTCGAAGGTGATCAGCGCAGTGATCGCGGGATACCGCATCTCGGTATAAGGCACCGGGGGACTGGTTGGTAGCGGCGGGAGGACCGCCACCAGCGGGGCGCCGAAGCCGTCGCGCCGATAGGTGTTGCGCAGGCCGGAGAAGCGCAGCGAGGAAGCGGTCACCAGCGCCTCTGGCAGCGCCGCACCCTGCGTGCGTGCAAACCCCTCGACGTGGCTGCTTAGACGCCACTGTCCAAGATGGAGGACAGAAGCCCCGGTGTTGCGGGTGGCGGCAACCCGCTCGCGCCAGCGGGCGTTGAACAGGCGTGTCACGGTCTGCTCGACGGCGTAGTTGTAGTAGTCGCGCACTTGGGTCTGGCGGTCCTCGAACGCGCGTTCTCCGGGGCGCCGCTCGGTGAAAAACAGGTAGGCCCAGGCGTGCCGCGCTGCTTCAAGCCACGCGTCCAGCGCCGGGGCTTGCCGGGTCGAGCTGGCAGGCGCCTGGTCGGCCGCGAGTGCCGCTTCCAGCCACAGTTCGGACAGCGCGGACTGGCGCTGCTCCTCGGTGATGCCGCTCGCCTGCGCCAGGGTCTGTCGGCAGGCCTCCTGGCGTTCACGGCAGTCGTCGATGCCGACCACGCGCAGCACCTCCTGCGCGGCCGTGCTCAGCCGGCCCGTGGTGAGCACGTCGCCACGTCGCTCAGCCAGGTACTCCTTGGGTGAGATGGATGAAACGGACACCACCGCGCAGCCTGGCAGCAGCGCGACGAGCAGTACCCACAGCAGTATGTGAAACGGGGGCCGAAGGCGACTCATGAAGCCGCCTCCTGCATATCGGAAAGGTCGGAGCGCGCGGCTCGGCAGCCGAGAGGGTCGGCGTTGGTGGCCTGCGCGCGACCGGGTTCGCACGGCTCAACCGTGGCTCGGGATACGTCTTCCATAGCGCTTCTCTCCCCTGAAGCCAATGAAACGCCGACAGGGGCGGTTCAGCCAAAACTTCAGTCATTGTGACACAAAGTGCCAATTGGCGCATAATGCAGTATTGGCACCAAGTGCCAGTTAAGGCAGAATGCACCCATGACACAGAAAAACCCTGGCCTTCGCGAAAGACACAAGGAGAGCACCCGCAGGGAGTTGTCCAACCTCGGGCTCGCGCTGTTTCTGAAGCAAGGCTTCACCCACACCACCATCGAGCAGATCGTCGACCCTCTGGGCATCGCGCGGCGCACCTTCTTTCGCTACTTCAAGACCAAAGAGGATCTGGTCTTTGCCTGGCATGAAGAAAAGACCGTTCAGTTGGCCGACGAGTTGAGGGGCAGGCCCGCCGAGGAGCGCCCCTTGGATGCGGTCTGCGAAACGCTGGGGACGGTGCTCAAACTCTATGACGCCAATCCCGACATGGCTTTTGCTCTGGTGCGCCTCCTGAAGGAAGCACCGCCCTTGCTCGCGAAGGAGTGCGAGAAGCGGATGGAGCGAGAAGTGGTGCTTGCCGCCGTGCTGGTGGAGCGATACGGCGAACGGGGCCTGAGCCTGCTGGAGGCGCGCATCATCGTGGGCGCGGCGACGTCAGCATGGACGGCCGCCCTGGATGAATGGTACGCCGACGGTGGGCAGGCAAATCTGCGGCCGATCATGGCAAGAGCGTTCTCACTGGTGCGCGAGCTGTGATGGCGACGCTGCACGATCTGACGCATCGCCAAGGTCACCCTGGACCGCGGCTTGGGGCGTGCGTGATGGCCGCAGCGCTTTGCGTCGGTGGCTGCGCGACGCAGCCGCCTTATGCGACGCCACACGTCGATGTGCCGACGGCTTGGGCGAACGCCAAGGCAGGTACGCCAGTCGGTGGCGCCGAGTTGCGCGAGGACTGGTGGACGCATCTGGGCGATCCCGCCATCGACACCCTCGTCGCCTCGGCGTTGATCGACAACCCCACGCTTGCACAAGCAGCCGCACGTGTCGATGAAGCGCGTGCGGGGCTGGGAGCGAGCCGTGCCCGGCGCGCTCCCCAGCTTGGTGGCAACGGATCGCTGTCGCGCGGCAAGTCGCAGGGCCAGACGGGCGGCGCCGAGACAATCAACGCCACTACGGGTTCTTTGGGCGGCAGCCTTGCTTGGGAGCTTGATCTTTGGGGCCGTGCCCGTGCGACGGAAGACGCGGCCCGCAGCCGGCTCGACGCGCGCAACGCGGACGCCGATGACGCCCGGCTGTCCCTGGCCGCGCAGATCGCCGACGGCGTCGTGGCCCTGCGCGCCTGCAACTATTCCCTCGCGATTCGCGGCCAGGACATCGCCTCGCGTGAAACCGAGCTTTCGCTGATCCGTCAGCGCCTCGCGGTTGGCAATGTCGCGCCCGTGGAAGAAGCCAGCGCACTGAGCAATCTTGCCGCCGCGAGAACCAATCGCTTCAGCCAGGAAGAGGCCTGCACGACCCTGGTGGACGCGCTTGTCGCCCTTAGCGGCCGGGAGGCCGCGACGGTACGGCAGCTTGCGATGCAGCCGCCGCTTGTATCGCCCAGCGGTGACTCGTCGCAAGCCGCAGCCATCAGCCGCCCGGCTGGTCCCGCGGCCACCGCCTCCCTCGCGCCCTCGTCGCGCCTGGACCTTCAGGCCATTGTCCACCTCCAGCACGGCGAGGCTCGGCGCCTCGCGATGTCATCTCCCTCCGTGCCGCCCAGTAGTGATTCGTCGGCATCCGTTGCAGTCGAACATCTCGATGATCCCGCGGCCATCGTACCCATCGCGCCGTCATCCCGACTGGATCTGCCGGCAACCGTTCTTCTCCAGCATCCTGCGGTCCGGTCAGCCGAGCGGGAACTCGCCGCCACATATGCCGAGATCGGTGTTGCCCGTGCCGAGCGTCTGCCGCGTGTTGATCTGTCTGCGCTCCTGACGGGCCAGTGGATTCGCGCACTGGGGTCCACGGTCAATTTCGATACCTGGTCCGCCGGCGCCGCGGTGTCCGTGCCCATCTTCGATGCGGGGCTGGGGGCGGCCAACGTCGATGTCGCCGAAGCGCGGTATCGCGCGGCCCTGGCGACCTTGGCAGACACCCTGCGTACAGCGACCCGTGATGTCGAGGACGCTCTGGCTGCGCTGTCGTCGGCGCAGCAGCGCGTGGGCACGTCCCGACAGGCTACCGATGCAGCTCGCATTGCTTTGCAAGCCAACGAAGCCCGATATCGCGCCGGCGCCATCAGCCTGTTCGAGCTGGAAGGCTCGCGACGGCAGTTCAACAGCGCGCAAGAGAGCGCCATTTCGGCTGCTTCCGATCGCGCTCGATCCTGGGTTTCCCTCGTGCGCGCCGCAGGGAATCCGCCGCTGTCGGCGGCGGCACCGGAGCCGCCGGTGACCCGAAAGACGACCGATACCCCTATCGCCCGCAACGAAAGTATTCGCAGATGAGCCCAGAACAAGAGCACCCCCGCAATTCGCCCACTCCTGGTCACCTGCGCAGGAACCGGGTCGCGTATGCCATCGGGGCCATCGCCGTCGTTGCGGCGGCGCTGGCGCTCGTCTTCGTGCAGCGCGATCGGAGCCCGGCCGAAGTTACTCCCGCCGCCACGCCAGCGCTCACCGTGACAAGCGCCGCGCCACGCGAGGTGTCTTGGCCGCTGCAAATCAAAGCCACCGGCGCGATTGCCGCATGGGAAGAAGCCAGCATCGGCTCGCAGATCGGCGGCTACCAACTCATCGACGTTCGCGTCAACGTCGGGGACGTTGTGAAAAAGGGCCAGGTGATCGCCCGTTTCGATCGCGCGCTGTTGGAGGCGGAACACGCGCAACTGAAGGCGAATGCCGATCAAGCGGCCGCCAACCGCCAGCGCGGTCTGGCGTTGCAGCGTAGCAGCGCCATGAGCGATCAGGACGTGCTGCAGCTCGTGACCCAATCCAAGACCGCCGATGCCTTGCTCGCGGCCAATGCGCTACGGCTGCGCTACACCGACGTCAGGGCGCCCGATGATGGTGTCATCAGCGCCAGAACGGCGACCCTTGGCACCGTCGTCCCGGTGGGCCAGGAATTGTTCCGGATGATTCGCCAGGGGCGCCTGGAATGGCGTGGCGAGCTGACGGCGGGACAACTGGCCCAAGTAAAGATCGGCCAGGAAGTCACGCTTGAACTTCCCGACGGCAACACCGCGACGGCGACCGTTCGACAGACTTCGCCCGTGCTGGACAGCGCCTCGCGCCTGGCCATCGTCTATGCCGACCTCCGACCAGGTAGCTCGGCCCGGGCTGGCATGTACGCCAGCGGCAGCCTTGGGCTGGGGAGCGGCGCGGCGCTGGTCGTGCCCGCCGAGAGCGTCGTCATTCGCGATGGGCGCAGCCATGTGCTCGCGTTGGCCGACGCCAGCGCAACGCCCCGGGTGTCGCTGCGAAGCGTCACTGTCGGCCGGCGCAATGGCCGGGAGGTCGAGATCACCGACGGGCTTGGCAAAGATGAACACGTCGTCGTCCAGGGCGCAGGGTTCCTCAAGGACCGTGATCTGGTGCGCATCTCCCAAGGCCGTCCGGCAGGAGCGGCCAAGCCATGAACTTCGCCACCTGGTCCATTCGCAATCCCATACCCTCGATCCTGCTGTTCGCGCTGCTGGCGCTCGCCGGATTGTGGGGATTCCAGAAGCTGCCCACGCAGGACTTGCCCGACCTCGATCTGCCGATGGTTACGGTAGCGTTGTCGCAGCCGGGGGCGGCCCCCGCTCAACTCGAAACGGAGGTCGCACGCAAGGTCGAGGACGCGCTCGCGACCTTGAGCGGGCTGAACCATCTGACCACATCAGTCACGGATGGCTTGGTGTCGATCCAGGTGCAATTCGTACTGGAAAAGAATCTGTCGGACGCGCTGATCGAGACCAAGAACGCGGTGGACGGCATTCGCTCCGACCTCCCGCCTGATCTGCTGCAACCGACGGTCAGCGCGTCCAACAGCGTCGGTGCTCCGGTGCTCACCTATGCCATCGCTTCCTCCCGTCTCAGCGAGGAGCAGCTTTCCTGGTTCGTGGACGATACAGTCGCCAAGACCGTGCTCGGCGTGTCCGGTGTTGGCCGGTTCGAGCGGCTTGGCGGCATCGAACGCGAGGTTCGGATCGAGGTCGATCCGCTGCGCATGTCTGCCCTTGGCATCACCGCGGCGGATGTCTCCCGAGCGTTGCGCCAGGTACAGCAGCAGTCCTCGGGTGGCCGCGGACAGCTCGGCGGCGAGGAGCAGTCGGTTCGCACGATCGCCACGGTTCGCCAAGCATCGGAGCTTGCGGGCCTGCGGATCTCGCTGTCGAACGGCACGAGCTTCAGGCTGGACCAGATCGCGACCATAATCGATGGTCAGGCTGATCCCACGCACGCGGCCTTGCTCGATGGCAAGCACGTGGTCGGCTTCAGCGTGTATCGCGCCAGGGGCTTTGACGAAGTGCGGCTGGCCGAGGGCGTTCGCGAGGCCCTGGCCGGCCTCCAGCAGGCCGATCCGGCGCTCAGCCTGACGGAGATTTCTGGGTCGGTCGGCCAGACGCTGGAGCAGTACGAAGGTTCGATGGCGATGCTCTACGAAGGCGCCATCCTGGCGATGATCGTCGTCTGGCTCTTCCTGCGCGACTGGCGCGCGACACTGATCGCCTCGACCGCGCTACCGCTGTCCATCCTGCCCGCGTTCGCGGCCATGGCCTGGCTGGGCTTCACGCTCAACACCGTCACGCTGCTGGCGCTTGCGGTGGTCGTGGGCATCCTGGTCGATGACGCCATCGTCGAGATCGAGAACATCGAGCGCCACCGGCACATGGGCAAATCGATCCGGAAGGCAGCAGAGGATGCCGTGACCGAGATCGCCCTGGCCGTCATGGCGACCACCATGAGCTTGGTGGTCGTCTTCCTGCCGACCGCCATGATGAGCGGCATTGGCGGCTTGGTCTTCAAGCAGTTCGGCTGGACCGCCGTGATCGCCGTGCTCGCGTCGCTGCTCGTCGCGCGCTTGCTCACGCCAATGATGGCAGCCTACCTGCTCAAGCCCGAACCGATTCCCGAGAAAGAAGATGGCCGGGTCATGCGCTGGTACATGGCAACGGCGCGCTGGTGCCTGAAGCACCGCAAGACCACCTTGGGCGGCGCGGTCATCTTTCTGGCCGCTTCGCTCGCCCTTGTACCCTTCATCGAGACGGGCTTCATCCCGGCCTCCGACAGTGGCACGACGACCGTGAGCATCGAGTTGCCGCCGGCCAGTTCGATGGCGGACACATTGGCGGTTGCCGAGTCTGCGCGCAAGGCCGTCAGCGATGTGGATGGCATCGCCCACGTCTTCGCCACGGTGGGCACTGCGCAGAGTGCCGGGCCAGGAGGCACGCGTGCTGGCGAGGTTCGGCGGGCGTCGCTCACGCTCACGATGGGGCCGCGTGGCGATCGGCCATCGCAGCAGGTCATTGAGAAAGCTGTGCGAGAGCGCCTGTTCAACGTTGCAGGCGCGCGCTTCGCTGTTGGTGGTGGAGGGCCGGGGGAGAAACTTTCGATCATCCTCGCCAGCGACAATGCCGAGGTGCTCAAGGCGAGCGCAGAGGCAGTGGA
Organism: Pantoea sp. F_5; assembly: GCF_008631595.1. NCBI lineage: Bacteria > Pseudomonadati > Pseudomonadota > Gammaproteobacteria > Enterobacterales > Erwiniaceae > Pantoea > Pantoea sp. F_5. The sequence goes on from NZ_VWUO01000002.1 coordinate 361,253, forward strand.
ATCCGAACTGCGCGACGTCAAGGGCCTCACGGGCATCGCCTCCACCGCAAGCCTGGAACGTCCCGAGATCATCATCCGCCCCGACCCGGAACGCGCGGCCGAGCGTGGCGTGACGACCGCAGCGATCGGCGACGTGGTACGGGTGGCGACGAGCGGCGATTTCGATTCGCAGGTCGCGCGCCTGAACCTGGACAACCGGCAGGTCTATATCCGTGCGCGCATTCCCGATGCAGCACGGCAGGACATTGACACGATCGGCAACATGCGCGTACCGGGCCGCGACGGGCCGGTGCCGCTTGCCAGCGTTGCCAGTCTGTCCGTGGAGAGTGGTCCTGCGCAGATCGACCGCCACGACCGCCTTCGCAACGTCACCATTTCGGCTGACCTGGGGGGCACCGCACTTGGAACGGCGCAAGCAGCAGCCGCCAACCTGCCTTCGATTAAGTTCCTGCCATCCAGCGTGAAGGTGGTCGAGGCCGGCGATGCAGAGATCGTTGCCGAACTCGGCGCGGGCTTCGGTATGGCGCTCGTGGTTGGTGTCCTGTGCATCTACTGCGTGCTGGTGCTGCTGTTTAGGGACTTTCTTCAGCCGATCACCATTCTCTCGGCCATACCGCTGTCCATCGGCGGCGCGTTTCTCGCGCTGCTGGTCACGCGCAGCCAGTTGAGCGTGCCTTCAATGATCGGGCTGGTCATGCTGATGGGGATCGTCACTAAGAACTCCATTCTGCTCGTCGAGTACGCGGTCATCGGCATGCGCGATCGCGGCTTGTCTGTTCACGATGCCTTGCTGGACGCGTGCCACAAGCGAGCGCGCCCCATCGTGATGACCACCATCGCGATGATCGCCGGCATGTTGCCCATCGCGCTGGGGCTTGGCGCGGATTCGAGCTTCCGCCGGCCCATGGCCATGGCGGTGATCGGCGGCCTGATCACATCGACCGCATTGAGCTTGCTCGTCGTGCCTACCGTGTTCCTGTACGTGGACAAGTTCGAGAAATGGCTGGCATCGCTCGGATTCTTTCGACACACCGAGCGCGCCACCGCCGGCGAGGGGGCGCTTGAACGATGACACAGCAGCCTTCGCCACGATGCGGCACTCCCGCAGCGCGTCCGTCGCCTCCCTTCATGGCGAGCAGCGTGTGGCCGGACTGGTGCGAGACGACGTCGGGTCGTCAAAACGAGATGGAAGTCAGGCAGACGGTGAAGTGCGGCCGTCTGCCGACGGTCCGCGAGCCTATCGGCGCAGTTCGATGGCGCGGTCCGCCAGCAGCCGATCCCCTGCATGGGGAGAGGCATTCTTCACGTTCTCCTTGAAAGGGATCAATCATGTCATCACGCCTTCATTGCGCAGCCCGGCTGCGACGCCAGCCGTCTTATGCGGCGCTGCCGATTCTGGTCGCCGGCATTTTCTCCACTCCCGCCGCCGTTGCTCAGACCGACGATACGAAGAGGTCCGCGAGAGGCCAGGCCATGGCCGAAGCCGAGCGCAGTGAATCGACATGGGGGATCGGCGTCGCCGGTGGCATGCAGTACCGCGTTTACCGGGACTTCGATAACCGCGTGCGTGGCTTGCCGATGATCACCTATGAGAATAAGTGGATTCAGGTGGCCGGCCCTGGCCTGGACGTCAAGCTCCCGTCGTTGGGGCCGGTGTCTTTCAGGCTGCGTGGCCGGTATGCCATGGAGGAGTTCGATTCTGGCGACTCGCCGTACTTCGCGGGTATGCGCGACCGGGATTCCAGCTTCTGGGTCGGCGGTGCCGCCATCTGGCGCAGCGGCATTGCCAACCTGTCTGCCGAAGTGCTGACCGATGCCATGAGCAACAGCAAGGGAACGCGGGCGACGCTGCAGATCGATCGGCGTTTCACCGCAGGCCCGATCGGTTTGACACCGCGGCTCGCGGCCGAGTGGGTGGACAGCAAGTACGTGGATTACTACTACGGCGTGAGGTCGGACGAAGCGCAAAGCTGGCGCCCGGCCTACAGCGGCAGTTCCTCGGTCAATACCGAAATCGGACTGCGCGTTGACTGGCAGCCTGTGCCCAAGCACACGGTGTTCCTCGATATGGGCGCCAAGCACATGGGCAGTTCGATCCGCAACAGCCCGCTGGTCGAAAAGAGCACGCAGTACGGCGTGGGACTCGGCTACCTGTATCGGTTCTGAGAAGGCGATTCATGGCATGGCCCGTTGCTGGGCTTTTGCTGTGTTTCGGATTCGACTCGAAATGAGCGGGACGCAGGGCATTGGGAATGTGTGCTGGAGCGCGTTATCTGGCCAGCCACTGCCAACTGCGTTCATCTCGATCTTCTTTTTGTGGGAGGGGTAGCTATGGCAACTCGCAATGGCTCCAGACGTTTCAGGAATCTCGACGGCAGCGCGGCCCCTGGTACTGTGCTGCCGGCATTTCGCATGTTGGTCCTGGACAGCCTAGCCGGGCGTGGCCGCGGTGTTCCAAGAAAAGCACCCGTCCCATGTGTCGAGACCGACCTCGTAGCGATCGCCAGTCCGCCGGGACCGGGCGAAGGCGCTCGCCTCACCTGGATTGGACATGCAAGCTGGCTGGTGCAGCTAGAGGGCAAGTCGTTCCTCATCGATCCGATCTTTGGCGACCTTGCCCTGGGCCCGGGGGGACGAAATGTTCCGGCCGGCGTGCTGCCCGAAAACCTGCCGCCCATCGATGCCGTGCTGATCACGCACAACCACTACGACCACCTCGATCTTCCCTCCGTACAGCAGGTCGGTGCGCCGGTGATCGCCGGGCTGGGCATGCAGGCGTTCCTGGCGAAGAAGGGCATTCCCGCAAGCGAACTGAATTGGTGGGAATCCGCTGAACTTGGCTCCGCCAAAGTGTCTTTTGTGCCTGCTCAGCACTACAGCCGTCGTGGCCTCACCGACGCCAACGAAACGCTATGGGGCGGATTCGTCGTCGAGGGGCCATCCGCCAGCATTTATCACTCGGGCGATACGGGATATTTCGACGGCTTCCGGGAGATCGGTCGTCGCTTTCCGGCGATTGACGCGGCGCTTCTACCGATCGGCGCCTACGACCCGGCATGGTTCATGCGGGCGCAACACATGAATCCAGAGGAAGCTGTCCAAGCCTATCTAGACTTGGGTGCGCGGAGCTTTTTCGCCATGCACTGGGGGACGTTCAAGTTGACCTACGAACCGCTCGATGAACCTCCAGTTCGCCTGGCGGCGGAGTGGAAAAGACTGGGGCTGACTGCTTCAGAAAAGCGGGTTCTCGCCGTTGGCGAAACTGCAGAAGTGCGACGTCCAAATGAATAAGCCGGCTCTACAGCGGCGACCCACGCCGTCACCCACTGCAACGCCACGCCATCATCGCTTTATCGACGGCGCATGCGAACCTGCCATGTGCCAGGCAGAAGTGCCTGGGCTGGAAACGCTGTGTTCCGTTCGCTTGGCGGCGAAGCGCTCTGGCCGCTTGCCGCATGTAGCGAGTGAATCCCCTGCGTGGAAAGGCTGGATGGCGATTGGGGCAATGCTCTGGAGTGGCTCGGCGCTGGCTGAGGAGCGCTGCGACCGCAAAGGCATTGCGGCCGAATCCACGGTGAATCTGCGAATCGACAACGACATGTTCGGCGGCCTCGGGCAGGACCAGGGGTACTCCAATGGCTTCCTGCTCACGCTGGTTTCGCCGAATCTAATCCACCGTGCGGATGACCCGTGCCTGCCCGATATCGCCAGACGGTTGAACCACGCGTTCTCCAGCTTGCAGCCTGGCGGGTTCGATGAGTTGAACATGACTATTGGGCTCGGTCAGACGATGTACACGCCCACCGACCGCGAGCCGCACGAACTGATTGCAGACGACCGGCCTTACGCCGGCGCATTGATGTTCAGCGTGGGCTACAACGCTCGAAAAGGCGACGACCTGCGGACTTCGCAACTACGGTTAGGCATCGTGGGGCCTGCTGCCAAAGCCGGAGAAGTTCAGGACTGGTGGCACGGCGTCATTGGCGTGGACAGGTTCAATGGCTGGGACAACCAACTGCAAAACGAACCTGTGGTGCAGTTCATTCACGAGCGACGAAAGCGGTTCGCGCTGCAGCAGCCTGCCGGGCCATGGCGGTGGGACGCGATTACCCATTGGGGCGGCAGCCTGGGCAACTTCGCCACTTACGCCAACACCGGGATCGAGTTCCGTTTCGGCTATTTGCTGCCGGACGACTTTGGCACAGCGCCAATGCGGCCGGCCGGCGAGAACACATCCCCGATCCGCACGAGCGCGACGCAGGGGTGGCGCGGCCATTTCTTCGTCGCTGCCGATGCGCGTTGGGTCCTGCGCGACATCACGCTCGACGGAAATACCTTCCGCTCCAGCCACAGCGTGGACAAGCGCCCACTGGTTGCAGACATCGGCTTCGGTATCGCATTTACCCATGGCCACTGGCGTTTCGCCTTCGCGCGCTACCACCGGACCCGCGAGTTCGATGGACAGCGCGAGCGACCGGCCTTTGGGAGCTTCACCATTGGCAGGCGGTTCTGATGGAAGAAATCGCGTTCTCGATACAGCGACTAGACCGTCGCGCAGGTGGCCTGACTCAAGGAGAAACGAGGTGAGACCGATGAACTCGAAGTACGTCGTCGTGATGACCGGAGCCACAAGTGGGTTTGGCCAATTCACGCTGCAGGATCTGGCCGCTTCCCCTGACACAAGGGTCATCATAGGCGCTCGTGGAGAAAATCGCGCCGTGCCGAAAGGCGTTGATGTCTTGCCGCTTGATCTTGCCTCTCTGGCCAGCGTCCGCGACTTTGCCGGCGCCGTGATACGGCAGCTTGGGGATGAACGTATTGACATCCTTGTCCTCAATGCAGGCCTGCATGGCACACCCGCCGATCAGCGTAGCGCCGAGGGTTATGGCCTCACGTTCGCCGTGAATCACCTTGCTCACTATCTGCTGGCGCGTCTGCTGCTGCCGCATATCGCTGAGCGGGGTCGAGTGGTGATCACGTCGAGCAACATGCACAACCCGCCCATCAAAGCGATCGGTCCCAAGACGCTCGACCTTCAGGAGTGGGCGTATCCGCCGAAAGGCGGTTCGGGTGACGGCATACGCTCCTACACGGCGTCGAAATTGTGCAACCTTATGACGGCACTGTCCCTGGCCCGGCATGACACGGTGGTGGCGCGCCAGATCGAGGTCATCGCCTTCAACCCGGGCCTAACGGGTGGCGCTGCCGGCCGCGAGGCGTCTGCGTTGCAGAAGGCGCTCCTTAGCATCGTGATGCGCACGATCTTCCCTCTGGTCGGTATCTTCCGCCCCGAGTTCGTGATGAATGCGCCCGAGCACTCGGGTCGGATGCTGGCCGACGTGGCGCTCGGAACGCTTTCCCTGCCGGAGGGGCGCATTTACATCTCCCTCGTCAAGGGAAATCCCACCTTTCCCGATCCCTCGGAGCTGGCTCGCAACCGTGAGGCCCAGGAGCGCTTGTGGCGCGAGAGTGCCGTAATGGTGGGCGTGGAGGAGTCGTCTCCATGAGTTTCTTGAGAGAACCGATTCGCCCAATAGACAACCAAACTGCGAGCTTCTTGTAGTGGACAACCTGACTCACACTTTGGTCGGCGCCGCTTTGGGGCAGGCCGGGCTCAAGCGGCGAACGGCGCTCGCGATGCCGGCATTGATGATCGGCGCGAATCTGTCCGACGTGGATGTCTTGTGTATCGCTTTCGGCGAGGCTCTCTCGTGCAGGCGTGGCTGGACACATGGCCCGATCGGGTTGCTCGTGCTGCCAGCGGTTCTAACGCTCGTGCTGCTGTGGTTCGACAGATGGCAAACCCGTAGAGGTTCACGACCAGGCGCGCGCCCCGCCGTTCAGCCGGGGCAGCTCTTGTTGCTCAGCTATATCGGCGCGCTTTCGCACCCCTTGCTGGACTGGATGAATAGCTGGGGCATCCGGCTTCTGATGCCGTTCTCGGAGCGTTGGTTTTATGGCGATGCGCTTTTCATCGCCGATCCATGGATCTGGCTCGCCCTTGGCATAGGAATCTGGCTATCACGGCGCCGCGAGCGCTCGGGCGCAGGTCGGACATCCAGCCCGGCGATAGTGGCCCTTCTGGTAACCACACTCTATAGCGGCGCAATGGTCGCGAGTGGGCGAGTTGTGGAAGAACGTGTAGCCCGCGAGTTCAAGGAGTCTGGTCTGGGTCAACCGCAGCAGGTTCTGGCGAATCCGGTATTTGCCGACCCGTTCAGGCGGAGGATCGTCGTGCAGACAGAGCATCAGTATGGCTTTGGTGATTTTCGCTGGCTTCCCAACCCTCATGTATCGCTGGACCAGGAACTTGTTTCCTCTCACATGGACCAGTCGGCGATTGCTCTGGTGGCTGGGCAGAGCAAGCAGATGGCCGATTTCCTGTACTGGTCTCGGTTCCCCTTCGCGATGATCAAAGGAAATGGTGAGAACACCAACGTCACTGTTGGGGATGCGCGGTTCGGAACGCGCCCGGATACGGGGGTTTTCTCGGTTAAAGCAGCGTTTCCACTGGAACTGACGAAGCAGAGCGACCCTGAGAGGTTGGTCGATTCGTGTGATAAAAAGTGCCCGGAGAATTGACTCCGCACACTTTGGCGTTCTCACCCTCAGAAATTAAATGCGGATAGCCTCAAGCGCGATCTATAGATTCGGCAAAATCAGAAAATTGGCTTTCACTCCAGGTACGCTTACATGATCAACACGATTCGGCCTGGCGGGCGCCGGCCGACTTCCGTGTCCTTGATCATTGACAGCGCATCGGCAAACGGCGCTTCCAGACCAATGGAAGAACGCAGCTTTCCGTCGCCGGCTAACTTGGCGATTTCCTCCAGATTCTTGAAACCGCCTGTCGAGAACGTCATCCGGTAGCGCCCGGAGATGAGGCCGCGCAGCATCCTGGCCGGAGTCGGATTGATGTCGATGAAGCGGCCCTTGGGCTTGAGCATCGCCAGTCCATCAGCGACGGCCAGCGTACCGAGCGTGTCGAACACCGCGTCGTAGAGGCCGTCGGATGCAAACGAGGCCTTCTCCGAGTAAGGAAACACCGGATTGACGCCAGCAGCCCTCGCTGCAGCGATCGAAGCATCGCCGCACGCGCCGCACACCTGCGCGCCATGCGCCTGCGCGAGTTGGACCGCGCTGCTGCCTACGGCGCCGCTGCAGCCGTGGATGAAGATTCTCGAACCGTGGCCCACGCGCGCGACGCCGACGACGGCCGCCCAGGCGGTTGCCGCCGGGATGGGGAGGCACGCGGCTTCGCTGAACGTGAGCGAGGCGGGCTTGCGGACAATGAGCTTGGCGTCGGCATCGACGACCTCGGCAAACGCACCTTGCCTCTTAATCTCGACCGTGCCGAAAACTTCGTCGCCCACACGGAAGTCGGTGACATCGGTGCCGACTTCTTCCACTACCCCAGCGAAGTCCGAACCCATACCCTGAGGAAACTTCCGTCCGGTGACGAACTTCATGACACCGCGCCGCAGCTTCCAATCCAGCGGATTGATCGCAGCGGCTTTCACGCGCACGCGCACCCGTCGGGCTTCGAGTGGGGGAAGTGTATATTCGGCGAATGCCATCGTCTCGGGGCCGCCGTAGCTGCTGAACTGCACTCTTTTCATGGTGTCTCTTTACCTTTCGGCTGCTTTTGGAATGTCAATGGATCGAGGGGGCGATGCTGGCCGGGAGCGTTCGCTCGTGGAGGTCTTCAACGTGACGTCCTGCGAGATGACGGATGTGGTTGCGGTGTCAAGCATCGCCAGCATCACCGAGGTCTGCCACTCGAAATACGGGTTGAAGGTGAGCCGTGCGTGGATCTTCCCTTCCTCTCGATAGCCCCAGTCCGAGTACCAGACGGGCTCCCCCTTTTCGCAGGCCTGCGTGTCGCCTTCACGCAAGCCGTTCAGGCACAGGCGCAGGCTGCCGCCGTCCCCATAAACAGTGTTGGCGGGAGAGAACGTGACGCTCATGTGCGAGAACTGGCTGATGCGCCATTCGGGCAGCCGGTCCTGCCGGACCAGAACGCGCCGGCGATCCGTCAGTCCGTCCGGCTCGCCTCCGTACCAGACCAAGCGGCTGTCCGGGTGCGTGAAGCGCTGCTGGAAGACATCGAACAGATAGTCGGTATCCAGCACGGAATCGTGCTCGGCAACGACCATGAAGACCGGCTTCTCATAGGCCCGGTCGCGCAGCAGCCGGCGTGCGTTGGCGCTGGTCCGATAGAACTGTGCGAACCCGTTGGACGGGACGTTGAAGTACTTGACGGCGTTCTGCATCGGAATCGTCCCGTCAGGCTTGATGAGCCAGGGCCGGACACGGGCCGCCAGCGGCGCAAGCCAATCGAAGGGCATGCTCTTGAAGCCGGGCGAGAACAGCACCAGTCCTGCGATCTCGGGATGCGAATACGCGTAGTCAAGGACCAGGTTCGCCCCCGTGGAGAACCCTCCTAGGTACACCTCGCCATCGACGTCGCGCTGCAGCGCCATGGCCTGTTCCCAGACCACTTGGCGCCATTGCTCCGCCGTTGTCGTCAGCAAGTCGTCGGGCCGCGTGCCGTGGCCGGGGAGGAGCACCGTTCGCACCAGTAATCCTTGGCTCGCCAGTGGCGGCCCCACGTCGTGGAAGGACCAGGGCGAATCGCCGAGGCCATGCACGAACAGAATCCCTTTTCGCGGACGCGCTCCCGCCTCGGATTCAGCGGGCCGCCACTCCTGTGGGGCATTCCACGCCAACTCGGCATCCCGGTCGGCAAGCTGGAAACTGCGGCCGGCCTGGATTTGAGCGATCGTGTCGCGTCGATACTTTTCAAAGCTCACCGAGCCGACCGGAGACTCGCTGAAATCCACCGTTGCGCACCCGGACGACAGGCTGACTGCTCCGAGAACCACGGCGAGCAGCGCGGCACCTCGCGCTAAGCGCGAGATGACCGAGCGGACGCCGAATTCATGCCAGTTCGGCATGGTCTTCCTCGGTGAGGGAAATGCCACCGGCGGCGACGTTCTCCTGAAGGTGCTCGACGGAGCCCGTGCCGGGGATCGCCAGCATCACCGGGGAGGATGCCAACAACCAGGCCAGCGCGATCTGGGACGGCGTGGCACCATGCCTTCCGGCGACCCGGGCCAGCCGCCCGTCGTCGATCTCCCCCATGCCCCCACCGAGCGGGAAGAACGGGCAGAACGCGATGCCGGCTTCTTCGCAGGCCTTCAGCAGGCTCAGGTCCTCGCGCTTGGCGATATGGAAGTTGTTCTGCACGGCCGCGATCGGGGCGATGGCGCGGGCCTCGTTGAAGTGCCCGATATCGACGTTGCTGATGCCCAGATGCCGAATCAGGCCTTCTGCACGCAGTGCGGCCAGCGCCTCGAAGCGTTCGGCCAGCGACTCGCCGTGAGGCACCGTCATCTCGCCGATGCGCAGGTACACCAGATCGAGACGGTCCAGGCCAAGACTCGACAGGTTCTCTTCGACGAGCCTGCGCATGTCGGCACCGGTGGCCGGTCGATGGCTGCCATCCGGGTTGAACACGACCCCGACCTTGGTCGCGATCAGCAGGTTGGACCGATAGGGATACAACGCCTCACGGATGAGCGCATTGGCGCGTACCGAACCATCGGTGCTCTGGTAGAACTCGGCCGTATCGATGTGGTTGACGCCGAGTTCGACTGCGCGGCGCAGCACGGCACGCCCGGTTTCCGGGTCTCGCGCCGGACCACGGAAGCCGTTGCAAGGCAGGCGCATGGCGCCAAAGCCCAGCCGGTTGATGGGCAGCTCTCCGCCAAGGCGGAACTCATTGGTACTGGGAAGCGAAGAATTCATTTCGTGTTCCTGATGGGAGTTGCGTGAGGTTGTCAGGTCGAGCGGGACGCGCGGATCACGCGCAACCCAACCGTTCGGCGATCCGGTCGAAGATGTATTCGGTGGCCGTCGCATAACCGCCGATCTGGCAGTGCGACTGCGCCGTCGAGGTCTCGTCGAACAACAGGTATTCCTTGGGACCTTGCAAGGCGTCGTAGAACGGCTTGGCTCCATGGAAGACCTCGCCGGTGCCGTCCAGCACGAGCGTCTCGCAGGTCACCTTGTCCAGAACGGCCGAGTTGTCGTAGGGCTGGAGGGCCTGCACCACATCCTTGATCGTGTTCGGCACGCCGTGCTTCCAGGCGTAGTCACGCACCAGGTTGCGCATCTGCTCCGGAATCTGGTCCAGCGGGTGGTCAGCGAAGCGCTCCAGTTGCGCGATGATCTGGCGGCCCCAACTGATGTTGCCGGGATCGGTGATGCAGAGCTTGATGCGCTTGTCGAACGCGGCCACGCGCGGCGCCAGATAGCCGCCGAAGCTCAGTCCCATCAGCGCGATGTTGGAGGCGTCGATTTCCGGGAATTTTTCCAGCGCGAAGTCGATCAGCGGGCTGACGACCTTTTCCCAATCCGGGCGGAAGGTGAGATTGTTCAGTCGCAGCGCGAATCCCTGGCCCGGACCATCGTAGGTCAGGCAGTGGATACCCCGTTGCAGCGCGCCTTCGCACACCCAGCGGGTGTCTTCGGCCCAGGTATCCCGGCCAGGCGTGACGATGAGCAGTGGTGCCTTTGCGCCCGCATGGGGCGACCGGTAGAAGTAGCCGGGAAGGAAGTCGCCCTCGTAGGGGATTTCGATGCGCTCGCCGGGGTAGCCCGACAGCTTGATGTAGCGCTCGTAGCACGAGGCGCTGGCGACCGCGTACTCCTTCATGCGCTTGTCCTCGAAGTCGCTGAAATACAGGAGCGCGCAGCGCCAGTAGGTGGAGGCCCGAAGAAAGGCGCTGGCGGCGGTGACGCGCTTGCCTTTTTGGTCAGCCGCTTCGGCCCTGTCCTGCAGCCGGCCTGCCAGCGCGGCCCAGGCACTGACCCAAGCCTCTTCGTCGCTGCCCTTGAGCCGGTGCACCACGTCCATGACCTCGCCGAAATCGGTCATGCCGTAGGGCATCAGGCTCAGGATGTGCTTGATCAGTGCGTCAAGCAGTACGTTGTCATTGAAAAAACCAGGGTCTGCCCAATGCTTTCCGACCTGTGCTGAAGTCGCCGCGCTGGCCTTTGCGCCGTGTACTTGTTTAGTGTCAAATTTATCTTTCTGATCGATCATGATGTGTGTACCTCATCCTTAATGTTGACAAATTGATCTCGCCTTGGATTCGGCCGGATCGCTCTCTCCGTTGGAGGTAGAGGACCGATTCATGGAGTGAGTGCTAACCCCGGACTAGAAAAATTCAGTTGTTATTTCTTCTCTCTACGCTCCACTCCACGGCTCAATGAGCCATGAAGAAAGGTCTGGACGGCGTGGCCCACAATTCGGTCGATCTCGCTGTTGGACAAAGGTGACGAACGGAGTCCTGAAGCTGCCAGCAGCTTGGCATGGCCGGCTACCAGGCCAATGAAATGTTCGGCAAGCACTTTGGCTGGAACCGCGCCAGACAGGTCTTTTCCCGATTGCTGTTGCGTCTCGATCCAGTCGGAGAGGATCTCGATGGCCTTGCCGTAACTCACTTCCCACATTGCCTGTGCAACATCGGGAAAGCGCCTGCCTTCATTGACTAAGAGACGGTGCAGGGCAAGCGTGCGTGGGGACAGTGCGGACTGTAGTAGCCGCTTGCCGAGCAATGGAAGCACTTCTTCTGGCCCGCCATTCCCGATTCGCAACTGCTCCAGCGGCTTCGCCACGTCTGCGCACAGACTGATCATGGCCTCCTTGAACAGTCCTTCCTTGCCGCCGAAGTGGCTATAGATGTTGCTGCGTGAACCTCCCACGCGGGCGATCAAGTCATCCACGGCGACGCTGTCGAAACCGCGTTCGAGGAATAGCTCAGCCGCAACGGAGATTAGATCCTGAAGGCGCTGTGCGCCCTTTGCGGTTCGATGCTTCGTCGGTGATGTGCGCTGATCCTTTACCACTTCGATTGTCCTTGGCTTCATCGTTTATGTAACGTACTATACAGTACACTTTCGGGCGTGACAACTGCACAGGCGCCAGCCGATAGGAAACATATGCCACCTCCGGCTGTGCGCTAACCAAAGTAAGGACTACAAAATGGAACTACGGCACCTGCGTTGCTTTGTCGCCGTTGCGGAAGAACTCCACTTCGCTCGTGCAGCGGAAAAGCTGCACATCGAGCAATCGCCCCTGTCGCGCACGATCAAGGAGCTGGAGGAAGAACTAGGGGAACAGTTGTTCATCCGCTCCAGCCGAAGCACGCGCCTGACACGGGCAGGCAAGCTGTTTCTAGAGCATGTGCCACGCGTGTTCACGGCCTTGCAGCAAGCGCGCGACAGTGTGAAAGCAGCATCCAACGGCTTCCACGGCCAGTTGAGAATCGCCGTTTCCGACGGCATCACGTCTTCGCGTCTCCCGAGCTTGCTGGCGATGTGCAGGCAGGAGGAACCCGAGGTGGATATTCGGCTTTTCCAAGTGCCGCTTTCACAGCAACTCAAGGGCCTGCAAGACGATCTGTACGACTTGGGGTTTGCTCAATCCGATGAAGTGGGTGACGGCATAACCGCCGAGGCCGTATGGAGCGACCCGCTCATGGTGGCTGTGCCCGCGCGGCATCACCTGCTCAAGCACAAGCGAATCCCATTGGATGAATTGCTGCAATTTCCGCTGGTGCTCTGCGATCCGCAGGCGTGCGAGGGCCATGCTCGCCAGGTGGAACGCATGCTGCGTCGATCCGACCGCGAGCCGCTGATCGCAGAACGTGTCGCTTCGTTCGAGCTGATGATGGTGGTGGTTTCCGCTGGCTTCGCCTTGGGTCTAGCCGGCTTGCCGCATATCGTGGCGAGCCGGGAATGCGGCGTGGTGGCCCGGCCATTGGCCGGGCGCTCCCCTATGCTGACCACCTACCTTCTGCGGCGCGAAGGGGAAGAGTCTGAAGTGCTGACTCGATTCGTCGAACGGGTACAGGCAATCGACTTGCCCGAAGGCGCAAGGCCCGTGCCGTCAGCCGAATCTGACCCACAGGAGGAAATCGAGCTATGAAGCGAATGACGCTATTGCTGCTGGCCGGCTTGCTCACGGCCTGCGGCCCATCTGAGACGCCCAAGCAGGCCAACATCCCGACCGTCGAGGAACTGGCTGCCGATCCTGCACGGTTGAAGGAGTTGCGTCAGCAGTGCAAGACCGACCGTGCGACGCTTGGCGACGTACTCTGCAACCGCGTGGCAGAAGCCACGCGCAAGCGGTTCTATGGCGACGGCAACACGCCCTATACCCCGCCGGAGGCGCCACCTAAGTTCTAGTCGCTAGTCCTTCACAAATTATTTTCCCTCTTAACCAAACACGCCGCAGCGCGCTCGCGCCTGCGGCGTTTCTATTGGTTTCGCTCCAGCCTGGAACGATGCTTTTTGCATCATCTTGCTTCCGATAACGGTCTTTGACCGGCACCTACCCGGCACCGATCCTCCCTCTATGCGGCACGTCCCTGTGCCGCTTTTGAACGAAGAATCAGCGCAGGGAAATCGGAGGCCAGTCGATGCAAGCTCAGGGCGTACTGTTCGGGCAGATCGCCGCCGTATTCGGCATCGTGATCGCCGGCGTGTGGAGTGCAACGCAATGGACAGCCGCCGCCCTGGGCTATCAACTACGCCTTGGCTCGCCGTGGTTCGACTTCTTTGGAACTCCGGTCTATCACCCTTGGCGGCTGTTCGAGTGGTGGTTCTTCTTTGACGCCTACGCGCCGCACGTCTTCGATATCGGCGGGGCTATCGCGGGTGGCAGCGGTCTGGTGGCCGTGGGGGTCGCCATCGCCATGTCGGTGTGGCGCTCGCGGCAAGCGCGCCTTGTCACCACCTACGGTTCGGCACGTTGGGCCGATGCGGACGACATACGCAAAGCCGGTCTGATCCAGCCCGACGGGGTTTTCCTCGGGCTGCATCGCGGCCAGTACCTTCGCCATGAAGGCCCGGAACACGTCCTGACCTTCGCCCCCACACGCTCGGGCAAGGGTGTGGGCCTGGTCGTTCCCACCTTGTTGAGTTGGCCCGCATCCGTCGTCGTTCACGACATCAAAGGCGAGAACTGGACGCTCACCGCAGGCTGGCGTTCGCGGTTTAGCCACTGCCTCCTGTTCAACCCCACGGATGCGCAGTCGGCAGCCTACAACCCGCTGCTCGAAGTCCGGCGCGGCGCGCATGAAGTCCGCGACGTGCAAAACGTGGCGGACATTCTGGTCGATCCCGATGGTGCGCTTGAGCGCAGGAACCATTGGGAAAAGACCAGTCATGCGCTGCTGGTCGGCGCGATCCTGCATGTGCTCTACGCGGGCGAGGACAAAACGCTACGCGGCGTCGCAAACTTCCTCAGCGACCCTGCTTGTCCCTTCGAGCTGACGCTGCACCGGATGATGACGACGAAGCACCTGGGCGATGCGCCTCACCCGGTTGTCGCATCCGCTGCGCGCGAAGTGCTGAACAAGTCAGACAACGAGCGGTCGGGCGTGCTCTCCACCGCCATGTCGTTTCTCGGTCTGTACCGCGACCCGACCGTGGCCGAAGTCACGTCGCGCTGCGACTGGCGCATCGCCGACCTGATTTCCGCCGAGCATCCGGTATCGCTCTATCTGGTCGTGCCGCCTTCCGACATCAGCCGCACCAAGCCGCTGATCCGGCTCATCTTGAACCAGATCGGGCGGCGGCTGACCGAATCGCTCGATGGCAGCGACGGCATCGCGCGCCGCCACAAGCTGCTGCTGATGCTGGACGAATTTCCGGCGCTGGGTCGTCTGGACTTCTTCGAGTCCGCACTTGCCTTCATGGCCGGCTACGGCATCCGCAGCTTTCTCATCGCTCAGAGCCTGAACCAGATCGACAAGGCGTATGGGCAGAACCATTCCATCCTCGACAACTGCCATGTCCGGGTGACTTTCGCCACCAACGACGAAAGGACGGCGAAAAGGATTTCCGAAACCCTCGGCACTGCCACCGAGCTTCGCGCGCAGCGCAACTACGCCGGCCACCGGCTCGCTCCATGGCTGGGGCACCTGATGGTGTCGCGTCAGGAAACCGCGCGTCCGCTGCTGACGCCCGGCGAGGTGATGCAGCTTCCGCCCGATGACGCCGTGGTCATGGTGTCCAGCGTCGCCCCGATCCACGCGAAGAAGCTGCGCTACTACGCCGACGCCAATTTCAAGAATCGCGTCCTGCCACCGCCCGCGCTCGCAGTCGGGAGGTACGCCGACGCGCCGCCAGCCCGCCCCGACGACTGGAGCGGCTTGGCGATCCCGGCCGTACCTGCGGCGCCGGCCTCGGCATCCGCCGATGGCCTGGGCGGCACCGATGACGGCGGCCCGCGCCGCCAGCCCGAACTCTCCGAAACCGTCGCCTACGACCCCGAGCCTGACGCACATGCGAACGACCTGGCGCTGCTCGATGACGACGACCTGGTGCTGCCACTTCCCGGCCAGCTCGACCCGTCCATGCAGCGCACGGCCCGGCTGGCTTCCCTCGACCCCAACGACGGAATCGACCTATGAGCCAATACCGCCTCAACCTTTTCATCCAGCCCGAGCACGCCAAGCGCCTGGACGAACTGGCCGCCAAGAAAGGTGTGTCCAAGTCCTCCATCGTCGCAGCGGCCTTGGCGTCCTGGCTGTCACCGGATGCTGGCGACCAGCGTGAGGCCGCTATTGCCAAGCGGCTGGATCGACTGTCGCGGCAGACCGAACGCCTGGAGCGCGACCAGAACATCCAGATCGAAACGCTGGCGCTGTTCATCCGCTATTTCCTGACCGTCAGCACGCCAGTGCCAGAAGCCCACCAGGACGCGGCCCGCGCCCAGGGCAAGGCGCGCTTCGAGCAGTTCGTCGAGCAGTTGGGCCGTCACCTGCTGCGTGGCCGCAGTCTGGTGCGCGACGTGGTGGAGCAATTGCACCCCGATCCGATGCGGATGGATGACGCACCAGCGATGGCGTCCGCCCATGAACGAACTGCGGAGCGTGCATCATGAGTGCCGTTCCGCAGATCCCGCCCGAACCCCGGTCATCCGCAGCGGCGTCCCAGGATCGCCGCATCCAGATGCTGCGCACGGCGATGGGGCCGCTGATCGCCGCTGCGCTCGAAGACCCGGACGTGGTGGAAATCATGCTCAACCCGGATCGCACCCTGTGGGTGGATCGGTTGTCGTCGGGTCGCTCGCCGCTGGGCGTGGAACTGCCCGAAGCAGATGGCGAACGCATCATCCGCCTGGTAGCCGCGCATGTCGGTGCGGAGGTGCATCGCAGCCAGCCGCTCTTGACCGCCGAGCTGCCGGAAACCGGCGAGCGTTTCGAGGGCATCCTGCCACCGGCCGCCCCGGGGCCAGCCTTCGCGCTGCGCAAGCGGGCCGTGAGCATCATCGGTCTGGATCGCTACGTGGCCGACGGCATCCTGACCGCCGGGCAGGCCGAGTTCCTGCGCCGCGCCGTGCGCGAGCGGCAGAACATCCTGATCGCCGGCGGCACCAGCACCGGCAAGACCACGCTGGCGAACGCGCTGCTGGCCGAGATCGCCGCCACAGGCGACCGCGTGCTGGTGCTCGAAGACACCATCGAGCTGCAATGCGCGGCCCGCGACCATGTGCCGCTGCGCACCCGCGCCGGCGTCGTCACCATGACCGAGCTGGTGCGGGCCACGATGCGCCTGCGGCCTGACCGCGTGATCGTCGGCGAGGTGCGCGGCGGCGAGGCCCTCGACCTCATCAAAGTGTGGGGCACCGGCCACCCCGGCGGCATTGCAACCATCCACGCCGGCTCCGCGCTGGGCGCCTTGCTGCGCCTCGAACAGTTGATTCTCGAAGTCGCTGTGAATCCGCCGCGGGCGCTGATCGCCGAGGCGGTCAACGTCGTCATTCACATCGCCGGACGCGGCCGCAAGCGCCACGTCGAAACCATCGCCCGTGTCGTCGGCTTCGACGGCACCGGCTATCGCCTGGCGGACGCGCTGGAAACGCCGTTTCCCAAGCTGACGCCGGCTCCTCTCGCAGCCGACGCCGCTGCACATCCCCGTCCCCTAACCAACTTGGAGAACTGCCATGACGCACGTTGATTCTTTCCGCTTTTCCGTAAATCCGCTTCCTCACCTGTCCGGCCTAGCGCGACTGCGCAGCCTCGCCCGCCCTGCGGGGCAAGGGCTGCTGCTGGCCGCGCTGCTGCTGTTGCTGGCGGGCACGGCGCAAGCCGCCGGTTCCTCGATGCCGTGGGAGGGGCCCTTGCAGTCGATTCTGGAGTCGATCCAGGGGCCGGTGGCACGCATCGTCGCGGTCATCATCATCATCGCCACGGGCCTGGCGCTGGCCTTCGGCGACACCAGCGGCGGCTTTCGCAAGCTGATCCAGATCGTGTTCGGGTTGAGCATCGCGTTCGCCGCTTCCTCGTTCTTCCTGTCGTTCTTCTCGTTCTCCGGCGGGGCCGTCGTATGAGTACGGCCAGCGACCTTCCGGGCTTCGAGGTGCCGCTACATCGCTCGCTGACCGAGCCAATCCTGCTGGGCGGCGCGCCGCGCACCGTGGCAATTGCCAACGGCACGCTGGCCGCCGCCGTCGGACTGGGCCTGCAACTGTGGATTCCCGGCGTGGTGCTCTGGATCGTCGGCCACTCGCTGGCCGTATGGGGTGCTCGCGTCGATCCGCAGTTCATGCAGGTCTTCGCGCGGCATATCAAACACCGCCCGCTTCTGGACGTGTGAGGGGAGGACGCCATGCTGAACCTTGCCGAATATCGTCAGCGCCCGGCCTTGCTTGCCGACTGGCTGCCCTGGGCCGGGCTGGTCGCGCCGGGCGTTGTACTGAACAAAGATGGTTCGTTTCAACGCACGTTCCAGTTTCGCGGTCCCGACCTGGACAGTGCGACACAGGGCGAACTGATTGCCACGTCGGCGCGGCAGAACAACGCGCTTCGCCGTACCGGGTCTGGCTGGGCCTTCTATATCGAGGCCGAGCGAATGCGGGCATCGAGCTATCCGCAGTGCTCCTTTCCCGAACCACTGTCCTGGCTGGTGGATGAGGAGCGACGCGCGGCGTTCGAGGAGTCGGATGGCCATTTCGAGAGCGTCTATCACTTCACGTTGCAACACCTACCGCCGCAAGAGTCTCGCGCCCGTGCGGCTGGGATGCTGTACGAGAACCGGCCCACCGAGGGCGTGGACTGGCGCGGTCGGCTCGATTCCTTCGTGGCAGAGACCGATCGCGTGTTCGACCTGCTCGATGGTGTGATGCCGGAGATTGCCTGGCTGGACGACAGCCAGACGCTGACCTACCTGCATGCCACAGTCTCCACGCGCCGCTATCGCGTCGGCGTGCCCGACGTGCCGTTCCATATCGACGCGCTGCTGGCCGATGCCGCGCTGGTCGGCGGCCTGGCGCCCATGCTGGGCGATCAGCACCTGCGCGTGGTGTCGGTACGAGGCTTCCCGACCTCGACCTGGCCGGGGATTTTGGACGACCTCAACCGCCTGGGCTTTGCGTATCGCTGGAATACGCGCTTCCTGTGTCTCGACAAAGCCGAGGCGGAACGGGAGTTGGGGCGCTTGCGGCGCCAATGGTTCGCCAAGCGCAAGAACGTCATCGCGCTGCTGCGCGAAACGATCTTTCAGCAGGAAAGCCCGCTGGTCGATACCGATGCCAGCAACAAGGCCGCCGACGCCGATGCCGCCTTGCAGGAGCTGGGCAGCGATCAAGTCGCCTTCGGCTACCTCACCGCCACGGTGACGGTGCTCGACGCCGACCCGGCCGTGGCCGACGAGAAGCTGCGCATGGTGGAGCGCGTTATCCAAGGCCGGGGCTTCGTGACGATCCCCGAAACCCTCAACGCGGTCGATGCGTGGCTGTCGTCCGTCCCCGGCAACGCATACGCGAACGTGCGTCAGCCCATCGTTTCGACGCTGAACCTGGCGCACATGATGCCGATGTCAGCGGTATGGGCCGGGCCGAAGAAGAACGACCACCTCGACGGCCCGCCGCTGATCGTGACACGCACCGATGGTGCGACGCCGTTCCGGCTGGTAACGCACATCGGCGACGTGGGCCACACCCTTGTCGCCGGGCCGACTGGCATGGGCAAGTCGGTGCTGCTCGCCATCCTGGCCATGCAGTTCCGGCGCTACTTCGGCTCGCGGATCTTCGCCTTCGACATGGGGCGCTCGATGCGCGCCACCATCCTCGGCCTTGGCGGTGAGCACTACGACCTCGGTGCCGATGGCGGCATCGCCTTCCAGCCACTCGCGCGAATTGCCCACGAGGGCTACCGCACCTGGGCCGCGGAATGGGTGGAGGGCCGGCTGCTGCACGAAGGCGTGACGGTCGGCCCGGACGAGAAGGCTGCCATCTGGTCGGCGCTGAGAAGCCTTGCCGGTGCGCCGGTGGAGCAGCGCACCATGACCGGCTTGTCGGTGTTATTGCAGTCCAACGCGCTGCGCCAAGCGCTCGCGCCCTATGTGCTGGGCGGCGCACACGGCAAGCTGCTGGACGCTGACCACGACCGGCTGGGCATGGCCGACGTGCAGGGCTTCGAGATGGAAGAACTGATGCACAGCCCCGCCGCCGTGCAAGCGGTGCTGCGCTACCTGTTCGCCCGCTTCGACGAGCGTTTCGACGGTGCGCCGACGCTGCTGATCCTCGATGAAGCGTGGCTATTCCTTGATGAGCCATCTTTCGCGGCCCGCATCCGGCAATGGCTCAAGACGCTCAGGAAAAAAAACGTCAGCGTCATCTTCGCCACGCAGTCGCTGGCCGACATCAAGGATTCGACCATCGCGCCCGCGATCATCGAGAGTTGCGCCAGTCGGATTTTCTTACCTAATCCGCAGGCGACCGAGCCGCAGATTCGCACGATCTACGAGGGCTTCGGGCTCAACAGCCGGCAGATCGAGATCGTCGCCACCGCGCAGCCCAAGCGCGACTACTACTACCAGTCGCGCCTCGGCAACCGCCTATTCGACCTCGACCTGGGGCCTGTCGCGCTCGCATTCGCGGGCGCATCCACCCCTCAAGACCAACGCGATATTGACCGCGTGCTGACGCAGGCCGGCGCTCCCGGCTTCGCCGGCGCGTGGCTGCGCCATCGCGGCCTCGGCTGGGCCGCCGACCTGCTGCCGTCCGCTCCGGCGGCAGCTTCCTTTCTCGCTTCTCAACCGCTGGAGGTTTCACTATGAAGACCAAGCCCCGTTTGCTCTCTGTCTCACTCGCTGCTGTGTTGTCGGTATTGCTGCTGGCCATGCAGCCCGCATCCGCGCTGACGGTGTTCGACCCGTCCAACTTCGTGCAGAACACGCTGACCGCCGTGCGCACGCTGGAACAGATCAACAACCAGATCAACCAGCTCCAGAACGAGGCGCAGATGTTGATGAACCAGGCCAGGAATCTGGCAAACCTCGACTTCAACATCGTCAACCGCCTGCGCTCGACGCTCGCCACCACCGAGCGCCTGATCGCCGAGGCGCGCGGCTTGGCCTACGACGTGCAGAGCATGGATGCCACGTTCGCCCGCCTGTACCCGGAACAGTACGCCGCCACCATCAGCGGCGACCGCATGGCGCAGGACGCCCGCGAACGCTGGCAGAACACCTTGAACGGCCTGCACACCGCGATGCGGATGCAGGCGCAGGTGTCGCAGAACCTCGCCCAAGACGAAAGCGCGCTGGCCGACCTCGTGAACCAGAGCCAATCGGCGACCGGCGCGCTGCAAGCGATGCAGGCGACGAACCAGCTCCTGGCTTTGCAGGCCAAGCAGTCGATCCAGGGGCAGCAGCTCCAGATCACGCAGGACCGGGCCGCTTCGCTGGAACTGGCGCGGCAAGCGGCGGCTATGGAGCGCGCCCGCGAAGTGCGGCGGCGCTTCCTCGGCACCGGCACGCCGTACACGCCGCAGTCCGTCAACTTCTACAACAACTGACCGGAGGCGGCCATGCGAAGCGCTTCCGTCCTGCTGGCCGTGCTGCTGACCGCGTGCGGCCAGCAGCCGGCCGAGAACCTGGCCGACGCCCTGGCCGCAGATCCGGTGCGGCTCAAGGCATTGCGCGGGCAATGCGCGGCCGACCGGCAGGCCGTGGGCGAGGATGCCTGCCGCGCCGCCGCCGAAGCCTTCCGGCGGCGCTTTTTCGCCGGCCATACCGGGCCGGACGAATACAACTCGCTGGCTGAACTTCCGCCGATTCCGCCGAGCTTCGATACGCCCGCAGATGAATTGCCAGAGGGCGCCGTTCTGCTCACTCCGTCCGAGGATTCGCCATGAACGACGTGACCATCATCGACCGTTTCCTCGATACGTTCTCGCGCTACATCGACTCGGGCTTCGGTTTGTTGCAGGGCGAAGTGGCGTTTCTCACCGCCACACTCATCGTCATCGACATGACGATCGCTGGTCTTTATTGGGCCATGAGCCACGCCACCGGCCAGGGCGATGACGTGATCGCCAAGCTGCTGCGCAAGGTGCTCTATGTCGGCGCGTTCGCCTACATCATCGGCAACTTCAACTGGCTGGCGAGCATCGTGTTCCGCTCGTTCGCCGGCTTGGGGATCACCGCGACCGGCTCGGCCATCACGATGGAGAACTTCCTTCAGCCTGGCCGGCTGGCGAAGACCGGCATCGACGCTGCCGCGCCGATTCTGGAACAGATCGGGGACATGGCTGGGTTCCCCGAGGTGTTCGTGAACATCGACCCCATCGTGGTGCTGTTCATCGCCTGGCTGGTGGTGATCCTCTGCTTCTTCGTGCTGGCGGTACAGCTTTTCATCACGCTGATCGAGTTCAAGCTGACCACGCTCGCCGGCTTCGTCTTGATCCCGTTTGCACTCTGGAACAAGACCTCGTTCCTCGCGGAAAAGGTGCTGGGCAACGTGGTGTCGTCAGGCATCAAGGTCTTGGTGCTGGCCGTCATCGTCGGCATCGGTTCCGGCCTGTTCGCCGAGTTCCAGGTGCATCCCGACGAGCCATCCATCGACCACGCGCTGGTCGTGATGCTGGCCTCGCTCGCGCTGCTTGCGCTGGGCATTTTCGGACCCGGTATCGCCACCGGCCTGGTGTCCGGTGCGCCGCAGCTTGGTGCGGGCGCGATGGCTGGTGCTGCGGTCGGCGCTGTCGGCACCGGCGTTGCCATCGGCGCCGCCGCAACGGGCGTGGGCGGCGCCGTCATGGCCGGTGCACGAATGGCCCCGGCGGCCGCAAAGCTGGCCGGTGCCGGGGCGCGTGCCGCGACTTCGGCGGCCGGCAGTGCCCGATCGGCGTTCCAGGCCGGTTCCACTGCGGCCGGCGGCGGTGCCAAGGGCGCGGCGGCTGGCCTCGGCAATGTCGCCAAGACCGGCGCACAAGCCGCAGGCCGCCGCGTCGCCTCTGGAGCTTCCGCTGCGGGGCAGAAGATGGCCGATTTCTTCCGCGCTGGCTGGAACGGCACAGAAGCCGGCAGCGACGGTGCTGGCCCCGGCCAGACCGCAGACGGCGCCGCAGGCTCGCAGAAGCAAGAGCAACCGGCCTGGGCCAAGCGGATGCACCGGCGCCAGCAGGCCACCCATGCCGCGACCACTGCTGCCCACACGCTGCGCGGCGGCGACGGCGGCGGCTCCGGGCAAGGCCCGAGCCTGCGGGATTCCGATACCTAACCTTCAAGGAGAACACCCATGCGATTCAAACGCCCGCAGGTGCGCTACGCCGATACGCCGCAGCCTGCCACCCCGTATCAAGCCGCCGCCCAGGTATGGGACGACCGTATCGGCTCGGCTCGCATGCAGGCCAAGAACTGGCGCCTGATGGCCTTCGGCTGCCTGGTGCTCGCGCTGCTGATGGCCGGCGGCCTGGTGTGGCGCTCGGCGCAGTCCATCGTGACGCCCTATGTCATCGAGGTCGATCAGGCCGGGCAGGTGCGCGCCGTAGGTGAGGCCGCCACGCCGTACCGGCCCGGCGACGCGCAGATCGCGCACCACCTGGCGCGCTTCGTGACGCTGGTTCGCTCGCTGTCCATCGATCCCATCGTGGTGCGGCAGAACTGGCTCGATGCCTACGACTACACCACCGACAAGGGCGCGGCGGTGCTCAACGACTACGCCCGCACCAATGACCCATTCGCCCGCATCGGCAAGGAATCGGTGACGGTGCAGATCACCAGCGTGGTTCGCGCCAGCGACACGTCTTTCAACGTGCGCTGGACAGAGCAGCGCTACGTCAACGGTGCGCCCGCCGGCACCGAACGCTGGAACGCCGTGCTTTCGACCGTCCTGCAAACCCCGCGTACCGAACAGCGCCTGCGCAAGAACCCATTGGGTATCTACGTCAACGGACTGTCATGGAGCCGCGAACTGGATTCTTCCGAAGGAGCCAAACCATGAAACTTCGTTTCCGCCTTTACGTTTTTCCTTTGACGCTGCTGGCCCTCGCGGGCTGCGCCTCGCAGGGCAAGCCGCCGCCGTCCATCTCGCTCGACGAGCCGGTGCTGGCCCAGCCGTTGCCCGAACCGCCCAAGCCCGTCGAAGTCGTCGCCGTCCCTGAACCGCTGGCGCTGCCAGCGCAGTTGAAGCCGCTGCCGGAAGTCGATGAAGCCCCCGCTGCGCCGGAGCCGGCCGACGAAAAGGTGCGCGTTTCCCGTGCCAATGCAGAAGCGCGTATCGCGCCTACCCGTGAGGGCTACGTCAACGCGATTCAGGTGTGGCCGTTCACCGATGGCGCGCTTTATCAGGTCTATGCGTCGCCGGGGCGCGTGACGGTGGTTTCGCTTCAACCGGGCGAGGAACTGGTGACGGTCGCCGCCGGCGATACCGTGCGCTGGATCGTGGGCGACACGTCCAGCGGCGGCGGGGCCGATCTGCGCGTCAATGTGCTGGTCAAGCCCATCCGTTCCGGTCTGAAAACCAATCTCGTCATCACCACCAGTCGGCGCACCTACCTGCTGGAGCTGACCTCGACCGAGAAGGCATGGATGGCGTCGGTATCCTGGGACTACCCGAAAGACCGGATGCTCGCGTTGCAGCGCCAGGCGCAGGCGACAACGCCTGTCGATACGGGCCTGTCGCTGGACAAGATCCGCTTCCGCTACGCGGTATCGGGCAGCAACCCGCCGTGGAAGCCGCTACGCGCCTTCGATGATGGAGAGAAGGTCTATATCCAGTTTCCGGCCGGCATTGCTCAGGGCGAGTTGCCGCCGCTGTTTGTCATCGGCGCGCAGGGCGACGGGCAATTGGTGAACTACCGTTTCCGCGCGCCGTACTACGTCGTGGATCGCCTGTTCGGCGCGGCCGAACTGCGGCTGGGCGGCGACGGCGGCGACTTGGTGCGGATCGAGCGCACCGATGGCGTTGCGCGGAGGAACTGACCATGAGCCAGGATGACACTCCCGACCTTGCCGCGCCGCAGGCGGCGGGCAAGATCGCTCCCGAGGCGGTGGCGCTGCGCGCCCAGCCGCGCCCGGTCACGCGCCTGAATCGGCGCACGCTGGCCATCCTCGCCGGCGTCCTGGCGGTGGCCGTGCTCGGCGCGCTGATGTGGTCGCTGCAACCTCAGCGGCGCGGTGCGGGCGAGCAGACCGAGCTTTACAACGTCGATCGTGTCTCGAAGTCGGAAGGACTGGATGCGCTGCCGACGGACTACTCCAAGCTGCCGCCGGCGTTGCCGCCTGCCGTTCCCGAACTGGGGCCGCCGCTGCCGGGCGATCTTGGCCCTGCCATCGTGAAGTCGCAGCAGCCGGCGACGGCCGCCTACGCGGCCCCCGGCCACGACCCGAACGATGCTCTGCGCAAAGAAGCCGAAGCGGCCGCGGCCTCGTCCGTGTTCTTCCGCTCGGGAGGGCAGAATGCGGCGCCGGTGGCGCAGACACAGGTGGCCGCTGCGCCGGGCTTCGCCGCCAATGCGGCGTTTGACCCGCTGGCGGCCGCGCCGGCCTCCACGGCGGCCCAGCCTGCTGACCCGACAGCGGTGCAAAACCGGCAAGACCAGAAAGAGGCTTTCCTGAAAGGTGGCTCCACTGAAACCCGTAATTCCGGCAATCTGACCCTGCCAACTTCGCCGTATCAGGTCATGGCCGGAGCGGTGGTCGCAGGTGCCTTGGTGACGGGCATCAAGTCGGACTTGCCCGGCGACGTGATCGCCACGGTGACGGAGCCGGTCTATGACACAGCCACCGGGCGCTTCCTGCTGATTCCGCAGGGTTCGCGCATCCTGGGCAAATACAACAGCCAGGTCAGCTACGGGCAGAGCCGCGTTCAAGTCGTCTGGAACCGGATCATCCTGCCGGACACGTCTTCGCTCACGCTCGACAACCTGGCCGGCACCGACCCAGCCGGCTATGCCGGGCTGGAGGACGATGTGGACTACCACTGGGGCCGCATCTTTGCCGGTGCGGCACTCACCACGCTGCTGGGCGTCGGTGCCGAGCTGGCCGCGCCGGAGAACCGGCAGGATGGTGATCGCGTCATCATCGCTGGGCGCGACAGCGCGCAAGACAGCATCAATCAGGCCGGCCAGGAGATGACCCGGCGCAACCTCAACATCCAGCCGACCTTGACGCAACGACCGGGCCTGCCGGTTCGCATCATCGTCAACCGGGATCTGGTGCTGCGGCCGTACCAGCCGCTGTTCTTCAACCGGGGGACTTCACGATGAGCACGACCAAGAAGCTGCGGCTTGGCCCGCTGCCGAAGACCGAGAGCACCAAGCTGACTTTCGTTTGCCCGACCAGTTTAAAAGCCGACCTCGACCGCTACGCCGCGCTACACGCGCAGGCGTATGGCGAGGCAGTCGATGCGGCGACGCTGATCCCGCATATGCTGGAAGCGTTCATGGCGGGCGATCGAGGATTCAGGAAGGGCACGGCGACCCGCAGCGCACCACCGAAGCCGCCATGATTGCACCGCATACTATTCAACGGCATCCATCGAACGCGCAGCCCAGGCTGCGCGTTCTTCATTATGGATGCCGCCGAGCCTGTTGGGCTATGATGATGCGACAGGCCCGCCGTTCCTCGGCAATCGAGCACTACACAGTGCGATGCGGCTTTCTCTCCCAAAGCTCCTATGTCGCTCCTAGCCGACGACGCCGCTCTTCTTCAAAGCGGCCCCGAAAGGAGCTAACCTACTGTCCCATATACGGTTTCAAGCCCTTCTTGATTTGAGCCGAAGACTTGACACCGGCACTTTTTTGTGCCAGACTTTTCTGGTATATGCACAATTTGCCTCTGCTGTCCTGCATCGCCGTCACAATATGTTAAGGTAACTGTCAATGAATTTGACTTTATCGCAGCAACAAATTAATCAATGTGCCGGGTGACATGATACGGAAAACAGGGGTTCTCTCTTTGCTTGCGCTGTCGCTCTCTGTCTTGCAGAGCGCCCGCGCGTTCCAGACTGAAACGACAGTGTCAGAAACGCCGTTCGACAATCCTGCGCGCTACAGTGAGTCACTGCCGACGCTTGGCAGTGCCAGCGACGAGGATGAAGAGTGGAGCAAAAAGCTGGCGGCCGTGGCGAAAAGTATCGGTGAAGCGAGTAACAACAGCGACAGCAATGTAACGTTTGGCCAGCAGGCGGGCGTCTGGGCGTTCAATCATCTGCGCGATGAAGTCGCTAATCGGGTCGAGAGCGAAGGGCAGTCACTGCTTTCGCCCTACGGCACTGCGCAGCTCGATCTGAAAGTCGACATGAACGGCAACTTTGCCGGCACGGGCGGCGATCTTTTCAGCGCACTGGCCGACGAGAAGAGTCTGCTTACCTTCAGCCAGCTTGGTCTGCATGATACCGGCGACGGTCTGGTCGGCAATGCGGGACTGGGACAACGCTGGGACGCCGGTAACTGGTTGCTGGGCTACAACGGCTTTGTCGATCACGTCTTCAGCAGCGGCCTGCAGCGTGCTTCGGTGGGGACTGAAGCCTGGAGTGATTCGATGCGTTTTTCTGCAAACTACTATCTGCCGCTTTCCGGCTGGAAAAATCTTGGCAGTTCGCAGCAGCAGCGTATGGCGCGCGGCTATGACATCACCAGCCAGAGCTATCTGCCCTTTTATCGTCAGCTGGGCGTCTCGGTGAGCTATCAGCAATATCTGGGTGAAAATGTCGATCTGTTTAACAGCGGCAACCGCTACCACAATCCTTCCGCCATGTCGTTTGGCCTCTCTTACACGCCGGTGCCGCTGGTCACGCTGTCTGCTACCCACAAAACCAGCAGTGCCGGTGAAAGCCAGGATCAGCTGGGGCTGAAACTGAACTATCGCTTCGGCGTGGCGCTGAGCCGTCAGCTTGATGCCGGAAACGTCGCGGAAGCACGCTCCCTGCGCGGCAGCCGTTACGATACCGTGACCCGCAGTGATACGCCGGTGCTCTCATTCCGTCAGCGCAAAACGCTGTCGGTATTTCTGGCGACGCCACCCTGGCAGTTAAGCAGTGGCGAGAGTCTGCCACTGAAGCTACAGGTGCGTGCCAGCAATGCGATCAAGGCAGTGAGCTGGCAGGGTGACACGCAGGCGCTTAGCCTGACGCCACCGGCTAATAACGCGGATCCGCAGGGCTGGAGTGTGATTTTACCGCAGTGGGATCCGTCGCCAGACGCCAGTAACGAATACCGGCTGTCGGTGACACTGGAGGACATCAAGCAGCAGCGTGTCACCTCTAACTGGATCACCCTGAAAATTGAGCCGCCTATGGCTATGGATGCGCCCCCGCAAAACGATCCTTACGATTTAATGGCACCCACCGGCACGGCCCTCTAGCGGGCACCTGCCGGCACGGCGCGCTGGCGGGAAAATCCGGCCAGAGCGCGACGTGATATGTCCGCCCGACTTCATCACAGAAGCGTGCTGATGTGCGGCCGTCAGATTTATGTGTCAGTAGTAACATCATGTTGCAATCATCAGCAGCAACTATCGCAGCGATGCGTAAGGGACACTGGCAAAATGCCGATAACAAGAGCAATTCCACCGTTTACTGGTCTTGCTTATGCGCCTGAGTTTACTGAAATATCTTGTCCCTTCTTTTCTCCGTCAGCGTGGCCTGCACGCCTCCGCGTCTTTCCGATCGCTGGGGCGCGCTATGCCCGTGATTGAGTTCACGCCTGAGGGCATCATTCAGAAAGCCAGCCCGCTATTTGTGGCGGCCATGGGATACCGGGCGGATGAAATTGTCGGTCAGCATCACAGTATGTTCTGCCCGCCCGCGCTGGTGAACTCGCCAGAATACCGACGTTTCTGGCAGCGTCTGGCGGCCGGCGAAAGCTTCAGTGATAAATATCTGCGGCTGGCTAACGGTATGCGGCCAGTCTGGCTGGAGGCGAGTTATATTCCGGTGACTGACCGTCGCGGACGGGTATTCAAAATCGTGAAAATAGCCGCGGATATTTCAGAGAGAATGCAGTCATCACTGGAACAGGAGTCGATTATCAATGCGATCAGCCGCTCCATGGCCGTGATCGCCTTTAGTCCTGACGGACACGTTCTTGAGGCAAATGATAACTTCCTTAAGGCTACCGGTTATCAGGCTGCTGAGGTAATAGGAAAGCATCACCGGCTTTTCTGTTCAGATAACCTTTCTCAGAGTGAGGAGTACCGGCAGTTCTGGTTGAGGCTGAATCAGGGCGAGTTCTTTTCGGGCCAGTTTCCCCGTCTTAACCGGCGTGGCGAACCGCTCTGGCTCAGGGCAACTTACAATCCGGTATTCAACAGTGATGGACAGCTCACTAAAATTGTTAAATTCGCCACTGACGTGACTGAGCAGGTGCTGCGTAATCAGCAGGAATATGAGGCGGCGTTAAATGCCTGGAACATGGCTGTTCAGACGCGGGGAAGTGCACAGGCGGGCGCGGATGTTATCGACAACAGCATTCAGATGATCAGCCGGATTGCTGAAGAGATGAGCGTCGTGTCGGCAGATGTCACGCGCCTGAACAGCCAGTCTGACAGCATTGATGGCATGGTTGAAACCATCCGGCGCTTTGCCATGCAGACCCGACTTATTGCACTGAATGCCGCCATTGAAGCGGCACGTGCAGGCGCGTCCGGGCGGAGCTTTGCCGTCGTGGCGGCAGAGGTCCGCAGCCTGGCGGCCAGCGTCAGCAGTGCGACCGAGGAGATTGAGCGGGTGGTGGCAGGCAACAATCAACTGGCCAGAGAGGTGCTGCGGGGAATTGAAACCTCGCTGGCGAACACCGGTCAGGGGGTGCTGCTGATGCGTGAAGCGGGAGACGTGATTGCCAGCATTCAGAAGGATTCAGAGCGGGTAGAAAACGCTGTCAGAGACGTTGCCCGGGCGGCACATAGCGAATAACCACGCATTGACCGGTCGGATAAACAGGGCCGGTCAATGCGTGGCCCTGAAGAACAGGGATTCATTGGGTCAGGTCCGGCAGTTGTCTCAACAGGAGAATAAGGAACGGCGGCTGTCAGGATAATCTGATCAGTGCCGCTCAGCCTGGCAGGGTTAGTTAACCAGTTTCGTCACGACACGAACGGCTCTGGCATAGACTTCTCTCTGACCGTTGACGGACCGCGCTTCCTGTTGTTTCAGGTAAGCGATGATTTCCTGTATGCCTGCCGTCTTGCCCGACTTCAGCAGGCTCGAAACAGCCTGTCCTACCACGGCATGAACATCATCCATATCTGCCGGTTTATCGGTACCCAAATGAAACTCCAGTGGAATAATTCTGGTTAAAAGCATCCGAACGGTCAACGCTTCGGCGAATCAGCCTGCCCGTCTGTTTATCGAACGCGCGCATTATGGCAGGGCCTTAAGCAGTTTTTCCCGCAGCGTGGCAACCTGGGTCGTCAGTTCACCAAGCTCACTGCAGGCGGTATCCATTACTGAGATCATATCTGCCGGGACACCCGCCGCCGCGACTTTAAGCTGGTGGCCCTGTTCCGTCAGTGAGACCACGACCCGACGCTCATCCTTCCCGGTGTCACGCTGCCGACAGATAATGCCAGCGCTCTCCAGCCGCTTCAGAAGTTGACTGAGCGTGCCGGAATCCAGCCGGACGCGCGCGCCAATATCAGAAACGGTCAGGCGATCTTTTTCCCACAGCACCAGCAGTACCAGATACTGCGGATAGGTCAGCCCAAGCGGTTTCAGCCGCGACTGATAAAGCTTTGTCATGGCGAGCGATGCGGAATAGAGCGCAAAGCAGAGAAACTGGTCAATGGTTTCTGGCGCTGCACTGGCGGGAGACGTATCAGCGATCCCCGCGGTTTCATCATTCATATTTTTACTCATTCTGAGTCCGGGGCAGGAGAGCCAGACCACCGGCGGCTTGTCAGCCCTGAAGTCTTGCTAAGTGCATATCGGGGAGATGCAGACTGCAGCAGCATCTCTTTTCGGGTGTCAGAAACCCCACTTTCAATCGCTTTCGCGGCGAGAGGAAAAGCCGTTGGCTGCGCCTCCGGTTGAAAGGTGACTCAGTATTGAGTCAAATTAAATTGAAGTCAACATAACCGGGCGCAGCCCCTGGCGCACAACGTGCGCCGGGGGCAAAACGGCTAAGATTTGCTACAAAATTTCAGCATTTAACGCAGAAGTGAATGCCGCACATTGTCAGCACCCTGATCCGGTCATCGGGTAATGACCGCGCAGCGCAGAAAGTTATCCATGACCGCAATCATTCTTCCCACCGCCAGCAGGTCAGCGGCCAGCAACAGGTCGCTGCGCACCAGTTTGTCCATCAGGGCGCGATCACTCATGTGCGCCTGAATCCGGCTGTAAAGCTGGGTCAGATGTATCCAGTTATTGGCGAACGTATCCACACTCAGATACTCGCCTTCACTGAGCTGCTGAAGCAGGATATCCACATCCTGTTTCAGGCCGCCGATCCGGTTGATAAGGTCAGCCGTGCCGACGGAGAGTTGTCCGCCGGAAGGGTTCATACGGTGAAGGTCCCCACCATGCCGCGCAGGTCGCGCGCCTGCGCCAGCAGGGACTGTGACGCGGAAGAAGACTCTTCCACCAGCGCGGCGTTATTCTGCGTGACGCCGTCCATCTGACTGACTGCAATACTGACCTGGGAGATGCCCTGCATTTGTTCACCGGAGGAGAGTGAGAGGTTGTCCATGGCATCGGCCAGCTCGCCCACGCGGCTGACAATTTCCAGGATGCGCTCACCCGTGCCTGCCGCCACGGTGACGCCTTCCTCGACCTGCGTGACCGCCTGCTCAATCAGCTGCTTGATGTCGCGCGCCGCAGTGGCGCTGCGCTGGGCCAGCGAGCGGACTTCACCCGCGACCACGGCAAATCCGCGACCGTCTTCACCGGCACGTGCTGCTTCTACGGCAGCGTTAAGCGCCAGAATATTGGTCTGGAAAGCGATACCTTCTATCACTGAGGTAATGTCACGCACCCGCACGGCACTCAGCGAAATGTCATGCATGGTTTCTGACAGGCGCTGAACATCGACTTCGCCCGCGTGAGCCAGCGTGGCAGCCTCGCGTGCTGAACCCGCCGTCTGATGCGCGCCCGCCGCATTGCTTTTTACGGTGGCAGTGAGCTGCTCCATGCTGGCTGCGGTTTCCTGCAGCGCAGCAGCCTGCTGCTCGGTGCGGGATGACAGCTCACTGTTGCCCTGAGAAATCTCATCGGCCGCCAGTGCCACCGAAGCGGAAGCATCTTTAATTTGCGACACCAGCCCGCGCAGATTGGTCTGCATTTCGCTCAACGAAGCAAGCAGACTGGTGCTGTCGCCACGGCGTAGCGTAACCGGGGAGGTGAGATCGCCAGCGGCAATCGCGGCAGCCAGCGTTTGTGCCTGAACAGGTTCGCCGCCCAGCTGACGCATCAGTATCCGCACAATAAACGCGCCGGTCGCGACCGCAGCCAGTATGGAGAGGACCGCCAGAATGATCAGTATCCAGGTGGTACGGGCGATAGCGTTACCGTTCTCTACCACCGCATCCCGGCTGCTGCGCATCTCAAGTTCAGTCAGGTCGTTGATCGCTTTAAGCAGACTCTGCTGTGCAGGACGCGTGACGGTCAACAGATAGCTGGTGACCTCCTGCTGACGGTTTTCCAGTCCGAGTTTCCCGGCGGTCATCAGGGTAGAAAGAGCAGCGTCTTCGGTTGACTCAATTCTGCTCATTGCCTCTCGTCCGGCTGACCCTGTGTCGGTCTGCATCATGCGTGATAGCGCTTCACGATTGCTGATGTAAAGCGCTCGTTGTTTTTGCAGGCGTTCCCACTCTGGCTGCATTTCGACAGGATCGGTCAGCAGGGCGAGGTTACGTACCGCAATAGCCATATCACGCACGCCGCCACGCATATCCAGCACCGTCTGGTATTTTTTCAGGCGGACATTAACCACCTCGTCCATGCTATCACGGGCGCTGTTCAGCGCCTGAATCGCGGTGCCTGCACAGAGAATAAACAGTAAAATCAGCAGGCCAAAACCTGCGCCAAGCCGCGTTGAAATTTTCATCCATTTTCCTGAAGAGTTCGTTGGGTAACAAGGTATCGGCAGGCGGAAAAGGTTCTGTAGGGTTGTGTTTAACTAAATTGAGTGCTATTTAGTTTTGCACGACAAAAGACGATTCCGCTGGTTCGTGTCCCACGTGATTAGTCGGCCGGTAATAAATGAAAAAAGTGCCATGTTCGCAGGCTTTGTAACGCAAATTTTCGCAACGACTTAGGGTGGCAGAACACGTCAAACCCTTGTTAATTGAAGATTTAGCTGCCCTGGCGTGGTGCATTTTGACGTGCTGTGCGGTGTCCCGACTTCCCGTTCACATCACCTGTCGGAACACGAGTAATGCATAAATTTAACCGGAAGGGCCTGTTAATCTGGCCGCCGCTGCCGATAGAACATTCATCAATAATGATGACGTAACCGGCACGCGCCGCTCAGAGCAGGTCTTCTGTTGTGCTGGCGCGAGGCGGATAAGAACGCGTGATTTCTATGAGCAGAAATAGCGGAGGGGTGATTATCGTCGGCAGTTAAGCTGACAGGCTATGAGAAATACACCCCGGTTTTTTACTGATAATTAAAACAACACTCTTACACTCTCCATCACCGGGAATGAATGCATGCGCCTGAAACTTTCCTGGCTCGCAGTGCTGAATATTGCGACCATCATATTACTTTCCATATTGTGGGAATTCGGGCTTGAGGCGCGGATTTCCACTCTGCTGGGCCTGGGCTACGATCCCGGTTTCGAAACAAGTGAACGGGTGCGGTTTATCCTCACCGCCACTGCGTTTGCCGGGCTGGCGATGATTATTCCGGCGCTGCTTATCGTAAAGTTGCTCCGCCAATCGCTGAATGCAGAAAAAACCGCACTCAGGCTGGCCGGTACAGATGCGCTGACCGGGGCGATGAATCGCCGGGCATTCACCGCGCATCTTGCTGCGCTGAATGCCGGAGAAATGTCTTACACCCTGACGCTGCTCGATATCAATGATTTCAAAAGTATCAATGACCTGAACGGTCATCGTCAGGGCGACGCCACGCTGGTTGCGCTGGCCGGACTGCTGACCACCTCGGCGGGCTCAGAGAGCCAGGTATTTCGCATTGGCGGGGATGAGTTTGCTATTGTAACCGCGGCGTCGCAGGCTGAGCAGGCCCTGGCCGCGGCTGAAAGTCTCTGTCAGCATGCGGCATCTATCCGGACCGGCCCGCACACCTTCCTGAGCCTTTCTGCCGGAATTGCCAGTTCAGCCTGCACGGGCCAGACCGATGTGGTACGTGCGGCGGATCTGGCGTTGTATGACGCTAAGCGGAATAAGTGTTCTCATCTGGCGCAATTTTCGCCAGACATGGAGCTGCGTTTTCGCCAGCGGGAAAGGCTGGAGCAGGAGGTGGTTGCCGCCGTCAGCGGTCACGCCATCGTTCCCTTTCTGCAACCGCTGGTGTCGCTGCATACCGGAAACATTACCGGTTTTGAAATACTGGCACGCTGGATTACGGCGTCGGGTCAGACGGTTTCGCCCGCCGAGTTCCTGCCGGTGGTGGAGCGGCTGGGGTTGATGGACAGCATGACCGTAGCGCTGTTGCAGGATGCGGTCAGTGCAACACGGGCATGGCCTGCCGGGCTCTGTCTGTCGCTGAATATTACCCCGGAGCAACTGCTGAGGCCGTCACTAACGACCTGTCTGTCCCGCATTATGCAGCAAGCCGGACCCGTCATGCTGGAGCTGGAGATCACGGAACAGAACGTCATGGCCATCTCTGATGATGCCCGCGAGGCGATTCGTCTGCTGAAAGAGGCCGGGATTGGCGTGGTACTGGACGATTTCGGCACCGGCTATTCCAATCTCTCCGTATTGCTGGGGCTGGGTATTACCAAAATCAAAATTGATCAGACGTTTATTGCCGGAATTGTGACCGGATCGGAGCAGCGGAAAGTCGTGGAAACGCTGCTGGCGCTCTGTCAGGGACTGAATGTGGTGATAACGGCAGAAGGCATCGAGGATGTCGCCACGCTGCGGTGGCTGAGAAAACGCGGCTGTGATTATGGTCAGGGTTATCTTTTCAGTCGTCCGATTCCTGCCGGGCAGGCAACCACGCTGCTGGCATCGGCCAATGTGGAAGAGCTGATGCAGGAAGAGGCCGTAGCGGTTAATTTAGTCCGGTCGCTGGGCTGAAGCGATGTGAAAACTGATTTTGCCTGGACTAAGTCAGTGAACAGGCCCGGCAGGAAGCGCCGGACCTGCTGTCTCATCAGAACTGGTAAATCAGACCCAGCGCGGTGATGTCGTCGGTTGCCAGACCGAGCGGATTGTTATCTTTCAACAGGTTGATACGGTATTCACCATAGACCGACATGTTCTTATTGAAGTAGTAAGTGGCACCCACGGCGGTGTACTTAACAATGTCGGCATCGCCGATGTTTTCAATCTCTTTGCCCTTCGAAGAGACATAGCCTACTGATGGACGGAAGCCGTTCAGGAACTGATATTGCGCTACAGCTTCAACGTTTTGCGCTTTGTTTGCAAAGCCGCCGCTAATCGGGGTGGCATTCAGGGTCTCGCCATACATTGCGGCCAGATAAACCTGGTTGGCATCATATTTGACTGAGGTCGCCCAGTGCTGGGCTTTTTCGCCTTCACCGCGTGCGGCTGCATTCTGCGCCGTGGTGCGATCCAGGCTCGCAAACGCGCCAGCGAAGCTCAGTCCGAAATCGAAGTCATAAGACGCGGAGAGGGCAAAACCATCGCCATTGGAACGACGCACGCCGTCGGTGTTACTGCTGCGGTCGTTTTTACCCTGATACTGTGCAGCAAGGTTTAACCCGTCAACCAGGCCAAAGAAATCACTGTTACGCCAGGTCAGCACGCCGGTTGAGCGGCCAGAGAGGAAGGCGTCGGTATAGCCGGAATCGCCACCGAAGAACGGCAGCATATCGGTGTAACTCAGCGCGTCATAGACCAGGCCATAGTTACGTCCATAATCCAGCGCGCCTGCTTTACCAAATTTCAGGCCAGCATAGCCAAGACGGGTACGGTTACTCGTCTGCGCATCGCTCCCCTCGGAGTTGTGCAGGCTGTACTGATACTGCCAGAAGCCATAACCGGTGAGCTGATCGGTAATCTTCGTCTCGCCCTTGAAACCCAAACGGGCATAAGAAGAGGTATCACCGTTGTTGTTATCGTCGTCAGAAAAGAGGTGTGACACGTTAATCTTGCCGACCAGGTCCAGCTTATTGCCATCCTTGTTATAAATTTCTGCGGCCTGTGCGGAGGAGAGACCGATCAGTAACGGCATAATAGCCGCCAGTGAAGTGCGCTTCATCATTTAATTATTACCCTGTATTCATTAATTATTATTCCCCTGATGAGGGGTGAAATGAAAATGACACAAAAAGTTAAAATCACAAAGCGCAATAAAAGTAACAAAATGTGATTTCTATATTCAGCTAATGATTAACAGCGGGAAGCAGAAGATTAAATGACAAGGTAATAAGATTTTCTTCTAATAAAACCTTCAGTGGTTATGGTGAATAATTACCATTAAATCAACTAATTAAGTATTAAATTCACACTGAAATCCATAAGTAAACTGACTATAAATAAAACAGATTAATCTCTGAGCTAATTATAGTGAGTTTTATGAGGGTGATAATAGCACAAGGGTTTTCTTCTAATCATTAGTCTGCATATTAATATTTGTTCATCTTTTCAGAAATATTATTACCCGCCCGATAATCACGTCATAAATAACCTGCACGACGCTGATTAAATTGTCACCATGTTGTTCGTTAATTAAACGAAAACAGGCCGGAAAATTAATCCGCCGGGCGTGATAAATGAAAATAGTTTGTTAAGTTTTGGCAATACTCCCCTCTTTTTCATGCAAATTCTGTCAGCTACTGTTGCACCATTGCGAGGCAAACTGCGCTAAAACAGGGCAAAGAAGGGGTTTTTGTGGAGAGATAATTTATCAGCGATCACAAAAGCGATATTTCATCCCGCGAATGCATAATTCTGCTGTTTAAAACCCGGCTTTGCCGCTGCAATCAGACAACTATTCACTATATATGCAAATTAAGTGAATATTGACGGCACCTAACCCATTGATATTGCGTTACGAAGATAATTTTATGCATTAATTCTCTGGCTGGCACGTTAACTGCACTCTACAGTAGGGCTGCACTACAACATCTTTTAACAATTTTAAAACATAAGCTTTACCCGGCCGGTAAAGTAAAGAAGGAGAGTGGGTTATGGCACTGCACGTTTCACGTCACGATTTCGATCAATGGATGATGCCGGTTTATGCACCTGCGACATTTATACCGGTTCGCGCAGAAGGCTCCACCGTCTGGGATCAGAACGGTAAAGATTACATCGACTTTGCCGGTGGCATCGCCGTCAATGCGTTAGGACATGCGCATCCGGCGCTACAGCAGGCGTTGCAGGAACAGGCCGCACGTTTATGGCATACCGGTAATGGCTACACCAACGAACCGATCCTGCGGCTGGCGAAGCAGTTGATCGACGCCACCTTTGCTGACCGGGTATTCTTCTGTAACTCCGGCGCGGAAGCAAACGAAGCAGCGCTGAAACTGGCGCGCAAAGTGGCGCATGACCGTGCTGGCCCGCATAAAAGTGGCATCGTGGCGTTTAAGAATGCGTTTCACGGCCGCACCCTGTTTACCGTCTCAGCCGGTGGTCAGCCCGCCTACTCAAAAGACTTTGCGCCGTTGCCGCCAGAGATCCAGCATGCGCCGTTTAACGATCTGGCTGCGGCCGCAGAACTGATTAATGACCATACCTGCGCCGTGATTGTTGAACCCATTCAGGGTGAGGGCGGCGTGCTGCCGGCCGATCCGGCGTTCCTGCGTGGACTGCGCGAACTCTGTGATAAACATCAGGCCGTGCTGATTTTTGATGAAGTGCAGAGCGGCGTGGGTCGTACCGGTTCGCTTTACGCCTATATGCATTATGGCGTCACACCCGATGTGCTCACCAGCGCCAAAGCGCTGGGCGGCGGCTTCCCGATTGGTGCGATGCTGACCCGCGACGATCTGGCGCTGGTGATGGGCGTCGGCACTCACGGCACCACCTATGGCGGCAATCCGCTGGCGGGTGCGGTGGCCGGTAAAGTGATGGAGCTGATCAACCAGCCTGAAATGATGACAGGTGTCACGCAGCGTCACGAGTGGATTGTCGCGGCCCTGGATGAGATCAATCAGCGCCTGCATCTGTTCAAAGAGGTGCGCGGTCTGGGTCTGCTGATTGGCGCGGTGCTCAGCGACGACTTTGCCGGTAAAGCCAAAGAGATCAACCTTGCCGCCGCTGAGATGGGCGTGATGGTGCTGATTGCCGGGGCTAACGTGGTACGCTTTGCCCCCGCGCTGAATATCAGTGAGCAGGAAGTGAAGCTCGGCATGGCACGCTTTGCTGAGGTCTGTGAACGCCTGGTTCGAGGGTCCGCATCATGATGGTAATCCGTCCGGTTGAACGCGATGATTTAAGCCAGCTGATGGCGCTGGCCGGTAAAACCGGTGGCGGACTGACCTCGCTGCCCGTCGATAGCGCCACATTACAGGCGCGTATCGATCGATCGCTGCAGACCTGGGAGGAGTCGCTGCCGCGCGCTGAGCAGGGCTATGTCTTTGTGCTGGCCGACAGTGAAGATAACCGCGCTGTTGGGATATGCGCTATCGAGGTGGCGGTCGGCCTGCAGGATCCCTGGTACAACTTTCGCGTCGGCACGCAGGTGCACGCCTCGAAAGAGCTGAATGTCTACGCCGCGCTGCCAACGCTGTCGCTGAGTAACGATCACACCGGCAGCAGTGAATTGTGTACGCTGTTTCTCGATCCCGATTACCGTGACGGCAAAAATGGCTATCTGCTGTCGAAGTCCCGCTTCCTGTTTATGGCCAGTTTCCGTGAACGCTTCACCGACCGCGTGGTGGCTGAGATGCGTGGCGTCAGCGATGAGCAGGGCCATTCGCCGTTCTGGGAGAGCGTGGGCAGCCGTTTCTTTTCTATGGAATTCAGTAAAGCTGATTTCCTCAGCGGCACCGGCCAGAAATCGTTTATCGCGGAGCTGATGCCAAAGCATCCGCTCTATATCGACTACCTGACACCACAGGCGCAGGCGGTCATCGGGCAGGTGCATCCACAAACCGCCCCTGCCCGTGCCGTGCTGGAGGCAGAAGGCTTCCGCTACCTCAACTATGTTGACATCTTTGATGGCGGCCCGACGCTGGAGTGCGATATCGATCACATCCGCGCCGTGCGCAAAAGCCGTCTGCGCCGCGCAGAACGGGGTGAAAACCCGACGGGTGCGCCGCTCTGTCTGGTTGCCAATAACCATTACCGCCAGTTCCGTGTGGCGCTGATCCCGGCCCATGCCGACAGCGACAGCGTACAGCTTACGGATGAACAGATGCGGGCGCTCCACTGCCAGCCGGGCGACAGCCTGCGCGTGGTGACGCTCTGCAAAGAGGAGAAAACAGCATGACGCACCTGATAAAGGGAGAATGGGTAAACGGTAACGCGGAGGTCCTGACCAAAGCGGATCCGGTCAGCGGCGAGACGCTATGGCAGGGCCAGGCGGCATCGGCCGCGCAGGTCACGGCGGCCTGTGACGCGGCGCGCGCCGCCTTTCCGGTCTGGGCCAGACGCCCGCTGGCGGAACGGCAGGCGATCATAGAGAAATTTGCGGCCGGGCTTGAAGCGCACAAAACAGAAATGGCAGAAACCATCGCCCGCGAAACCGGTAAGCCACGTTGGGAGGCGCTGACTGAAGTCGGCGCGATGATCAATAAAATCGGCTTTTCGGTAAAGGCGTATCATAGCCGCACCGGTGAGCAGCATGAAGGCGAAAGCTCGCTGCGCCATCGTCCCCACGGCGTGCTGGCGGTGTTTGGTCCCTATAACTTCCCCGGTCATCTGCCAAACGGCCATATCGTTCCGGCGCTGCTGGCGGGCAACTGCGTGGTCTTTAAACCCAGCGAACTGACGCCGCTGACTGCCGAG
Organism: Pantoea sp. F_5; assembly: GCF_008631595.1. NCBI lineage: Bacteria > Pseudomonadati > Pseudomonadota > Gammaproteobacteria > Enterobacterales > Erwiniaceae > Pantoea > Pantoea sp. F_5. The sequence goes on from NZ_VWUO01000002.1 coordinate 400,608, forward strand.
AAAACGGTTGAGATCTGGCTGGCCGCGGGCCTGCCAGCAGGAGTCCTGGCGCTGTTGCAGGGCGGGCGTGAGACTGGTCAGGCGCTGGCCACCTGTAGCCAGATCGACGGCCTGCTGTTTACCGGTAGCGCCCATACCGGCTATCAGCTGCATCGCCAGTTTGCCGGTCAGCCTGAGAAGATGCTGGCGCTGGAGATGGGCGGCAATAACGCTCTGATTGTAGAAGAACCGGCTGACCTGGATGCGGCTGTCAACATCACGTTGCAGTCCGCCTTTATTACCGCGGGTCAGCGCTGCACCTGCGCCCGGCGTCTGCTGGTTAAACGCGGCGAGGCGGGCGATGCGTTTCTGCAGCGGCTGGCTGAGGTGGCGGGGCGACTTCAACCGGCCGCGTGGAATGCGGAGCCACAACCCTTTATGGGCAGCGTGATCTCCACCGGCGCGGCAGAGAAGATTATGAGCGAGTGGCAACGTCGGGTTAAGGCGGGCGGTGAGGTGCTGCTGGCGATGCGCTGGCCGGATCGCCACAGCGCCATCCTGACGCCAGGCATTATCGATTTGACCGGCGTGCAGGGCATCCCGGATGAAGAGGTCTTTGGCCCACTGCTCGGCGTGCTCCGCTATGACACCTTTGACGAGGCGATTGCGCTGGCGAACCAGACCCGTTACGGCCTGTCGTGCGGATTAATCTCGCCTTTGCGCCAGCAGTTTGATCAGCTGCTGCTGGAAGCACGCGCCGGTATCGTCAACTGGAACAAACCGCTGACGGGCGCAGCCAGTACCGCACCGTTTGGCGGTATTGGGGCGTCGGGCAATCATCGCGCCAGTGCCTGGTATGCGGCAGATTACTGTGCCTGGCCGATGGCCTCGCTGGAGACGCCGGACCTGACGCTACCCACCACGCTGTCGCCGGGCCTGGATTTCTCCGCGCCGGAGAAAACATCATGAAGGCAATCGAAGCCAACTTTGATGGGCTGGTGGGATTAACGCACCACTATGCCGGGCTGTCGTTTGGTAACGAAGCCTCAACCCGCAACCAGCTGCAGCCCTCAAACCCCCGTCTGGCGGCAAAGCAGGGATTGCTGAAGATGAAAGCTCTGGCCGATATGGGCTATGTGCAGGGCGTGATCCCGCCACATGAGCGGCCCAATATTGCGGCGCTGCGTCAGCTCGGATTCAGCGGCAGCGATGAGCAGGTGCTGGCGGCAGCCGGGAAAACCGCGCCGGGATTACTCTCCGCCTGTAGCTCCGCGTCGGCAATGTGGGTCGCCAATGCCGCTACGGTTTCGCCGTCAGCAGACAGTCTGGATGGCCGGGTTCACCTGACGGTGGCAAACCTTAACAACAAATTCCATCGGGCAATGGAAGCGCCGGAAACGGCCTGGCTGCTGCGTTCCATCTTCCGTAACGACCGCCATTTTGCCGTGCATGATGCCTTGCCGCAGGTGGCGATGTTTGGTGATGAAGGGGCTGCTAACCACAACCGATTCGGCGGGGCCTATGGCGAGCGTGGCGTGCAGCTGTTTGTCTATGGCCGTGACAGCAGCCATGAGGGCAACGCCCCGCAGCGCTATCCGGCGCGGCAGACCCGTGAGGCCAGCGAGGCGGTGGCCCGCCTGCATCAGCTTTCACGCGAAAGCGTGCTGTTCGCGCAGCAGAATCCTGAGGTGATTGATCAGGGCGTATTTCATAACGATGTGATTGCGGTAAGTAACCAGCAGATGCTGTTCTGTCATCAGCAGGCGTTTGTTAATCAGCCTGAGCTGCTGGCGCAGCTTCGGACGCGCGTGCCCGGCTTTGTGGCACTGGAAGTGCCGGCAGATCGGGTCTCGGTAAAAGAGGCGGTAGAGACCTATCTGTTTAACAGCCAACTGCTCAGCCGACCCGACGGCAGCATGATGCTGGTGCTGCCGGAGGAGTCTCGTCAGCATCCGGGTGTCTGGCGCTATCTGTGCGAGCAGGTCGAAGGTGACACGCCACTGAAAGCCCTGAAGGTGTTTGATCTGCGCGAAAGCATGTATAACGGGGGAGGCCCGGCCTGCCTGCGTTTACGGGTGGTGCTGACGCCTCAGGAGCAGCAGGCAGTCAATCCGGCGGTGCTGATGAACGATACGCTTTTCACCACGCTGAATCACTGGATTGACCGTCATTACCGCGATCGCCTGACCCAGGCCGACCTGGTCGACCCGCAGTTACTGCGTGAGGGACGCGATGCGCTGGATGAACTGACGAAGCTGCTAGACTTAGGAAATGTATATGCATTTCAGCAGTGAAGGAGGGGGCAGCTCAGGCTGCCCCCTGCTCAGGGCGAAAAGGAGGAACGATGCAGGACTTTTTACAACAAACGCTCTCCGGCGAAGTACCGCATAAGCGTAGTGGTGAAACGGCGCATCTTCGCTGGCAGTGGTTGTATCACGGCATACTGTTAATGGAGCCAACGGTGCCGGTTAAACAGGCGCTGGTACTTTCCGCCGGGATCCACGGTAATGAAACCGCCCCGGTTGAAATCGTGAACCAGCTGATTAACCCCCTGCTGCGCGGCGAAAAACCGTTGCAGCAGCGCATGCTGGTGATTCTGGGTAATCCATCAGCGCTGCGGGCGGGTAAGCGCTATGTGCGCTATGACATCAACCGGCTGTTTGGCGGACGCTGGCAGCAGATTGACGATGGCGATGAGGCCCGCCGCGTGCTGCGGCTGGAGCAGACGCTGGAAACGTTCTGGCAGCTGGGCGAATGTGATGAGACGCGATGGCATCTCGACATGCACACGGCGATTCGCGGCTCTTACCATCCTCAGTTCGGCGTGATGCCGCACAACGAGCGCCCCTGGTCGCCCGGGTTTCTTAACTGGCTGGCCGCAGCCGGTCTGGAAGCGCTGGTATTTCATCGTGCGCCGGGCGGCACCTTTACTCATTTCAGCTGCGAGCACTTCGGTGCGGCCAGCTGCACCCTGGAGCTGGGTAAAGCGTTGCCGTTTGGCGAGAATGATCTCAGTCAATTCAGAGCGGCACAGCAGGCGCTGGCATCGTTACTCTATGGTGAAGCGATGCCCGTCACTACGGTTAAGCCGCGCCATTATCGGGTCGCGCAGCAGATCACCCGGCTGAGTGAGCACTTTACGCTGCATATGTCGCCGGAAACGCTGAACTTTACCGCCTTTCCACAGGGGACGTTACTGGCGGAAGATGGCAACACCCGCTATTACGTGCAGCAGGCACGGGAATATGTGCTGTTCCCGAACCCCAACGTAGCAGCCGGGTTGCGTGCCGGGCTGATGCTGATAGAAGAGGGCGAACAGACCCAGGCGCTGCCGGTCTGATGCCTGACGTAACCGGCACCGTTCATCGGCATTAAAAAATCGACAGGAAAAGCGCGAGACAGCCTTCCGCTTTCCTGTCGTAACCATTACACTCCTCCACGATTTCTGCGAAATCCGCTGTAAATTCATAAACTTTTTCAATTCCTCACGCCTTTCTTCTTATTCTCTTCATGATTGCCCGATTTTTATCTTTTATGCTTTCACGGCTTTACTCAGGCTCTGAGTAGTTGACGTTCAGCGTCGTATGCTTGTTTTCGAAGACGCGACAGAGTGCTGTCGTCATTATCATGAATTATAAGGACACGATTATGCGCAAACTGACTTCCCTTTTACTGGCTTCTTCGCTGGCGTTTGGTGCAGCCAGCGCCGTCCATGCTGCTGCGGATAACCTGACTCCACCGCCAGCAGGCAGCGAAAAAGCGATGCACAAACCGCCAATGCGTCATGGCCCGGAGATGATGTTTAAAGGTCTGAACCTGACCGACACGCAGAAAACGCAGATGCGCGACATCATGAAAGAGAGCCACAAAGATATGCAGCGTCCATCGCTGGATGAGCGTCGCGCAGCCCACAGCATCATTGCCTCTGACAGCTTTGACCAGAGCAAAGCAGAAGCGCAGGCAGAAAAAATGTCCGCCAATGCGAAAGAGCATGCGCTGAAGATGCTGGAAACCCAGAACAAGCTCTATAACGTGCTGACGCCGGAGCAGAAAAAACAGTACAACGCGAACTTTGAAAAGCGTCTGACTGAGAAAGGCCCGCACGAAGGAAAAATGGCACCGCCAGCAGAACCGGCTGAATAACCTTAGCTAAGCCAAGGGTCTGAGACCGCCGATGCTGTCCACTGAAATGAGTGGGCAGCATCGGCGGTTTTTTATAGCGGAAGAATCGGGTAGGCTCCCGACAGAATCGGGCGGCAGAGAATTTTATAGCCGTCGTGGTCAAAACCGCCTTTGGGCCGCTGCAGTTTTCTGGCCTCATCCATGCTGTTCACCGAACCAAGATAGAACCAGTGGTCGATGACGTGAATCTGAGTCATCTCTTTGCCTTCCTCCACCAGGCCTACGGCACCCTGCCAGGGCCAGCAGAAGACCCGGACATTCTCCAGCGCCTCCAGCAGACGATCCTGATGATCGCTGACCGGCTCTTTACCGCAGCAGGCACCGGCGCAGCGGCGCAGTGCCGAACGGAAGCAGCCGCGCCCTGCATTGAGCGTTTCCAGACCCAGCAGGCCATGACAGAGCTGATACTCATCCGCAAGCTGCTTCAGTCGTTCAAGCGCGGCAAAGCGACTGCGATAGAGGCCAAACAGGTTGGGAGACTGGCTGAAATCGAGATCTTTTGCGTAAACCACATTTGGTTTGCCATTGGTAATCTGTAACGAGCAGAGCTGCCGGTTTTTGCGCAGTCGCTTATTAAACAGCGGTTGCTGGGTTTTGATCATCTGCGCTTCCAGCAGCAGTGCGCCGAGATCCCCTGCGGTAGGGATCCAGCTGACTCGCCGCGACTGACGCAGCATTTTTGCCTCGTCAGGGGTGCGAAAATGGGACATCACCCGCGAACGCAGATTCACACTTTTACCGATATAGAGCGGCAGTGACTCACTCTCGCCGTGAAAGGTATAGACGCCAGGGTGATTCGGCAGACCTTCCAGCCATTCACGCAGGTGTTCAGGATATTGATAAATTGTATTCGCGTCGGGTTCGGGGCGAAGAATGGCAGAACGTCTGGCCAAAATGGACTCCACTTACTGGTTGTCCATACAGCATAACAGGCAGGCGAAATGATCGCCAGCCGTCTGGTTAAAGACGCCGTGTTGCCAGCCAGCAGATCAGCGAACCCAGGGTAATCATTGCGACCCCCTGCCAGAAGACCAGCGGCGGCGTCAGGCCGAGCCATAGCGATCCCAGCAGAGCCGACAGCACGGGTGTGAAATACGAAGCAGTGGCTAGCAGCGTCAGGTTGCCCTGCTGAATCCCGTGGTTCCAGGCGGAGTAGGCGATAGCCGTAGAGAGGCCGACAAACAGCACCTCAAGCAGCGGTACCAGTGCAAAGGTCATTGGCGCAGAATGATCGCTGAAGGCATATTTAATCCACAGCGCCAGCGCGGTCAGCATAAAAAACAGCGTAACGCCATTCGAACCCCGGGCATAGCGCCGGGTAAGATTGTTGTAGAACGCCCAGGTCAGGGCCGCGATAAAGGCGAGTGCATAGGCGACAGGATTACGCAGCATGTTCTGCCATAGCAGCGCAGGCGAGCCGCTGCCGCTGCTTTTCATTACCCAGACAATCCCCAGCAGCGCCAGCAGCAGCCCGGGCCAGAGCCAGACGCGGAAGCGCTGCTGATTAAATGGGATCGCCAGCACGATGGTGAGACAGGGCCAGAGATAGTTAATCATCCCCAGCTCCAGCGACTGGCTGCGATCGCTGGCCAGCCCGATAGCCATCGCCAGAGAGATTTCATAGCCCACGAAGAGAGTGCCACCCAGCCATAAATAGATTGCAGGCATTGCGCCGGGCTTTGGCAGGCCGCGGGTCAGGCAGAGCAGGAGCGCTGTGGTGGTATAGATCAGCGCCGCGCCGCCAGTGGCACCAAAGGCTTCACTAACGCTGCGCAGCAGGCCAACGGTGGTGCTCCAGAGCAGAATGGCAATAAGCCCGATGAGAGTAGCGCGCGAAACGGTGGCAGGCATGCAGCGATCAACAAGATGAGTGAGAGAAGCCTCCCTTGCCGGGGCAAAGGAGGCGCGGGATTACTTCCAGAAGTCGTCAAACACCGTGATCGGTGGGCGACGTTTGTGCTCGGTCTTCAGATACCAGCCTTCGATGATGCGGGCGTTATCAGGATTGATGGTTTTACCTTCCAGATAATCATCAATCATCTCGTAGGTGACACCCAGCGCCACTTCATCCTGCAGGCCTGGACGATCATCTTCCAGATCGGCAGTCGGCTTCTTCAGGTAGAGATGTTCCGGGCAGCCAAGATGCTTCAGCAGCTGTTTGCCCTGACGCTTGTTCAGGCGGAACAGCGGGTTGATATCAGTGCCGCCATCGCCATACTTGGTGAAGAATCCGGTGACCGCTTCAGCCGCGTGATCGGTGCCAACCACTACCCCTTTGGTCATGCCGGCAATGCTGTATTGTGCTTTCATACGCTCGCGCGCTTTTTCATTGCCGCGCACGAAGTCGGAAAGCGTGATACCTGCGTCTTTCAGCGCGCGCTCACTGGCCAGTACCGACTCTTTGATATTGACCACCAGCGAACGATCAGGCTTGATAAACGCCAGTGCATCCTGGCAATCCTGCTCATCCGCCTGCACGCCATAAGGCAGACGCACGGCAATAAAGGTGTAGTCATTATCGCCGCTCTCCTGACGCAACTCGCTGATCGCCGTTTGCGCCAGCTTGCCCGCCAGGGTTGAATCCTGGCCGCCGCTTATTCCCAGCACCAGCGTTTTCAGTCCGCTGTGACGTTTCAGGTAGGCTTTAAGAAAATCGACGCTGACGCGCACTTCCTGGTCGGCGTCGATAGCGGGTTTCACACCCAATGCTTCAATAATTTCCTGCTGCAGTGACATGAACTTCTCCTCAGGTCAGTGGCCTGTCGGCTCGATGCGAACGTTTTAATAAAGCTAACGTGCCTTCGCCAAAACAACAAGCTTAAGCGGCAACTGATTACGGCTTAACGTTGCGAAATCAGTGAGTTTTTACCTGAGGCAGCGGTTTTTTGGCCAGCAGGCTGAACATCAGAATGGCCATCATAAAGCAGCCAAAAATGGTGGCACACATGCTCAGTACCGAGGTGCCGCCGATGCCGGTGATCGGCACGGTAATCGCGCCCAGGGTGAACATAGTGACGCCAATCACTGCGGAGGCGCTGCCCGCGCGGTGGCCCTGACTCTGCATCGCCAGTGATGAGGCGGTGGTGGCGATGACGCCATTACTGGCGATGGTAAAGAACAGCGCGACCAGCAGCAGTGCCAGCGGTGCATGGAGCAGCGCGGTCAGCAGCAGCAGGCTGGAGGCGACAAAGGCCAGCGTCAGCCCGCCTTTCAGCACCCGATACTCGCCCCAAAGTGGACAGAGACGGGCGCTGGTCTGCGAGGCAATGATCAGACCAAATCCGTTTGCTGCAAAACAGAAGCTAAAGGCCTGAGGCGACAGGCCATAGAGCTGTTGCAGCACAAACGGTGAGGCACCGATATAGGCGAACATCCCGGACATCATAAAGCCCTGCGTCAGGCAGAAGCCCATAAAGGGGCGATGGGTTATCACCTGACCCAGCGCTGCGTAGGCGGAGAAGATCGATCCTTTACTGCGTCTTTCTTCTGGCAGCGTTTCATGCAGCTTCCAGCGAGCCAGCAGGATCAGCAAAATGGCAATGCCGCCCAGCACCATAAAGATGCCGCGCCAGTTGACTATCGGCATCAGCACACCGCCCAGGACCGGTGCACCAATCGGGGCCAGACCGTTGACCAGCATCAGCAGCGCGAAGAAGCGCGTCAGCTCATGACCGCTGTACATGTCACGCGCAATCGCCCGTGACAGCACCGCACCACCTGCACCGGCCAGTCCCTCGAACAGTCGTGCCAGCAGCAGCTGGTTAATATCCTGCGCCAGCGCACAGCCCATTGAGGCGATAAACAGCAGCACCAGTGACAGGGTCAGCGGACGCAGGCGGCCGAACTTATCGCTCATCGGGCCAAACAGCAGCTGTCCAACGCCCAGACCCAGCAGACCGGCGGTCAGACTCAGTTGCGCGGTTGCGGTTTCAGTATGCAGATCCTGCGCCATTTGTGGCAGGGCAGGCAGATAGAGGTCGATGCAGAGTGGGCCCAGTGCGGCCAGCAGGCCGAGCGTAACGGCGTAAACCAGGCGGTTGGAGTGTACAGGGGTCATTTATCCTCGGAATCATCAGCGATGGGGTGAACAGAAAGCAGGCAAGGCAGTAAATTACAGAGACCCGTAACGCAGCTATCACACTGCTCAAGGCCTTCACAGATGATGGCCGATGCGTCTGAAAATAGGTCGTTACGGCGTGTCTGTTTTGCGGTGAAGTATACGTCTGCGTTGACAGCAAAACAGCCTTCTTTACGATATCCTGACATTTACCTTGCCACGAATTATTGCTCATAAACTTGATAAATCAGCATTTATGTTCCAGGCTTGTTTCCACATGGACAATCAATGAGGAACAACAAGATGAATAAAGTGATGGGATGTATCGCTGCGGCGCTGACACTGGCTGCACTGTCTGGTTGTACGACTTACGATCGTGCTGAAAGCTACGTGACTAAGCCAGTGGTAAAGGATGTTAAAAAAGGCATGACCCGTGATCAGGTACGTCAGATCGCCGGTACGCCGTCAACTGAAATCACCATGGTTCACGCGCGCGGCACCTGCCAGACTTACGTACTGGGTCAGCGCGACGGTAAAGCACAGACTTACTTCGTGAGCTATAACGACACTGGCCGTGTGATGAACTACGGCTTCCAGAGCTGTGCGGAATATGACACCGATCCGCAGGTTCAGCAGTAATACGTAGCCCCCCTGAATAGCAAACGGCCCGTCGTCATGACGGGCCGTTTTTCGTTGTGTCGCAGACTACAATCCTGCCGGACGCGGCACCTCAACATAATCACCGTCTATCTGCCGCTGATAGTAGTGGCCGTCCTGCACATAAAAACGTTTACCATTAAAGTCGAGTACCCGCATTTCATTGCTGACCCGCGACTCGGCTGGCGGTTCGACCACCACATATTCCTCCCCGTGACGCTGGTAATAACTGCCGTTCAGCAGGTAGTAGGTCAGTCCGCCAATCAGCACCGCGGTAGCGGCTTCAGGTAAAAAACGTATCGGGCCAGGCCCGCCCCAGTGGGGGCCAGGTCCGCCATGTCGACCCCATCCACCCGGGCCCCAGTCGCCATGGTGGGCAAAAGCCAGCGCGGGCGTCAACAGCGCCAGCGTCAGAAGCGAGGCAATAATTTTTTTCATCGGATGTCCTCCTCATAAGACTGGATGCAGAATTCGCTTTTTGCCGGGCAAAGACAAGCATTAAAGCGGCGATTTTTCGCCTGTTTACCATGCTTAACGCTTTCTTAACGACGTCGCCATCAACGGGGAAGATTATGGAGAGGCAGGGCGGAAATAACCTGGCGCGGGCGCGCCAGGTTTACAGCAGATTAACGATGCGCCAGCTCGGCGTTGTCGTCACTTTCCAGTACGCGCTTATCGGTCAGACCTAACCAGCGGCTGGTCAGGGAACCGGCGGTCATAGAACCGTTGACGTTCAGTGCCGTACGACCCATATCAATCAGCGGCTCAATGGAGATCAGCAGCGCCACCAGGGTGACAGGCAGGCCCATCGCAGGCAGAACAATCAGGGCGGCAAAGGTGGCACCACCGCCGACACCGGCCACGCCTGCGGAGCTCAGCGTCACTATCCCAACCAGGGTGGCAATCCACAGCGGATCAAACGGGTTGATACCAACCGTTGGCGCTACCATCACGGCCAGCATGGTCGGATAGAGACCGGCACAGCCATTCTGTCCAATTGTGGCACCAAAGGAGGCAGCGAAGCTGGCAATCGAGTCAGGTACGCCCAGACGACGGGTCTGCGTCTCCACGCTCAGTGGAATGCTTGCTGCGCTGGAGCGGCTGGTGAAGGCGAATGTGATCACCGGCCACACTTTACGGAAGAAGCGCAGCGGGTTGATGCCGTTCACCGACAGCAGCAGGGCATGGACACCAAACATGATGGCCAGACCGAGGTAAGAGGCGACCACAAAACTGCCCAGCTTGATGATGTCCTGCAGGTTAGAACCGGCAACCACTTTGGTCATCAGCGCCAGCACACCGTAGGGGGTCAGCTTCATGACCAGACGAACCAGCTTCATAACCCACGACTGCAGCGTATCAATTGCGACCAGCACGCGCTGACCTTTCACTTCATCATCTTTCAGCAACTGCAGGGCAGCGACACCCAGGAAGGCGGCAAAGATGACGACGCTGATAATCGAGGTGGGATTGGCACCGGTCAAATCGGCAAACGGGTTTTTCGGGATAAAGGAGAGCACCAGCTGTGGCACGCTCAGGTCAGAGACCTTGCCGACATAGTTGCTCTGGATCGCACTCAGACGCGCGGTTTCCTGCACACCCTGTACCAGACCTTCCGCGCTCAGACCAAACAGGCCGGTCACGAACACGCCGACCAGCGCCGAAATAGCGGTGGTAAACAGCAGTACGCCAATGGTCAGCACGCTGATTTTCCCCAGCGACGAGGCGTTATGCAGACGGGCCACCGCGCTCAGAATAGAAACGAACACCAGCGGCATCACCACCATCTGTAGCAACTGGACATAGCCATTGCCAACGATGTTAAACCAGCTGATAGACTCTTTTACCACTGCGCTATTTTCGCCGTAGATCAACTGCAAAACCAGGCCGAACAGCACGCCGATCACCAGACCGGTCAGCACTTTTTTCGACAGGCTCCAGTTCTGACGGCTGAAGCGGGAGAGTAATACCAGCAGCACCACAAAGGCCACGATATTAAGCGTAAGAGGAAGGTCCATGCTGAAACTCCAGAGTAATGCGGCTTTCCCACCCGGGAAAGCCGCATAACGTTAATCACGAATTAAGACAGCAGGAATGGTAACAGCAGGTGCAGAGGGTGCCTTATATCCAAATGGCATGGTTTATAACTTAATGGTGTTTTGTGCGGATTTATTGCGCAGAATGACTGGATATTAACCGACCGACGCCATTTTGTAGCGTATCAAACAGTTGAGCCGGCCAGCCGTTTGCACCAAAAGATGGCATGCCGACCGGGAACCACAGCGCATAGCCTACCAGTCCCAGACACAATGCCCGCTCAAGCTGATTGCCTTTCTGACTGCGCAGGATCGGCAGACGGAAGCGCCAGCGGCAGGGCCACAGCAACGGGACACCGGCGGGCGTCAGCATATCGGCCACAATATGACTGAGGTAGCCCAGCGTCAGACCCTGCAGTACGTCCGCGGGTATCGGCGACGACTGGGGCAGGTTTATCTGAAAAAGCCATAAACCGGCGGCTACCGCCAGCAGACTATGGGTAAAGCCCCGATGACCGAACGCGCGTGCAATAGGATGAGAGAGCCAGCGTAGTCGCTGCCCCAGCAAAGATTTGGGGTGATCGATATCGGGCAGGAGGCATGTCAGCAGAGCAGAAGGAACAAGATGCCACCAATCGGCCTGCGCCAGTACGGGTGTAAGCTCAGCACGCTTAGCAAAAATAGCGCTGGCAATGGCAAAAATGATGTGGCCTTCGCCCGTCATGATAGAACCTGGTTGCAAAGAAAACTGTCGATGCATCCAGTATAGGGATTTATCCAGTGAATGAGAACATGTGACGCTGTAACGAAGCATGAATATTTTTAACAAGCCGGACAGCGATGAAACACTGCCCGCCTGTTCTGACAGAAAGATTAACGTGCCAGCCAGCCGCCATCTACCGCCAGGGTATAGCCATTTACGTAGTCAGACGCGGAAGAGGCCAGGAAAACTACCGGCCCCATCATGTCATCAGGCACGCCCCAGCGTCCTGCCGGGATACGTCCCAGGATCTCATCGCTTCGGGCCTGGTCTTTACGCAACTGTTCGGTGTTATCGGTAGCCATATAGCCTGGGGCAATCGCATTAACATTAACGCCATGCTTCGCCCACTCATTCGCCATCAATCGCGTTAAACCCATCACGGCGCTTTTTGACGCCGTATATGAAGGCACGCGGATGCCCCCCTGGAACGACAGCATAGAGGCGATATTGATAATTTTGCCGCCGTTACCCTGAGCAATAAACTGCCGCGCTACCTGCTGTGACAGGAAAAAGACCGTTTTACTGTTGATGTTCATCACATCATCCCAGTCCTGCTCGCTGAAGTTCAGTGCATCTTCACGACGGATAATCCCGGCGTTGTTGACCAGGATATCGATTCTGCCTGCGGCGGCGACAGCCTGCTCAACAACCTGCGACGCAACATCAGAGCGCATCAAATCCGCTGACACCGACCAGAAACGGCGGCCAAGTGCTTCAACTTTACGTTGCGTTTCGTCAGGCTCGAAACGGTTAACGCCGACAATGTCGCAGCCAGCCTGAGCCAGCCCCAGAGCCATACCCTGACCCAGACCGGTATTACAACCGGTCACCATTGCCACTTTGCCTTTTAAATCAAACATATTCAGTACCATTTATGCCTCTCCTCTGCTTAACGCAGTTCGCTGATTTTGACGTGGTCCATGTCATCAAAGACCTGATTCTCACCCACCATGCCCCAGATAAAGGTGTAACGCTGGGTGCCGACACCAGCATGAATTGACCAGCTGGGTGAGATGACCGCCTGCTCGTTATGTACCAGCAGATGGCGGGTTTGCTGGGGTTCTCCCATCATGTGGAAGACCGCGCTCTCTTCGCTCATATCGAAGTAGAAGTAGACTTCCATGCGCCGCTCATGGGTGTGACAGGGCATGGTATTCCACAGGCTGCCTTCATCCAGCCTGGTTAAGCCCATGGTGAGCTGGCAGGTGGGCAGGACATCCGGCACGATAAATTTGTTAATGGTGCGACGATTGGCAGTGGCAACATCACCCAGCGTGGCGGTGGCTGCTTCCTGCAGCGTGATCTTCTTATCCGGGAAGGTGCAGTGTGCGGGTGCGCTGTTGTAATAGAATTTGGCGGGCTGGGCTGGGTTCAGGCTGCGGAACAGCAGGTGGCGCGCACCTTTGCCAATGTAAAGCGCCTCTTCGTGACCGATCTCCCACGCTTTACCGTCGACCTCGACCAGACCCGGGCCGCCAATGTTAATCATGCCCAGCTCGCGGCGTTCAAGAAAATAACTGACACCCAGCTGCTTTCCCATCTCATCACCGATAGTGACTGGCTTATTAACCGGCATCACGCCGCCAATGATGATGCGGTCGATGTGGCTGTAGGTCAGGGTGTAATTGTCAGCGGAAAAAATCGTCTCAATCAGAAACTCGCGGCGCAACGCGTCAGTGTCGAGTTGTTTAGCGTGATCGCTATGAATGCTTTGGCGAACGTCCATCTCAGGCCTCTCTGCAGGTCAGGTTATTCATGCCCCGAACGGGGACGCTTCGGGCATCTTAGGCAGAGTGGGATGGGAATTCAATAAAAATGAAACGTTGTTTTATTTTTTGCGGGGTAGATCAACCGGCATGCGCAGCGGGCCAAAAAAAAGCCCGCTATGCGCGGGCTGTTTATTATCCCTGCAGATGCTGCAGGCTAAGCTGTGTCAGGTTGTCCAGCCGGACATCCGCCAGCGCCCAGCGCGGATCGTCACGATGCTCAGTAGCAGGTACCACAATCGACCGCATGCGGGCCGCTTTGGTCGCGATCATGCCATTAAACGAGTCTTCCAGTGTGACGCAGTTGAGTGGATCAATCGCCAGGCTGGCGGCGGCGTTGAGGTAGACCTGCGGATGGGGCTTGCTATAGGGCAGTGATTCTGCTGAAGCCAGCACATCGAAATAGTGGCGCAGGTTGAAGATCTCCAGCACCTGTTCCAGCATCATGAGCGGCGATGCTGAGGCCAGACCGATTTTCAGTCCCTGCTCCTGGCAGAGCTGTAGCGCCGTTTCCACGCCAGGGAGCAGCGGGCGCGTCTGATCCACCAGCGTCATGGCACGCGCAATAATACGGTCAGTAACCTCCTGCTGAGAGGGGCCCTGCCAGGGCAGCGTTTCGTACCACATCCGCACAGTCTGGTCGATACGCAGGCCAAGGGTATCAGGCATTTCACTGCGGCGTGACAGGTCGACGTCCAGCGTTGAAAAGATATCCAGTTCAGCCTGATCCCACAGCGGTTCAGAATCGATCAGTAAGCCATCCATATCAAACAGGGCAGCAAGGACAGGGCGGTGCCAGGTCATCAGCGGTCTCATTATAAATAAAGTCGGTTTACCATACCATCATTCTCTGCTGACGCCTGCTTCAACCAATTGACCACGCTTTATTTGGGAAATTTCTTTGTGGGCAGGTAGACTGACGGCAAATTGGATTCCAGGTTCAGGAGATATTATGACCTATCAACAGGCTGGCCGTATCGCCATCCTTAAGCGCGTAGTGGGCTGGGTGCTCTTTTTAGTGGCACTGCTGTCGACCATTATTTCGGTATTGAGCTTTATGTTTAAGCACAGCGAGAAGCAGCCCGGTATTGACGCCGTTATGCTTGATTTCGTCCATGTCATTGTCGATATGCTGCGCTTCAACACGCCGTTCCTGAACGTTTTCTGGCATAACTCGCCGGTACCGGAATTTAATGGTCAGATGAACCTGGGTTTCTGGCTGATCTACATTCTGATTTTTGTCGGGCTGGCGCTGGAGTCATCAGGCGCGCGGATGGGACGGCAGGCACGTCACGTCAAAGAGGGCATTGAAGATCAGATGATTCTGGAGCAGGCAAAAGGCAGAGAAGGACGCAGCCGTCAGCAACTGGAAGAAAAGGTGCGCGTTCCTCGCCACACCATCTTCCTGCAGATCTTCCCGCTCTATGTCCTGCCAGTGATAATTGCGATAGCCGGCTATTTTGCGTTGTCGCTGCTGGGCTTTATCTGACTGTGAACGCCGTCAGGCCGGTCTGGCCTGACGGGTGCCGAGCGCATCTTCATCCAGCAACTGGCCAATGGCGAACTGCGCGTCGCCAGGCCAGTGCCCGCCAAACACGTTAGCCCGGTTCAGCAGATAGTAGAGCTGGTAGACCGGCAGGCGCTGCGAAAAACCATCCGGCAGGGGCCACACAGCCTGATAGCCGTCGTATATCTGGCGTGGCAGGTCAGGGTACCAGCTCAGCATGGCTAAATCGCATTCACGGTCGCCCCAGTAGCAGGCGGGATCGAACAGCCAGGGGCCACTGTCACTGCTGGCGCAGTTAGCGGGCCAGAGATCGCCATGTAAAAGCGACGGCTGCGGATGATGTGACGCAAGCACCCGCTGCACGGAGGCGATAATCAGCTCGGTATCCCCGTACTGAATCCCCTTTTCGGCCGCCAGCTGCAGCTGCCAGCCGATGCGCTGTTCGGCAAAAAAGACTGACCAGCGTCGCAGCCAGCTATTAGGCTGGGGCGTGGTGGTGATGTTGTTGTCGAAATCGAGGCCAAACTGTGTCTGCTCGCTCCACTGATGCAGGTGCGCCAGCTGCTGACCCAGCAGATATGCACTCTGCTCATCAAGCGGCTGTGGCCTGATGTACTCCAGTAACAGAAAGCTCTCCTCACGATGATGACCCACACCATATACCTTTGGCACCCGAACCGTGCCGGTGCGTGCCAGCAAGGCGAGCTGGTCTGCTTCCCAGGTAAAAAGCGACAGCATCTCGCGGCTGTTACTTTTAACGAAGACATCATGATCACCGTAGCGAATATGCCAGGTGGGGTGGATATCACCACCCGCAAGGGCGTGACGTTGAGTGATTTCGGCGTTGCCTAACTGCTCGCTTAACAGACGACTGATGGCTGACCACATAGGGCTATCCTCGTTGTTCGCTGCGTAAGTCCGATGCTGATGCCTGAATATTCACCAAAACCAGCGTGATTGCACCTTTTTATTCTGGCGCTGAGGTGGCGGGGCGATGACTGGCGGTGTCCCGCAGATACTCTTCAAAGGTCATAACAGTCACATCGGGTTTCTGACCCAGTGCGTTTTCACCGGCATCTGCAACCTGCTGTCGCAGATCCTCAGCGTCCAGCGTACTGACAATGCCATAACTGTTCGTGCCCAGTTCATGGGGATGGCCGTTTTCATCAGCCAGCGTGGTGGTGAAACCGGCGGCGGTCATCGCGCTGGTCAGCTCCAGGATGTCACTTAATCCCGACTCCTGGTAATGAAAGGTCACGATGTAACGGGTTAAGGTCGTGTTGCTCATGAGGCACCTCCGGGAAAAAGAAACTGAACTGAGCGTAGACTATGGTGAAAATTCAGGCGAATTATGAAAGAGATGCTGGATGTCTGTCGTGACGCATAGCGTAAATCAGTGTCAGGAGTCCAGTCACTGACGTCAAAATCTTTCTGCCGTTACGTCTGGCTTTTCATTTGGGCAGCACTATAATGCGCGACGTTAATAAGATGAGTCCCAATTAACATGGGTTTTCAGGGTGATTACAGGCATTTTGTGTGAGTTAATAATTTTTTACAAAACTTACCGTAAATTGCATTGAATGCCCGGCAAAACGCTTCAGACTCTCCGTTTTTTAAACAGTCGCACGGATCACATTTAATGAAAGCCTTTAACAAGCTGTCTGCTGTTCTTTTGCTCTCCGCCGGAGCGTTTTGTCACCAGGCACTGGCCGATAACGCTGTATTCACCTCAATGGATGACCCTTCAACGGCTAAAAAGCCATTTGAAGGTTCTGCTTCTGCGGGATACCTGGCGCAAACCGGTAACACCACCAGTTCATCAATGACGGCTCAGACCAATATGACCTGGTATCAGTCATCTATGGCCTACAGCTTGTGGGGTAACGCAGCGAACACTTCCTCAAATGATGAACGCTCTTCAGAGACGTACAACATCGGTGGTCGTTCACGCTATAACCTCAACTCCTATGACTACCTGTTTGGGCAGGCGAGTTGGTTAAGCGATCGTTTCAATGGTTATGATTCACGTGACGTGCTGACTGCCGGTTACGGTCGTCAGATCCTGAATGGTCCGGTGCACTCGCTGCGTGCGGAATTGGGTCCGGGTGTACGTTATGACGACTACCACGCTGGTGGTCATCAGACCAAGGCGCTGGGCTATGGCGCAGTGAGCTATCAGTGGCAGCTGACCGATACCACCAAATTTATTCAGGGCGTATCCGTGCTGAGCAGCTTCGGTGAAGACACCACGGTGAACTCCGAAACCGGCCTGCAGGTCGCTATCAATAGCCACTTCGCGCTGAAGCTGGCCTACAATGTTACCTGGAACAACAATCCGGCTGAGTCTGCGCCAGATCGTACCGACACCAAAACCTCAATCATGCTTTCTTACGCAATGTAAGCGCATTTTTGCTTAAGGCTTGCCCGGCGGCCTGACACTCTGTGTCAGGCCGCTTTTTTTGTTCGTCCATGGCTGAGCAAAAAGGGGATGGTTTTTCTCGTCGGCGAAAACTGCTATCATCCGCTCCGCACTACAATCCTGGCGACATTCCGACAATGTGGGTCTGATATTACGCCAGGTCACTCATTTTACATTACGTTGCATGTAAGCTTTCGTGTGGCTTACCACTGCAAATAAGGACATGAAATGCCTGTAATTACGCTTCCTGATGGCAGCCAGCGCGTGTTTGACCGCCCTGTCAGCGTCATGGATATTGCGCTGGACATCGGTCCAGGTCTGGCGAAAGCCTGTATCGCTGGCCGCGTTAACGGTGAACTGGTTGATGCTGTTGACCCCATCACCGACGATGCCGCTGTCGCGATCATTACCGCAAAAGATGAAGCGGGTCTGGAAATTATCCGTCACTCCTGTGCGCACCTGTTAGGGCACGCAATTAAACAGCTGTGGCCGGATACTAAAATGGCGATTGGCCCGGTCATTGATAACGGCTTCTATTATGATGTCGACATCGATCGTACCCTGACCCAGGAAGATATCGATCTGCTGGAAAAACGCATGCATCAGTTGGCTGAAACTAACTACGATGTGGTGAAGAAAAAAGTCAGCTGGCAGGAAGCACGCGACGTCTTTGCGGCGCGCGGCGAAATCTACAAGACCACCATTCTTGATGAAAACATCAGCCATGACGATAAGCCTGGCCTGTATCATCACGAAGAATATGTCGACATGTGCCGCGGTCCGCACGTGCCGAACATGCGGTTCTGCCATCATTTTAAACTGCAGAAAATCTCCGGTGCCTACTGGCGCGGCGACAGCAGCAATAAAATGCTGCAGCGTATTTATGGCACCGCATGGGCAGACAAAAAGCAGCTGGCAGCCTATCTGCAGCGTCTGGAAGAGGCGGCGAAGCGTGACCATCGTAAGATTGGTAAGCAGCTTGATCTTTACCACATGCAGGAAGAAGCACCCGGTATGGTCTTCTGGCATAATGACGGCTGGACTATCTTCCGTGAGCTGGAAGTGTTTGTCCGCAGCAAATTAAAAGAGTACCAGTACCAGGAAGTTAAAGGTCCGTTCATGATGGACCGTGTCCTGTGGGAAAAAACCGGGCACTGGGAAAACTATAAAGAAGCGATGTTCACTACCTCATCTGAGAACCGTGAATATTGCATCAAACCGATGAACTGTCCTGGACACGTTCAGATCTTTAATCAGGGTCTGAAATCCTACCGTGACCTGCCGCTGCGTATGGCAGAGTTTGGTAGCTGTCACCGTAATGAGCCATCAGGTGCGCTGCACGGTCTGATGCGCGTTCGCGGCTTTACCCAGGATGATGCACACGTCTTCTGTACAGAAGAGCAGGTGCGTGACGAAGTGAACAGCTGTATCCGCATGGTCTATGACATGTACAGCACTTTCGGCTTTGAAAAGATTGTGGTGAAGTTATCCACCCGTCCTGAGAAGCGTATCGGTACAGATGAGATGTGGGATCGTGCCGAGGAAGATCTGGCCGCCGCGCTGAACGAAAACAACATTGAGTTTGAGTTCCAGCCCGGCGAAGGCGCGTTCTATGGCCCTAAAATTGAGTTCACTTTGTACGATTGTCTTGATCGCGCCTGGCAGTGCGGAACCGTTCAGCTAGACTTCTCCCTGCCAAAACGCCTTGAAGCAACCTACGTGGGTGAAAACAACGACCGTCAGACGCCAGTGATGATTCACCGTGCGATTCTGGGATCGATGGAGCGCTTCATCGGTATTCTTACCGAAGAATTCGCCGGTTTCTTCCCAACCTGGCTGGCACCGCTGCAAGTTGTGGTAATGAATATTACCGACGGACAAGCGGAATATGTTGAGTCTTTGACGCGTAAGCTGCAGAATGCTGGCATTCGTGTGAAGGCAGACTTGAGAAATGAGAAGATAGGCTTTAAAATCCGCGAGCACACATTACGTCGCGTCCCTTATATGTTGGTCTGCGGTGATAAAGAGGTGGAATCTGGCAAAGTTGCCGTTCGCACCCGCCGTGGTAAAGACCTGGGATCGATGGATGTCGACCTGTTTGTTGAGAAGTTGCAACAAGAGGTTCGCAGCCGAAATCTTCACCAATTGGAGGAATAAAGTATTAAAGGCGGAAAACGAGTACTACCGACGCGTCCGAACAAAATTAACAGCGAAATCCGCGCAACTGAAGTGCGCTTAACGGGCATGGATGGCGAGCCGCTTGGCATCGTCTCATTACGCGAAGCTCTGGAAAAAGCCGAGGAAGCGGGCGGCGACTTAGTCGAAATCAGCCCGAACGCCGAACCGCCGGTCTGCCGTATTATGGATTACGGCAAATTCCTCTATGAAAAAAGCAAATCTTCTAAGGAACAGAAGAAGAAGCAAAAAGTTATTCAGGTTAAGGAAATCAAATTCCGTCCTGGAACCGATGATGGCGACTATCAGGTCAAACTACGCAACCTGATTCGCT
Organism: Pantoea sp. F_5; assembly: GCF_008631595.1. Lineage (NCBI taxonomy): Bacteria > Pseudomonadati > Pseudomonadota > Gammaproteobacteria > Enterobacterales > Erwiniaceae > Pantoea > Pantoea sp. F_5. The sequence continues at coordinate 420,483 of NZ_VWUO01000002.1, forward strand.
TTCTGGAAGATGGCGATAAAGCTAAAATCACGCTCCGCTTCCGCGGTCGTGAGATGGCGCACCAGCAGATCGGTATGGAAGTGCTTAACCGCGTCCGTAAAGACCTGTGTGAAGATCTGGATTTGGCCATTGTCGAATCCTTCCCTTCGAAGATCGAAGGCCGCCAGATGATCATGGTGCTCGCTCCTAAGAAGAAACAGTAGGCTTTCAAGTAGCAATAGCCGCGCAGCGTTCGCGCTGTGCGGCTATCTGTTCGCCTGTCTGGGTCATGTTATTAACAATGCGAAGTGGATATTTTTAAAATGCCAAAGATTAAAACTGTACGTGGCGCGGCTAAGCGCTTCAAGAAGACCGCTTCTGGCGGCTTCAAGCGTAAACACGCAAACCTGCGTCATATTCTGACTAAAAAATCTACTAAGCGTAAACGTCACCTGCGTCCTAAAGGCATGGTGTCAAAAGGCGATCTGGGTCTGGTTATTGCCTGCCTGCCGTACGCATAAGTAAATTTTTTTATTAATTCAGAATATTAAACAGGAGAGCTAAATGGCTCGTGTAAAACGTGGTGTAGTTGCTCGCGCACGTCACAAAAAAATCTTAAAACAAGCTAAAGGCTATTACGGTGCACGTTCACGTGTTTACCGTGTTGCTTTCCAGGCTGTTATCAAAGCTGGTCAGTATGCTTACCGTGACCGTCGTCAGCGTAAGCGTCAGTTCCGTCAGCTGTGGATCGCGCGTATCAACGCAGCGGCACGTCAGAACGGCATGTCTTACAGCCGTTTCATCAATGGTCTGAAAAAAGCAGCCATTGAGATTGACCGTAAGATCCTGGCCGACATCGCAGTATTCGACAAAGTGGCATTCTCTGCACTGGTCGAAAAAGCGAAATCAGCCCTGGCGTAAGTCAGATGGAAAAGGGAGCTTGCTCCCTTTTTTATTGCCTGTAACTTACGCAAAAGATTGACATTTTCGTCGCTGAGCTTTTCAATATACCCCCCTGTATCGCATGACAAGGTAACCGCAAGCATGAATGCTGCTATTTTCCGTTTCTTTTTTTACTTTAGCGCCTGACATTTGGGGGCTTTTGCGCATAAGAGAAGAAACGAAAAACCGCGCTAAAAGCCTCCCTCGTGGAGGCTTTTTTGTTTCTGGCGCTAGCATATTGGACCGGCAGGTCCCAACGAGAACTGACCAGCCTGACTGGAAAAAGAGGAAATTATGTCCCAACTCGCAGAACTGGTGGCCAGCGCCACGGCGGCCATCGACGGGGCGACGGATATCGCCGCCCTTGACGCGGTGCGCGTCGAATACCTGGGTAAGAAAGGACATCTGACACTGCAGATGACGACGTTACGCGAGCTGCCAGCAGAAGAGCGTCCTGCAGCGGGTGCGGTAATCAACGAAGCGAAGCAGCAGGTCACCGATCGACTGAATGCCCGTAAAGACGCACTGGAAGCCGCGGTGCTGAATGCCCGTCTGGCGGAAGAGACCATCGATGTCTCGCTGCCGGGTCGCCGTATTGAGAATGGCGGTCTGCATCCGGTCACCCGCACCATGGATCGCATTGAGACCTTCTTTGGCGAGTTAGGCTTTGGTGTGGTAACAGGGCCGGAAATTGAAGATGATTATCATAACTTCGATGCGCTGAATATTCCTGCGCACCACCCGGCGCGTGCCGATCACGACACCTTCTGGTTTGACGCCACGCGTCTGCTGCGTACGCAGACCTCTGGCGTGCAGATCCGCACCATGCAGGCTCAGCAGCCGCCTATCCGCATTATTGCGCCAGGCCGCGTCTACCGTAACGATTACGACCAGACTCACACGCCGATGTTCCATCAGATGGAAGGGCTGATCGTGGATAAAAACATCAGCTTCACCAATCTGAAAGGCACGCTGCACGATTTCCTGAACAACTTCTTCGAAGAAGATTTACAGATTCGTTTCCGTCCTTCTTACTTCCCGTTCACTGAGCCATCGGCAGAAGTGGATGTTATGGGTAAAAACGGCAAGTGGCTGGAAGTGCTGGGTTGCGGCATGGTGCATCCTAACGTGCTGCGCAATGTCGGCATCGACCCGGAAGTTTACTCTGGTTTTGCCTTTGGTATGGGCATGGAGCGTCTGACCATGTTGCGCTATGGCGTGACTGACCTGCGTGCTTTCTTCGAAAATGATTTACGTTTCCTCAAACAATTTAAGTAAGGGCAGGATATCCAATGAAATTCAGTGAACTCTGGTTACGCGAATGGGTAAATCCAGCCCTGGACAGCGCCGCGCTGTCTGAACAAATTACCATGGCCGGTCTGGAAGTGGACGGCGTTGAGCCGGTTGCCGGCGCGTTCCACGGCGTTGTGGTCGGTGAAGTGATGGAGTGCGGTCAGCACCCCAATGCCGACAAGCTGCGTGTCACCAAAATCAACGTCGGTGGCGATCGCCTGCTGGATATCGTCTGTGGCGCGCCGAACTGCCGTCAGGGACTGAAAGTCGCCGTTGCTACCGTCGGCGCTGTGCTGCCAGGTGATTTCAAAATCAAAGCGGCCAAACTGCGTGGCGAGCCCTCTGAAGGTATGCTCTGCTCGTTCTCTGAGCTGGGTATTTCCGACGATCACAATGGCATCATCGAACTGCCTTCTGATGCGCCTGTTGGCACCGATATCCGCGCTTATCTGCAACTGGACGACAACACTATCGAAATCAGCGTCACGCCTAACCGCGCCGACTGTCTGGGTCTGATCGGTATTGCCCGTGATGTTGCCGTGCTCAACGGTCTGCCGCTGAACGTGCCGGAGATGCAACCGGTCGCAGCGACGCTTAACGACACGTTCCCGATTCAGGTTGACGCGCCGGACGCCTGTCCGCGCTATCTGGGCCGTGTCGTGAAAGGGATTAACGTTAAGGCTGCTACGCCACTGTGGATGAAAGAGAAGCTGCGTCGCTGCGGCATTCGATCTATCGATCCGGTCGTCGATATCACCAACTACGTTCTGCTGGAACTGGGTCAGCCGATGCACGCCTTCGACCTTGACCGTATTGATGGCGGTATCGTGGTGCGTATGGCGAAAGAGGGCGAAAAGCTGACGCTGCTGGATGGTACCGAAGCCACCCTGCAGAGTGATACTTTAGTGATCGCCGATCATCAGAACGCGCTGGCGATGGCCGGTATCTTTGGTGGCGAACATTCAGGCGTTAACGGTGAAACGCAGAACATCCTGTTTGAGTGCGCGTACTTTGATCCGCTCTCTATCACCGGCCGCGCCCGTCGTCACGGTCTGCATACCGACGCGTCTCATCGCTACGAGCGTGGCGTTGACCCGGCGCTGCAACACCTCGCGCTGGAGCGTGCTACTCAGCTGCTGCTGTCTGTCTGCGGCGGTGAAGCGGGCCCGATTATCGATCAGACTCATCAGTCAGCGCTGCCTGTACCCGCCACAATCACACTGCGTCGCGAAAAGCTGGATCGTCTGATTGGTCACGTGATTGCGGATGAGCAGGTTACCGACATTCTGACGCGCCTTGGCTGTGACGTGACGGCAGGTGAAGGGCAGTGGCAGGCCGTCGCGCCGAGCTGGCGCTTCGATATGGCCATTGAAGAAGATCTGGTTGAAGAAGTGGCCCGTATTTATGGCTACAACAATATTCCTGATGTGCCTGTTCAGGCCGGTCTGGTCATGACCCGTCACCGTGAAGCGAATCTGTCGCTGAAACGCGCCAAAAATCTGCTGGTTGATAAAGGTTATCAGGAAGCGATTACTTATAGTTTCGTCGATCCGAAAATCCAGCAGCTGCTGCATCCGGGTGAAGAAGCGCTGTTACTGCCAAGCCCGATCTCCAGCGATATGTCGACCATGCGTTTGTCACTCTGGACCGGTCTGCTCAGTGCGGTGGTTTACAACCAGAACCGTCAGCAGAGCCGTGTACGTCTGTTTGAGAGCGGCTTACGCTTTGTGCCAGATACGCAGGCGGATTTAGGCATTCGTCAGGATCTTATGCTGGCTGGCGTCATCAGCGGCAACCGCGTTGAAGAGCACTGGGATCTGGCGCGTCAGACAGTTGACTTCTATGATTTGAAAGGCGATTTAGAGTCGCTGCTCGATTTAACCGGCAAACTGGATGAGATCAGCTTCCGGGCTGAGGCGAATCCGGCGTTGCATCCAGGACAGAGCGCGGCGATTTATTTGCGTGATGAACATATCGGATTTATCGGCGTTGTACATCCTGAGCTGGAACGTAAGCTTGATCTCAATGGCCGCACCTTAGTCTTTGAACTGCTTTGGAATAAGGTCGCAGACCGCGTCCTGCCTGACGCGCGCGAGATTTCTCGCTTCCCGGCGAACCGCCGTGATATTGCCGTTGTAGTGGCTGAAAACGTCCCTGCAGCAGATATCATTGCGGAGTGTAAGAAAGTTGGCGTAAATCAGGTAGTTGGCGTAAACTTGTTTGACGTGTACCGCGGTAAGGGCGTTTCTGAGGGCTATAAGAGCCTCGCAATCAGCCTGATTTTGCAGGATACCAGCCGGACACTCGAAGAAGAGGAGATTGCCGCGACCGTTGGCAAATGCGTTGCGGCATTAAAAGAGCGATTCCAGGCAACCTTGAGGGATTGAACCTATGGCGCTTACAAAAGCTGAGATGTCAGAGTACCTGTTTGAGAAACTCGGACTGAGCAAACGCGATGCCAAAGAGTTAGTAGAGCTGTTTTTCGAAGAGGTACGTCGCGCTTTGGAGAATGGAGAACAGGTAAAACTGTCTGGGTTTGGTAATTTTGACCTGCGTGACAAGAACCAGCGTCCTGGCAGAAACCCGAAAACGGGTGAAGATATTCCGATTACTGCGCGTCGCGTAGTAACGTTCCGCCCAGGACAGAAGCTGAAAAGCCGCGTAGAGAACGCTACACCCAAAGAGACTGACTGAATTTCAGCGTTTCAAAAAGGCCGCGCAAGCGGCCTTTTTTCATGGTTCCAGTAAGCAGCTTTCAGGGTTTCAGAAAGCAGGATCCCGCTTCAGGCGCGCATTAATGTCCACCTCAACCCGGCGCAGACCGCCTCATCAGCCTTTCTTTTTTCACCAATCCCTCTACAATCAAATCACTGTTTTCTCAGCTAATCCCGCTTATGTCTCTGCTCGACACGTTCGCGCGCCAGGCCGATCAACGCGGCCAGAAATGGCTGATTGCGCTCGCCCTTATGCTCTCTGCACTGCTCTGTCTCAGCCTCTGTGCCGGAGATAGCTGGATCACGCCCTCAGCGTGGTTCAGCGATAGCGGACAGCTCTTTGTCTGGCAACTGCGGCTGCCCCGCAGTCTGGCGGTAATCCTGGTGGGGGCGTCGCTGGCGGTATGCGGCGTGGTGATGCAGGCGCTGTTTACCAATCCGCTGGCGGAGCCTGGTCTGCTCGGCGTTTCGAACGGCGCAGGTATCGGCCTGGTGCTCGGCGTGCTGCTGGGCAGCGGCTCGCTGTGGAGTCTGGGGCTGGCGGCGATGGCCGGTGCGCTGATTATTACGCTTATCCTGCTGCATTTTGCTCATCGTCAGCTTTCGGTCACCCGGCTGTTGCTGACCGGCGTGGCGCTGGGGATTATCTGTAGTGCCATCATGACCTGGGCGGTCTACTTCAGCACCAGCCTCGATCTGCGTCAGCTGATGTACTGGATGATGGGGGGATTCAGCGGCATTGACTGGCGCTATGGCTGGATGATGCTGGCACTGCTGCCGGTGATGCTCGCGCTCGGGGCGACCGGCCCGATTCTCAATCTGCTGGATCTGGGCGAGACGTCCGCCCGTCAGCTCGGGCTGTCACTCTTCTACTGGCGTAACCTGCTGGTGCTGGCGATGGGCTGGCTGGTCGGGATCAGCGTCGCAATGGCTGGTGCCATTGGTTTTGTCGGGCTGGTTATCCCGCATCTGCTGCGCCTGAGCGGCATCAGCGATCACCGCTATCTGCTGCCGACATCGGCGCTGGCGGGCGCGGCGGTGCTTCTGGCCGCCGATATCGTGGCGCGTCTGGCACTGACGTCAGCGGAGTTGCCGATAGGCGTCGTGACGGCGACACTGGGCGCGCCACTGTTTATTATTTTACTGATGAAATCTTCGCGCTAGCTTCGGCTGGTTACTCTGCATCCACAACCGCATCCATTACAGGAAAAAGCATGAACATTTATGAGACTGAACTGGTTACGCTCGACGGGGAAAAAACTACGCTGTCACAGTGGCAGGGCAAAGTCCTGCTGGTGGTCAATGTTGCCTCGAAATGTGGTCTGACGCCACAATACGAAGAGCTGGAGAATCTGCAGAAAGCCTGGCAGGATCAGGGCTTCAGCGTCCTCGGTTTCCCCTGCAATCAGTTTCTGGAGCAGGAACCGGGCAGTAGTGAGGAGATCAAAACCTTCTGCAGTACCACCTATGGCGTGACGTTTCCGATGTTTGCCAAAACCGAGGTTAATGGCCCGGCGCGTCATCCGCTCTATGCACAGCTGATTGCAGCCCGACCTGACGCGGTGCGTCCGGAAGGCAGCGGTTTTTACGAGCGTATGGAGAGTAAAGGGCGCGCGCCGAAAGAGCAGGGCGACATCCTGTGGAACTTTGAAAAGTTCCTGATTGGCCGTGACGGCAGTGTGATCCAGCGTTTTGCACCAGACATGACGCCGGAAGATCCCATTATTCTGGAAACGATTAAACAGGCGCTGGCAAAATAGATGCTGTTGCGCCTGCAACAGGTCGCCGTCCCCGGACGGCTGCTGCCACTGACCGGCGAACTTTCCACCGGTCAGCTGCTGCACATTGCAGGCCCGAACGGAGCCGGTAAAAGCACCTTACTGAGTGTCATTGCGGGGCTGCAATCCGCTTCTGGCAGGGTGTTGCTGGATGAACAGCCGCTAAGTAACTGGAACGGTGCAGCACTGTCCAGGGTGCGCGGCTGGCTGCCACAGCAGCAGGCACCCCTGAGTCAGATGCCGGTCTGGCACTATCTGCGTCTCCATCTTAAACCAGCGGGGTCGCAGGCCGATGCCCGTCTCAGCATGCTGCTGCAGCGGCTTCAGCTGCAGGATAAGTTAACGCGTTCACTGACCCGGCTCTCCGGCGGAGAATGGCAGCGCGTCCGGCTGGCAGCCGTCTGTGCTCAGATTGATCCTCACATCAATCCTCACGGGCGGCTGCTGATCCTTGATGAGCCGTTGACGGCGCTGGATATCGGCCAGCAAAAAGCGGTGGACGATCTGATTGCGGCGCTGTGCGCGTCGGGTATTAGTGTTGTCGCCAGCAGTCACGATCTTAACCACAGCCTGCAACAGGCAGACAGGGTCTGGCTGATGGATAGCGGACAGGTGATCGCGCAGGGCGAACCTTCAGAGGTTCTGACGCCGCAGCGCCTGACACCGCTCTACCAGATTGCATTCCGGCAGATTGAACTGGAAGGACGCACGCTGCTGACCGTACTGCCCTGACACTTGCTACCTGGCGGGCTTTACCGCTACATTATCCCGGTTGCAACTTCTGATAAGGACATTTGGCGATGCGCCTGGGTTTGCTGATTTTAGTTCTGCTGCTGACGGGATGCAGTCATCACGCCCCGCCGATTAATGGCCGTCTTTCCGATTCAATCACCGTGATAGCGGAACTCAACGATCAGCTTGGTCACTGGCACGGTACGCCTTATCGTTATGGCGGCATGAGTCGTAACGGCGTTGACTGCTCCGGCTTTGTCTATCTGACCTTCCGCGATAAATTTGCATTGCAATTGCCGCGCACCACCTCAGCCCAAAGTGATATTGGCACCCGCATCAGCAAAGATGAACTGCTGCCAGGCGATCTGGTCTTTTTCAAAACCGGACGCGGTGAAAATGGCCTGCATGTGGGCATCTACGATACCGATAATGCTTTTATCCACGCCTCCACCAGTCAGGGCGTCATTCGCTCCTCACTCGACAATGTCTACTGGCGAAAAGTGTTCTGGCAGGCTCGCCGTATTTAACTGCAGGTCCGCGAAATCAGACTTAAGTCCAATTTTAAATAGAGTTAAAACAAAGAGTAAAAGTTTTATTTTAAATGAACGTTTAGGATGAGGATTTTAATAAACAGAATAATCGCTGATTTAATTCCACTAATAACCGGTGTTTTATCACTACTATTTGGCTTAAGCGTGATCGGCTGTTGCCAAACGGCAATGGAAGGGTAAAGAAGGTCGTCTCTTCAATGATTTGGCACTATTGCCTGCGGCTGACCATTACTATACGATAACAACATCGCCGCATATTCTGGCATTAAAATGAAAATTCATCTCTCGGCCGACTATCAGTCGGAAATCTGGTTTTATCCTGTCTGTGATGTTGACGGACGGTTGACCGCTGTTGAGCTGGTAACGCAGTTTGTGCATGAAAGTGCGCCTATCACCCTGCCACAGGATCTGCTGCTTCCCCAGCTTGACGAGTCGCAGCAATTACGCCTGCTGCAAAGCCAGATTGGGTTGCTGGAGCAGAATCGCGGATTATTTGAAGCGAATTCCGTGTCAGCCTTTATCCGTATTGATGAAGGCATGGCCCGGACGCTGCTTGCCAGTGAATTAGTCATGCGCAAAATAAAACAGCTGCCGTTCATTCTCCTGAATATTACTGAAACGTTTCCGCAACTCAAACTGGGCAAAAATAATCCGTTGCTGGCGAGCCTGCATGCTGAGCTTAATTTAGCGCTTTCACATTTTGGCGCGGGCAAAACACCCTCTAATGCGGTCTACGATAATTTATTCAACTGCATCTGTCTCGACAAAGAGTTTATTCACTCGCTGGCAAAGCGCGCGTCATTCGTGCCGTTTATTCAGAGCATTATTGATAATTTCCGTGCTCATTGTGACCGCCTTATTATTTGTGGCATTGACGATGAAGTGCTGTTCGATAAAGTGAGCCAGCTGAACGGTGCTGAGTTTCAGGGTGCACTCTTCCCGGTAGTCAAATCTGATGCACTGCGTTCGCTGCTCTGTGCCGACGAGCGCATGCCATCCTCTCAGCATCCTGGCTGACCTGACCTGTTAATCCCCGCCATCAGCGTTACACTAAAGGACTAACCTACGTATCGCTGAGTATCGCATGGGAGAAACAATGTCCTCAGGCAAGGCCTCTTTTGACAACACCTGGTTCCGTGAGCTTTCCGGGTGTTACACCGCGCTGAACCCCACGCCGATGGCAGGCGGACGCCTGCTGTATCACAACGCACCGCTTGCAACCTCAATGGGGCTGGATAGCACGCTCTTTGAAGGTCACGGTCACGATGTCTGGCACGGTGCGGCACTGCTGCCCGGCATGCAGCCACTGGCGCAGGTCTATAGTGGCCATCAGTTTGGTGTCTGGGCGGGTCAGCTTGGTGACGGGCGCGGTATCCTGCTGGGTGAACAGCGCCTGGATGATGGCAGCAAACTTGACTGGCATCTCAAGGGTGCCGGGCTGACGCCTTATTCCCGCATGGGCGATGGTCGTGCCGTGATCCGTTCCAGCGTGCGAGAGTTTCTCGCCTCGGAAGCGCTGCACCATCTGGGCATCCCCACTACGCGCGCACTGACCCTGTCGATAGGCGATGAGCCGGTCTATCGCGAAACCACTGAGCGTGGTGCGATGCTGATGCGCATTTCACCGAGCCATCTGCGCTTTGGCCATTTCGAGCATTTCTTTTACAACCAGCAGCAGGAGAAAGTAGAGCAGCTGGCCGATTACGCTATTCGTCATCACTGGCCGCATCTGGAAGGGGACGCAGACCGCTATCAACAGTGGTTTACCGACATTGTATTACGCACCGCGCGCCTGATTGCGCTATGGCAAAGTGTGGGCTTTGCGCATGGCGTGATGAATACTGACAACATGTCGATCCTTGGCCTGACCATCGACTATGGCCCGTTTGGTTTTCTCGATGATTATCAGCCTGACTTTATCTGTAATCACAGCGACTATCAGGGGCGCTACAGTTTTGAAAATCAGCCGATGATTGGCATGTGGAATCTTAATCGTCTGGCACATGCGCTGTCGGGTCTGCTGACCACTGAGCAATTGCGGACGGCGCTGAGCGCCTATGAACCTGAACTGATGCGGGTCTGGGGTGAAAGGATGCGGGCAAAACTCGGCCTGCTGACACAACAGAGCAGCGACAATCAGATTCTGACCGATCTGCTGGCAATGATGGCGCAGGAGCACAGTGATTACACCCTGACCTTCAGGCTGCTGAGTGAAACCCGGCAGGCTGAAAGCCGCTCACCGCTGCGCGACGAATTTATCGATCGTGAGGCGTTTGATAGCTGGTATCAGCGCTACCGCAGTCGTCTGATGGATGAGCATGTCAGCGATACGGAACGGCAAACTGTGATGAAGGCGGCCAATCCGGCGGTGATTCTGCGCAACTATCTGGCGCAGCAGGCGATTGAAGAGGCGGAGCGGGGCGAGCAGGGTGCGCTGGCTCGTCTGCATCAGGCGTTACAGCAACCCTTTAGTGATGAAACAGCCGCTGAGTATCGTCAGCGGCCGCCAGACTGGGGCAAAACCTTAGAGGTGAGCTGCTCCAGCTAATAAGAACTCAGAGGCGGTGCGAAACCGCCTCGGCCAGCAGGGCGAGTACCTGTTCGCTCTCCTGCCAGCCGAGGCAGGGATCGGTAATTGACTTGCCGTAAACCAGCGGCTCGCCGCTCACCACTTTCTGATTGCCTTCTTCAAGAAAGCTTTCAATCATCACACCGGCAACGACCCGCGAGCCTGATTTAATCTGCTCTGCCACCTCTGCCGCCACATCCATCTGACGACGATGCTGCTTCAGACAGTTGCCGTGACTAAAATCGATCACCAGCTGCTGCGGCAGATTAAATGCCCCCAGACTCTCCGCGGCGGCGGCGACATCACTGGCATGATAGTTTGGCTGTTTACCGCCTCGCAGGATCACATGTCCATGCGGGTTACCACTGGTCTGATAGATAGTCATCTGGCCCAGTTTATCCGGCGACAGGAACATGTGGCTCGCGCGTGCAGCACGAATTGCATCTACCGCGATCTGCACGTTTCCATCAGTGCCATTTTTAAAGCCGACCGGACAGGAGAGGGCCGATGCCATTTCGCGGTGGATCTGGCTTTCGGTGGTACGTGCGCCAATTGCGCCCCAGCTGATCAGATCGGCAATAAACTGGCCGATCACCATATCCAGAAATTCCGTGGCGGTGGGCAGGCCCAGCGCGTTGATATCAATCAGCAGCTTGCGTGCGATGCCGATGCCCCGGTTCACATCGTAGCTGCCATCCAGGTCCGGATCGGAGATTAAACCTTTCCAGCCGACAACAGTGCGTGGCTTCTCGAAGTAGGCACGCATTACAATCTCCAGCCGATCTTCATAGCGGCTGCGCAACGCGTTCAGACGCGCAGCATACTCCAGGGCCGCTTTCGGGTCGTGCAGTGAGCAGGGGCCAATCACCACCAGCAGGCGGGGATCTTCACCCGTCAATATACGGGCAATGCGTTTACGGGCAGCGGTGACGTTGTCGGCAATTGCCGCGGAGACAGGATGTTCAGCCGCCAGACTGGCGGGGGTAATCAGATTACCAATGCGTGCAGTACGCAGTTCGTCGGTTTTGTTCATGAGTATCTCGAAAACGGTTCTTCGCAGCGGTGGAATACCGGGAAGTGATGGTTGTCACAATAAACCATTAGTTTGCGAATTCAACCCGTGATTTGATAATGAAATCAAAACCCACGGCAGCAGCGCTTTACATCTTCGAACTGATTTCCCTTCAGTACATGCGGCGTGTCAGGCCCATAATGTCGAGAATTTTGGTAGCGATCTCTTCGACTGAGTAGTTGGTACTGTTGAGATAGCGGATCTGATGGGTGCGGAACAGCGCTTCCACTTCGCCCACTTCCAGCCGGCACTGACGCATTGAGGCGTAGCGGGTATTTTCCGCCCGTTCCTGCCGTATCGCTGCCAGTCGTTCCGGATCGATGGTCAGCCCGAAGAGTTTATTCTGATGGGCGCGTAGCGCGGGCGGCAGTTTAAGATTATCCATATCGTCGGCAATAAACGGGTAGTTGGCGGCACGAATACCAAACTGCATCGCCAGATAGAGGCTGGTGGGTGTTTTGCCACAGCGTGAGACGCCTAACAGAATCACCTGCGCATCCTCCAGCCCGCGCAGCGAAATACCGTCATCATGTGCCAGGGCGTAATCGATCGCCGCAATACGCGCGTCATATTTCCCCAGATTACTGGCGTCCAGTCCGTGGGTACGGTGTGCCACGGGAGCAGGCGATAAGCCCAGTTCCTGCTGAAGGGGAGCCACCAGCGCCTGCACGATATCCTGACAAAAACCTTCACTCTGCACGATAATGTCGCGCACCTCTGGTGTCACAATGGAGAAGAACACCAGCGGTCGCACACCGCTCTGCTGGTAGAGCGCATTAATCTGGGCTTTAACCGCCAGCGCCCGCTGGACGTTTTCCACAAATGGCAACGTCAGGCTGGTGATATTGACCGGAAACTGCGACAGCACCGCATGGCCCAGGACTTCAGCTGTAATCGCTGTACCATCGGAGATATAAAAAACGCTTCTGTCAGTTGTCATAATGAATTCTGCCTCAGCCAGGAGTGAGCCATCAGCATGCGCGATGCGACTCAATAAATCATCTCTGATTTTAATTTCTGGAAGGCCTGTCCGGATTATTTGTCTGCAGTTTCATCATGCTAATAAAATTGAAAAGGCGTTTCGATTCGCCGGAATTCTTTTTTAAAATGCAATCGGACCTTAAATAGCCCTCCATCTGTTGCGCAACAAAACAGAATGCTTAAGTGGCTGAAAATCTTCCATTTCCTGCCACATCAATCAGTTAGATAAAAATCGCGACTTTGCGCAACGGCAAAATAATCCGCTTACAATTCTGAAACTGCGGCTGAAATTCTGCTTTAACGATTCAACAGATCGTTATTGCAGGGGTGATATGCCAGGCTGGAAACAGCTCACTCTCTGTGTCCATTCATTGAAAATTGATAAAGGATAAGCGCGATGTCCACTCAAGAACAGCCACTGGTACTCTGGTATAACCAGCTTGGCATGCATGATGTTGATCGGGTAGGCGGCAAAAACGCTTCGTTAGGTGAAATGATAACGAATCTGTCGTCGCTGGGTGTTTCCGTGCCCAATGGTTTTGCGACCACGTCGTACGCCTTTAACCTGTTCCTCGATCAAAGCGGGCTGAACCAGCGAATCTATGCGCTGCTGGATGAGACAGATATTGATGATGTTGATGCGCTGGCAAAAGCAGGTAAACAGATTCGTCAGTGGGTGGTGGAAACGCCGTTTCTGCCACAACTGGAGTCCGCCATTCTGGACGCTTATCAGCAACTTTCTGCCGATGATGCTGACGCGTCGTTTGCCGTCCGATCCTCGGCCACCGCCGAAGATATGCCCGACGCCTCCTTTGCCGGCCAGCAGGAAACCTTCCTGAATGTGCAGGGCATCGACGCCGTCATGGTGGCGGTCAAGCATGTCTTTGCTTCACTGTTTAATGATCGCGCTATCTCTTACCGTGTTCATCAGGGCTACGATCATCGTGGCGTTGCGCTCTCTGCGGGCATACAGCGTATGGTGCGCTCGGATCTGGCCTCGTCAGGTGTGATGTTTACCATTGATACCGAGTCCGGCTTTGATCAGGTGGTCTTTATCACCGCCGCCCTGGGGCTGGGTGAGATGGTGGTGCAGGGCGCTGTGAACCCGGATGAGTTCTATGTTCACAAGCCAACGCTGGCAGCCGATCGTCCCTCAATCGTGCGTCGCAATATGGGCTCGAAAAAGGTGCGCATGGTGTATGCCGATTCTCAGGCACATGGCGAACAGGTGCGCATCGAAGATGTGCCTGAGGCCGAACGCGATCGATTCTGCCTGAACGATGAGGAAGTGCAGGCGCTGGCGAAGCAGGCGGTGCTGATTGAACAGCACTATCAACGGCCGATGGATATTGAGTGGGCCAAAGATGGACACACCGGCAAGCTGTTTATCGTTCAGGCGCGTCCTGAAACCGTGCGCTCAAATGGCCAGGTGATGGAACGTTATACGCTGCAGGGTCAGGGCAGCGTCGTCGTTGAAGGGCGAGCCATCGGTCATCGTATCGGCGCAGGCGTGGTGAAGGTCATCCACGATATCAGCGAAATGAACCGCATTGAAAAAGGCGATGTGCTGGTGACGGACATGACCGACCCGGACTGGGAACCGATCATGAAAAAGGCGTCAGCCATTGTCACGAACCGTGGTGGACGAACCTGCCATGCGGCGATCATCGCGCGTGAGCTGGGTATTCCGGCGGTAGTGGGCTGTGGCGACGCCACCGATCGGCTGAGAGAGGGCCATCAGGTCACCGTTTCCTGCGCTGAGGGCGACACCGGCTACGTTTATGATCAGCTGCTCGACTTCGACGTCACCAGTTCGCAGGTCGATTCGCTGCCGGAACTGCCGCTGAAAATCATGATGAACGTGGGCAACCCCGATCGGGCTTTCGATTTCGCCTGTCTGCCGAATGAAGGTGTTGGCCTGGCACGGCTGGAATTTATTATTAACCGAATGATTGGCGTCCACCCGAAAGCACTGCTTGAATTTGATCAGCAGACGCCAGAACTGCAGCAGCAGATCCGTAAAATGATGAAAGGATTTGATAATCCGGTGGAGTTTTACATTGCCCGCCTGACTGAGGGAATTGCCACGCTTGGTGCAGCATTTGCACCGAAACGCGTAATTGTCCGACTTTCCGACTTTAAAACTAATGAATATGCCAACCTCGTTGGCGGTGAACGTTACGAGCCTGAAGAGGAAAACCCGATGCTGGGATTCCGTGGCGCAGGTCGCTATGTGGCGGATAACTTCCGCGACTGCTTTGCGCTGGAGTGTGAAGCGGTAAAACGCGTTCGCAACCAGATGGGCCTGACCAACGTCGAAATCATGGTACCGTTCGTGCGCACTGTGGATCAGGCGCAGGCCGTGGTGGAAGAGTTGGCCCGTCAGGGGCTGAAGCGTGGCGAGAACGGCCTGAAGATCATAATGATGTGTGAGATCCCGTCCAATGCGCTGCTGGCAGATCAGTTCCTGCAGCACTTTGATGGCTTCTCAATTGGCTCCAATGACATGACCCAGCTGACGCTGGGGCTGGATCGCGATTCCGGCGTGGTCTCCGCGCTGTTTGACGAGCGTAACGAAGCCGTGAAAGCGTTGCTCTCCATGGCGATCAGGGCCGCGAAGCAGCAGGGCAAATATGTCGGAATCTGCGGCCAGGGACCGTCCGACCATCAGGATTTTGCCGCATGGCTGATGGAAGAGGGCATCGATAGCCTGTCGCTGAACCCGGACACTGTAGTTGAAACGTGGGTGAGTCTGGCACAGTTAAACAAATCCGCCTGACACCGCTTACAGAAATGATGAAAGGCCCGCACTGCGGGCCTTTTTCTGTTTATCGATGGTCAGATTCAGGCAAAAAAAAAGCCCATCACAGGGGATGGGCAAAGACTACACACAGCAATTCTTTACTCTACTCAGGGGAATCAGGTTGTCTGAAAATCAATAGCTTGATTCCGAACATAGGAAACATGTTATTCACACCGCTGGCTGGCGTCTTTAAGAATCCTCTTATTAGTTTAAAGCCGATAATCTTTTGTCACCTTTACCTTACCGTTTGTCTAAAGAAACAGTGCAGAAAGTAATCTTTTTTAGGCCAGAAAGGTCAAATAAAGGCCAAAGATGGCTTTTTTCTTAAAATTCGCTAATGGAAAACAAAATTTGACGAGTCTCTGAGAAGGGGGGCGGTTAATCATCATTAACCGCACTAATCAATGCTCACAGAATAGAGTGACGCAGCGTGTCATTGCTGTGAATCAGACGGCTGGTGGGGTGCCATCGTGATCGGCCAGCGCATCCGCCACGGCCAGTGGGTCATTGTCTGGTGCTGGCGCTTCATGAACCCAGACGGAAACGAGACGGTAAGAAACGGCCAGAACTACCGGCCCGATAAACAGACCAATCATGCCGAAAGCAAACAGGCCACCTATTACGCCAGAGAGGATCAGGATCATCGGCAGATCGGCACCCATCCGGATTAACATGGGGCGCAGGACGTTATCCATCGTGCCGACTACACAACTCCAGACCAGCAGCACGGTTCCCCAGGTGGTATCGCCGCTCCAGTAGAGATAGATAATGGCCGGGACCAGCACCAGCAGCGGGCCGAGCTGCACCAGGCAGCAGAGGATCATCAGCACCGTTAAGAGCGTGGCATAGGGAATGCCTGAAATCGCCAGACCGATACCGCCCAGCACGCCCTGCACCAGTGCCGTCACCACCACGCCAAGCGCCACGGCACGAATGGACTGTGCTGCCAGCAGCACGGCGGCATCACCGCGCCGTCCCGCCATGCGGAAAGCAAAATGACGAATGCCCTGGGCAGCTTGCTCACCGCGCCAGTAAAGCAGCACGCTAAACAGCAACATCACGCCCAGATGGATCATAAAGCGGCCAAAATGACCGGCCTGCGCGACAAAAAAGCCGGTTGTACGGCCAATGTAGGGCTGAATTTTGGCCATGATGCCGGCCCCGCCGCTCGCCACCAGTGTGTCATAACTGACATAAAGCTTTTTGCCGACCATCGGCACATCCCTGAGCCACAGCAACTGCGGCATCGTATGACCCTGGGTAACCCAGGCGATAACCGGGGCACTGTTATCGATCAGGCTGCTGACCAGTAGTGCGATAGGGATGATAAACAGCAGCAAAAGCAGCATTGTCATCACGATGACCGCCAGCGAACGACGCCCCCATAACAGTCGCTGGAATTTCAGCATCAACGGCCAGGTCGCAATCACCACCATGCTGGCCCAGGCAAAGCCCAGAATAAACGGCTGCACCACCCATAAACAGGCGACAATCAGCAGCAAAATGAACATCAGGGTGAAGAGTATTTGCGGTAAATCCATATCCCGGTACTGGCTTTTCATCATTGACTCATAACCTCGTCTTAATCCTTCATTTCAGGGCATTCGGATGCCCGTTTTTATCATGATCTATTTGCCAGGGTTTAAACAGCGTCCGGAGAAAGGTTTTTGTCTTTTCTGAAAAAAGGGCAGCCGCAGAAAAAATATGATAAAACGAGAAATCGCTCACGTATAAACGCAAACGTTTACAACACCTTCGGTCAGACAATCATGATCCCACAGATTTCGCAGGCACCGGGCCTCGTTCAACTGGTGCTGACGTTCCTTGAGTCGCTGAAAGAGCAGGGTTTTACCGGCGACATGGCGACCAGCTATGCCGATCGACTTTCACTCTCTACCGATAACAGCATCTATCAATTGCTTCCCGACGCGGCGCTCTTTCCACGATCGACGGCGGACGTTGCGCTGCTGGCCCGTGTGGCCGGAGAAGCACGTTTTACCAGCCTGGTGTTTACCCCGCGCGGCGGCGGCACCGGCACCAACGGTCAGTCGCTGAATCAGGGCATCGTGGTGGATATGTCGCGCTACATGAACCGCATCCTGGAGATCAATACCGATGAGGGCTGGGTGCGGGTCGAAGCGGGCGTGATCAAAGATCAGCTGAACGCCTGGCTGAAGCCTTTCGGCTTTTTCTTTTCACCTGAATTGTCTACCAGTAATCGCGCCACGCTGGGCGGCATGATCAATACCGATGCGTCGGGTCAGGGCTCGCTGGTTTATGGCAAGACCTCGGACCATGTACTGGGCCTGCGCGCCGTGCTGCTGGGCGGCGATATCCTTGATACCCGGCCGATGGCCACCGCGCTGGCTGAAACGCTGGCGCAGACGGCAACACCCGAAGGCCGTATTTACCAGCAGGTGCTGACGCGCTGCCGCGAGCAGCGGGATCTGATTCTGGAAAAGTTTCCCAGGCTGAATCGCTTCCTGACCGGGTATGACCTGCGCCATGTCTTCAGCGACGATATGCAAACCTTTGACCTGACACGTCTGCTGTGTGGTGCCGAGGGAACGCTGGCCTTTATCACTGAGGCGCGTCTCGATATCACCCCGCTGCCTAAAGTGCGGCGACTGGTGAACATCAAATATGACTCTTTCGACTCGGCGCTGCGCAATGCGCCCTTTATGGTGGATGCGCAGGCGCTGTCAGTAGAAACCGTTGACTCCAAAGTGCTGAACCTGGCGCGGGAAGATATCGTCTGGCACTCAGTGCGCGAATTGATTGCTGACGTACCTGATAAAGAGATGCTGGGTCTGAACATTGTTGAGTTCGCCGGTGACAACGCCGCACTCATCGATCAGCAGATCGAAAAACTGTGCGCCCGGCTTGATGCGCTGATGCTACAGCAGCAGGGCGGCGTGATTGGCTATCAGTTCTGTAACGATCTGGCGGGCATTGAGCGCATCTATAACATGCGTAAAAAAGCAGTGGGCCTGCTGGGAAATGCGAAAGGCCGGGCTAAGCCGATTCCGTTTGTCGAAGATACCGCCGTTCCGCCGGAAAAACTGGCGGACTACATTGTCGAGTTTCGCACGCTGCTCGACAGCCACGGTCTGAGCTACGGCATGTTTGGTCACGTCGATGCGGGCGTCCTGCACGTGCGTCCGGCGCTGGATATGTGCGATCCGCAGCAGGAGATGATGATGAAACAGATCTCCGACGAAGTGGTGGCGCTGACCGCGCGCTACGGTGGCCTGCTGTGGGGCGAACATGGCAAAGGGTTCCGCGCCCAGTACAGTCCGGCCTTCTTCGGCGAGACGCTGTTTAACGAACTGCGCCGCATCAAAGCGGCCTTTGACCCGCTTAACCGCCTGAATCCGGGCAAAATCTGTACGCCCTTTAACAGCAATGACGAGATGATGCAGGTCGATGCGGTGAAGCGCGGAACCTACGATCGACAGATTCCGTTAACGGTCCGGGATGAATGGCGTGGAGCGATGGAATGTAACGGCAACGGGTTATGTTTCAATTTTGATGCCCGCAGCCCGATGTGCCCGTCAATGAAGATCACCCGCAACCGTATTCATTCGCCAAAAGGGCGGGCAACGCTGACGCGGGAATGGCTGCGGCTGTTGGCCGGGCAGGGCGTCGATCCGCTGGCACTCGAAAAGCAGCTGCCGGAAAACAGCCTGTCACTACGCGGGCTGATCGCCCGCACCCGCAACAGCTGGCACGCCAGCAAAGGGGAGTATGACTTTTCACACGAGGTTAAAGAGGCGATGTCGGGTTGTCTGGCCTGTAAAGCCTGTTCCACCCAGTGTCCGATTAAAATTGACGTACCCGCGTTTCGTTCGCGCTTTCTGCAGCTCTATCACACCCGTTATCTGCGCCCGGTCAGCGATCACCTGGTGGCGGCAGTCGAAAGTTATGCGCCACTGATGGCGAAGGCACCAAACGTGTTTAACTTCTTCCTTCGCCAGCCGTGGGTGAAAGAGTTAAGCAAAACGCATATCGGCATGGTCGATCTGCCGCTGCTTTCGTCCCCTAACCTGAAACAGCAGCTCAGTGGCCATCCCGCCATGAACATGACGCTGGAACAGCTGGAAGGACTGTCAGCCACGGAGCGCGCCAGTTGTGTGCTGGTGGTACAGGATCCCTTTACCAGCTTTTATGAGGCACAGTTGGTTAACGATTTTGTCAGGCTGATTGAGAAGCTGGGTTATCGCCCGGTGCTGCTGCCTTTCTCGCCAAACGGTAAAGCGCAGCATGTAAAAGGCTTCCTGCAACGTTTCGCCCGCACGGCAGCCCGTACCGCCGATTTTCTTAATCGGGTCGCAAAACTGGAGCTGCCGATGGTGGGCGTCGATCCGGCTACCGTGCTCTGCTATCGCGATGAGTATCGTCAGACGCTGGGTGATTCACGCGGCGACTTCAACGTGTTGCTGGTGCATGAATGGTTAGAGCGTGCCCTGGCAGAACGTGAGGTGCAGACCACAGGCGGGGAGTCCTGGTATCTGTTTGCGCACTGCACCGAGGTAACGGCGCTGCCTTCAGCGCCTAACCAGTGGCAGGCGATTTTCGCCCGTTTTGGCGCAAAGCTGGAGAACATCAATGTAGGTTGCTGCGGCATGGCGGGCACGTATGGTCACGAAAGTCAGAACCTTGAAAACTCGCTGGGGATCTATGCGCTCTCCTGGCATCCCCAGCTTCAGCAACTGCCGCGTCAGCGCTGTCTGGCCACCGGCTATTCATGCCGCAGCCAGGTCAAGCGTGTGGAAGGCAACGGCATGCGCCATCCGCTTCAGGCATTGTTAACGTTAATGTAAAAAAATTGTGCGCGACGTCACGTCGTGGCTGGATTAGAATATCCAGCCTGCGTGACGCACAAAGTCACTTTGCAGCACGGTGGCTTTGTTCCACTCTCCGACGAGGGCCAGTTGATGGCACAGGCGGGTCAGGGACAATCGCGCCAGTTGATAGGCCTGAAGGCGGAACAGGCGATCGCGATCGCTGTTTCCCATCTCCTGCACCAGCCGGTGATGCAGTTTACCCATCGCATGAAGGTAACTCTGATCGTCACCGTTCAACTGGCAGACTTCTGCCATATCCTCACAGGCATCGTTAAACTGACGTAGCTGATGAATCGTGCAGTCGGCCCGGTCAAGTTTTGCCTGCGCCATATAAAAGTCGACGGTGATATCACGCACTGAAAACTGGTATTCGTCGATTTTATGCTGCAGCCAGGCGGAGACAGAAAGCATCATGGCGTCACCCTGAATGTTAATGATAATAATTATCATATTCATCCAGGCCGCGATTGCAATTGCAGGAGAGAAAAATTTATCGATTTATCCTGCCTGTCGGTATAATCGGAAATAACAATCTGTTTACATCAGAGAAAGGCGTAACCTATCAATAAGCATTTTTATCAAAAATGGTTATTTCAAATAGAGTGATTTATTAATAGGTTATCACTGGCTTATTGCGACTGACATTGTTCACACAGGGTGAACGGAAGCAGCTATGCTTAATAATTGAGCGAATAAAACAGCACAAGATGATTATCCCTGCAAAACAAGAGGTTGAAGTGATTGGTCAGATCACTACCATAGGGGGATAGCCTGAAAAGGTCCGGACTCAAGAGGTATCAACATGGCATCTGTTAATACAGACTCTTTCTCACCCGACGATTTTGTCTGGAAAGGTCTGACGCTGACTGAAACCGCAGCGCAACAAATTCTCAATCTGGCGGCTCAGGACCCTGAAGTCAAGGGGCTGCGTCTGGGCGTAAAACAATCCGGCTGCGCCGGGTTTGGCTACGTCATGGATCTGGTGAAAGAACCCGTCGAAGACGATCTGCAGTTCTCATTCCACGGCGCAACGCTGTTTGTGCCGCTTCAGGCGATGCCATTCGTTGATGGCACTGAACTGGATTACGTTCGTGAAGGCCTGAATCAGATTTTTAAATTCAATAACCCTAAAGCTCAGCACGCCTGCGGGTGCGGTGAGAGCTTTGGCGTCGAGTAAGTGAAATATGTCACGACACAGCGAAACATCTGACGATGTACAAATCTGGGAAGGCAAGCTCAACTACAAAGAGGGCTTCTTTACCCAACTGCAGACCGAAGAATTTGCCAACGGCATCAATGAAGATGTGGTGCGGGCGATCTCGGCCAAGCGTAACGAGCCAGAGTGGATGCTGGAGTTTCGTCTTAAAGCGTTTCGTGCCTGGCTTGAAATGGAAGAGCCTCACTGGCTGAAAGCGCACTACGAAAAACTCGATTATCAGGATTACAGCTACTACTCCGCGCCCTCCTGCGGTAACTGCGATGACACCTGTGCCTCAGAGCCGGGTGTGACGCAGGCTTCAGGCAGCGCGCCAGCCAGCGACTACCTGACGCAGGAAGTTGAGAACGCTTTTAATCAGCTGGGTGTGCCGGTGCGTGAAGGGCGGGAAGTGGCGGTTGACGCCATTTTTGACTCCGTCTCTGTGGCAACTACCTATCGCGGCAAGCTGGCGGAGCAGGGGATTATCTTCTGTTCATTCGGCGAAGCGATTCAGGAACACCCGGAGCTGGTGAAGCAGTATCTCGGCACGGTGGTTCCGGCTAACGATAACTTCTTCGCAGCGCTGAACTCGGCGGTGGCCTCTGACGGCACCTTCGTCTATATCCCGAAAGGGGTTCGCTGCCCGATGGAGCTATCGACCTATTTCCGCATTAACGCAGCGAAAACCGGTCAGTTTGAACGTACCATCCTGATTGCCGATGAAGACAGTTACGTCAGCTACATCGAAGGTTGTTCAGCCCCCGTGCGTGACAGCTATCAGCTGCATGCCGCCGTGGTCGAAGTGATCATCCATAAAAATGCTGAAGTGAAATATTCGACCGTTCAGAACTGGTTCCCTGGCGGCGAAGGCGAGGGCGGTATCCTCAACTTCGTTACCAAGCGTGCGCTGTGTGAAGGTGACCACAGCAAGATGTCCTGGACCCAGTCTGAAACCGGTTCAGCTATCACCTGGAAATACCCGAGCTGCATTCTGCGCGGGGATTATTCGGTGGGTGAGTTCTATTCGGTGGCACTGACCAGCGGTCGTCAGCAGGCCGATACCGGCACAAAGATGATCCACATTGGTAAAAACACCAAATCGACCATTATCTCTAAAGGGATTTCGGCCGGTAAAAGTCAGAACACCTATCGCGGCCTGGTGAAAATCATGCCAACCGCCACCAATGCCCGTAACTTTACGCAGTGTGACTCAATGCTGATTGGCCCTGATTGCGGCGCACATACGTTCCCGTATGTCGAAACCCGCAACAATACCGCCCAGCTTGAGCATGAAGCCACAACCTCGCGTATCGGCGAAGATCAGATGTTCTACTGTCTGCAACGCGGTATCAGTGAAGAAGACGCCATCTCAATGATCGTGAATGGCTTCTGTAAAGACGTATTCTCGGAGCTGCCACTGGAATTTGCCGTGGAAGCCCAGAAATTGTTAGCCATCAGCCTTGAGCACAGTGTGGGCTGATGCCGTCACACGCCTTGCCGGAAGCAATGTGAAGGAATAAGAATGTTAAGCATTAAAGATTTGCAGGTCAGTGTTGAAGATAAAGCCATTCTGCGTGGCCTGAATCTCGAAATTAAACCGGGCGAAGTACATGCCATCATGGGGCCGAACGGCTCCGGTAAAAGTACGCTGTCAGCCACGCTGGCAGGCCGTGAAGATTATGAAGTGACCGGCGGTTCAGTCAGCTTCAAAGGTAAAGATCTGCTGGAACTGGCCCCTGAAGAGCGTGCCGGTGAAGGCATCTTTATGGCCTTCCAGTATCCGGTAGAAATTCCGGGCGTCAGCAACCAGTTTTTCCTGCAAACCTCGGTCAACGCGGTGCGTAAATATCGCCAGCAGGACGAACTGGATCGTTTTGATTTCCAGGACTTCATTGAAGAGAAAATTCATCTGCTGAAGATGCCGGAAGATCTGCTGACCCGTTCCGTTAACGTTGGCTTCTCAGGCGGTGAGAAGAAACGTAACGACATCCTGCAAATGGCGGCGCTGGAGCCGGAACTCTGCATTCTGGATGAGACTGACTCCGGTCTGGATATCGATGCACTGAAAATCGTCGCAAATGGCGTTAACAGCCTGCGTGATGAGAAGCGTGCCTTTATCATCGTGACCCACTACCAGCGTATTCTGGATTACATCAAGCCAGACTTCGTTCATGTTCTGTATCAGGGCAAAATCGTGAAATCTGGCGACTTCTCGCTGGTGAAACAGCTGGAGGAGCAAGGTTATGGCTGGCTTACCGACGAAGAGTGATTCTGCGCTGCAACAGTGGCATCACCTGTTTGAATCGCGCGGCGACGTGCGTTCTCTGCAGGCACAGCAGCACTGGCAGCAACTGATGCGGGTTGGCCTGCCAACCCGGAAGCATGAAAACTGGAAGTACACGCCGCTGGACACCCTGCTGTCCCAGCAATTTGTGCTGCCCGATGCGCCGCAGACCCTGAGTGCTGAACAGGTTGATGCGCTGGCGCTGCCGCTGGATGCAATCCGTCTGGTGTACGTTGACGGTCAGTTCCAGCCCGCCTTCAGCAGCCGCGACGTCGAACTGTTTGAGATCCAGCACAGCGTGGCCGCCGATCGCCGTCCGCTGCCTGCCGCGGTTCAGCCGGAAGTCTTTCTGCACCTGACCGAGAGCCTGGCAGAAGAGGTGACGACCCTGCGTCTCGCACGCGGTAAAGCCGCAGCGCGTCCGGTCTACCTGTTGCATATCACCAGCGGTCAGCAGACGGGCATGAACACGGTTCATTATCGCCATCACCTGCAGCTGGAAGAGAGTGCCGAAGCGGAAGTCATTGAGCACTACGTTTCACTGGATGAACGCGCCCATTTCACCGGCACGCGCTTTACCTTTGCGATCGGTGACAATGCGAAACTGACTCACACCAAGCTCGCCTTTGAAAGCAGCGCCAGCTACCACTTTGCGCACAACGATCTGGTGATTGGTAATGATGGCCAGGTCAGCAGCACGAGCTTCCTGCTGGGTGCGGGCCTGTCGCGTCACAATACCAGTACTCAGCTGAATGGCGAAAACACCACGCTGGCCATCAACAGCCTGGTTCTGCCGGTGAAACAGGAAGTGGCGGATACCCGTACTTACCTGGAGCACAACAAAGGCCACTGTGTCAGCCGCCAGATGCATAAAACCATCGTGCGTGACAAAGGGCGTGCGGTGTTTAACGGTCATATCAAAGTGGCACAGCATGCACTGAAGACTGACGGGCAGATGACCAATAACAACCTGTTACTGGGCAAGCTTTCTGAAGTCGACACCAAACCGCAGCTCGAAATTTACGCGGATGACGTTAAGTGCAGCCACGGTGCTACCATTGGTCGTATTGACGATGAGCAGATGTTCTATCTGCGTTCTCGCGGTATTGAGGAGGATGCGGCACAGACCATGATTATTCATGCGTTTGCAGCTGAACTTACCGAAACGCTTGAAAATGAAGTGATGCGCCAGGCTGTACTGCAGCGTATCGCACAACGTTTTCCCGGAGGCGACGTATGATGAACTTCGATCTCGAACGCATCAGGGCTGACTTTCCTATCCTGAAGCGTGAGGTCAACGGTCATCCGCTGGCCTATCTTGACAGTGCAGCCAGCGCACAGCGTCCCCTCTCGGTGATTAATGCCGAGAGTCATTTCTATCAGCACGGCTATGCAGCTGTGCATCGTGGTATCCATACGCTGAGCCAGCAGGCGACCAGCGATATGGAAAACGTGCGCGATCAGGCTGCCCGTTTCATTAATGCCGGATCACAGGAAGAGATTGTCTTCGTTAAAGGCACCACCGAAGGCATCAACCTGGTGGCGAATACCTGGGGCAGCAGTAACCTCAGATCTGGCGACAACCTCATCATCACGGAGATGGAGCATCACGCCAATATCGTGCCGTGGCAGATGCTGGCGCAGCGTACCGGCGCAGAAGTGCGTGTCCTGCCCTTAAATGACAACGGTGAACTGGCGCTGGAGCAACTGGCGGGGCTGATCGACAGCCGCACGCGTTTGCTGGCCGTGACGCATGTGTCAAACGTACTCGGCACTGTTAACCCGGTTAAAGCCATCGTGGCCCAGGCAAAAGCCGCTGGCGTGATTACGCTGGTGGATGGCGCGCAGGCCGTGATGCATGACAAAGTCGATGTGCAGGATATCGGCTGCGACTTCTACGTCTTCTCCAGCCATAAACTTTACGGTCCGAATGGCGTCGGTATTCTCTATGGGCGCAAAGCGCTGCTGGATGAGATGCCACCGTGGGAAGGCGGCGGTTCGATGATCGGTCAGGTTCTGCTGCCTACCGGTACCACCTGGAACAGTGCGCCGTGGCGTTTTGAAGCAGGTACACCCAACACCGGCGGCATTATCGGCTTTGGCGCTGCGATGGCCTATGTGCAGGCGCTGGGACTGGATACGATTCATCAGCGCGAGACGGCACTGATGAACTATGCGCTTGATAAGCTGGGCACCGTTCCGGATATTCAGATCTACGGCCCGCAGTCTCGTGCCGGTGTTATTGCCTTCAACCTGGGCAAACATCATGCCTTTGATGTCGGCAGTTTCCTGGATCAATATGGTATTGCCATCCGCACCGGACATCACTGTGCGATGCCGCTGATGCAGCACTACAATGTCCCGGCGATGTGCCGTGCCTCCTTCACCTTCTACAACAGTGAAGAGGAAGTGGATCGTCTGGCTGCCGGTTTGACGCGTATTCATCGTCTGCTGGGCGGCTGAACAGTTTTAACGGAGTTACTGATGGCGAATTTGCCTGAAAAAGAGAAACTGGTTCGCAACTTCAACCGTTGTGCTAACTGGGAAGAGAAGTACCTTTACATTATCGAACTGGGTTCAAAGCTTCCGGAATCTTCTGAAACATTACACCAGCCGGAAAACGCGATTTCGGGTTGCCAGAGTCAGGTATGGATCAGAATGACCCCGCAGACAGATGGCACCATCGCATTTGAAGGTGACAGCGATGCCGCTATCGTTAAAGGTCTGATTGCTATCGTGTTTAGTCTCTATCAGAACCTGCCACCTGCCGAAATTCTGGCGCTGGATGTGCGCCACTGGTTTGGCGAACTGGCCCTGGTGCAGCACCTGACGCCCACCCGGTCGCAGGGGCTGGAGGCGATGATTCGGTCTATTCGCCATACCGCTCAGAACCTCAGCTAAGTTACACTCGACAGACGCCATCCGGCGTCTGTTTTTTTATCTGACGAGAAAATTGCATGAAACCTGCTTTACGTTTAGCCGGTGCATTGCTGCTGACCTGCTTTGGGCTCTCTGCACCCGCATTCGCCACCGAATACCCGCTGCCTCCGCCTGACAGTCGCCTGATTGGCGAAAACGTGCTGACTCAGGTTCCTGATGATAAACAACCGCTGGAAGCCATTGCAGCCCGCTACCAGGTCGGGCTGCTGGGCATGCTGGAGGCAAATCCCGGCACCGATCCCTGGCTGCCGAAAGCGGGTACCCAGCTGACAGTACCGCTGCAGATGATCCTGCCCGACACGCCACGCGAAGGGATTGTGGTGAATCTGGCCGAGCTGCGGCTCTACTACTATCCCAAAGGGGAAAATAAGGTCATTGTCTATCCCATTGGCATTGGCCAGCTGGGTGCGGCAACGCCGGTGATGGTAACCCGGATCAGCCAGAAAATCCCTAACCCGACCTGGACTCCCACGGTTAACATTCGCAAGCGCTACGCCAAAGAGGGCATTACATTGCCTGGCGTGGTACCAGCAGGACCGGATAACCCGATGGGGCAGTTTGCCATGCGTCTGGCACGGGGTACCGGGCAGTATCTGATCCACGGCACCAATGCGAAGTTTGGCATCGGCATGCGGGTCAGTTCAGGCTGCATCCGTCTGCGTTCAGAGGATATCGAAGCACTGTTTAACGCCGCACCCAAAGGTACACGTGTTCAGATCATCAACCAGCCGGTTAAGTACGCGGTGGAGCCGGATGGAAAACGCTATGTGGAAGTGCATCAGCCGCTGTCGCGGAACGATAAAGACGATCCACAGACCATGCCCATTGCGATCGGCAGTGACCTGAAGAAATTCATGAAGAGTGAGAAGAGTGATAGCGCGCTGATTAAAGCCAGCTTAGCGCGACGCTCAGGCATGCCTGTCCTGGTCAGCAGTGGCGAGCCGGTGCAGAGTGATACCGTGCCGCCTGCGGGGCTGGAGAGTGCCTCGGCGAATGCGAATAGCCCGGATGTGCAGGCCGAAGGTGAAGCTGTACAGCCCTGAACGAATGAGTGCCTGAAAGGGCACTGAATTCAGAGCAAAAAAATGGCGCCCTGAAGGCGCCATTTCTAAACCAGAACTCTTACTTACGGTAAGAGTGAGCCTGGTTGTCCAGACGCTGGTTAGCGCGAGCTGCGTCATCTTTAGCAGCCTGAACGTCTGAACGCACTGCGTTCACGTCGTTGCTCAGCTGGTCAACTTTCGCGTTCAGAGTCTGAACGTCTGAAGACAGCTGATCGATTTTAGCGTTGCTTGAGCAACCAGCCAGCATAGTTGAAGCCAGAACTACCGCGCCCAGTACCAGTTTAGTACGATTCATTATTTATACCCTCTAGATTGAGTTAATCTCCATGTAGCAATACAAGTATTACACAAAGCTTTTTAAGTTGAGAATAAATTTTTGATGAGAAGATGCTTAAATTTGATCGTTCGCTCAAAGAAGCAGCGAATCCCAGAATATGATAAAAAAAATTAGCGAAAACAGAGAGATTTAATCGGATTAACCTTAATATTAAGAGTATTTGAATAGTTATTTTCGATTGGAATTTTCCCGGATTTGGTTTAAGTAGAAATAAAAAAAGCGCCCCATTAAGGCGCTTTAAAATAACAGCAAAAAAGAGTTTTACAGTACGTGTACAGAGGCAGTGTTGGTAGTTCCGCTTGGTACTAATGCACCTGAGACCAGCACCACAACATCACCTTTCTGACCATAACCACTTTCCAGCGCCGCTTCTTTACCCAGACGATAGAAATCATCGGTTGAGGCGATTTCAGTGACCAGACGTGTCTCAATCCCTTTACTCAGGATCAGCTGACGTGCGGTGGTCGGATTGGTTGTCAGTGCCAGAATGGTGGCGTTCGGGAAATATTTACGCACGGCTTTTGCAGACTTACCGCCTTCGGTCGCGACCACGATCAGTGGCGCTTCCAGCTTCTCAGCGGTCTCTACCGCACCACGGCAGACTGCTTCAGTGATACGCAGCTTGCGGGTATCGTTCTGGCTGTCGATGCGTGACTTCATGACGCGGTCGGTACGCTCACAGATGGTCGCCATAATGGTGACTGACTCCAGCGGATAACGACCCTTAGCGCTCTCACCAGACAGCATTACCGCATCGGTACCGTCGAGGATGGCGTTCGCCACGTCACCGGCTTCTGCACGGGTAGGGCGTGGGTTCTTGATCATTGAATCAAGCATCTGAGTCGCAGTGATAACGACTTTGCGTGCTTTATTACATTTTTTGATCATCATCTTCTGCGCGAAGATCACTTCTTCTACCGGGATCTCAACACCCAGGTCACCACGTGCAACCATGATGCCGTCTGACGCTTCGAGGATTTCGTCGAAGTTATTCAGGCCTTCCTGGTTTTCGATTTTAGAGATGATCTGGATATGCTCGCCGCCGTGCTGTTTCAGGTGCTCACGAATTTCCAGCACGTCTGAACGCTTGCGGATGAACGAGGCGGCGACAAAATCTACGCCCTGCTCACAACCAAAAATCAGGTCGCGCTTGTCTTTTTCTGCCAGCGCAGGCAGCTGGATGGAAACGCCCGGCAGGTTAACGCCTTTGTTCTCACCCAGGTCGCCATTGTTCAGGACCTTGCACACGACGGTATTTTCAGTGACTTCGGTCACTTCCATGCCAATCAGGCCATCATCGACCAGCACGGTGTTACCAATTTTCAGGTCGGCTGTGAAACCCGGATAGGTTACCGCAACGCGCTCACTGTTGCCGATCACACTCTGGTCGGTAGTGAAGGTAAAGGTCTGGCCAGCTTTCAGCGCCGCATCGTTGCCGCCTTCCAGCTTCATGGTGCGGATTTCAGGGCCTTTGGTGTCCAGCAGGATAGCCGCCTGACGGCCGGTTTTTTGCATGACGGCACGCATATTAGTAATGCGTTGACCATGCTCAGCATAGTCGCCGTGAGAGAAGTTAAGACGCATAACATTCATGCCCGCTTCAAGCAGTTGAGTCAGCATCTCTTCGGATTCGGTTTTCGGGCCGATTGTACAAACGATTTTAGTCTTTTTCATGACGGATTTTCTGTAAGTTGTGATGGATGAATAAGGGCGAAATCCGATGGCAGCGCATCGAAATGAAAATTCTGATTGAGACTGAAATGGGCAGTACTGAGTAAGAATAGGTGACGAAGGCCAGGCGTGCAGGGAAGTTGTGCGGTTACGGTTGGTAACCACCACGCTGTTGTTGCGCAAATCATTTGAGTTATCGCAGTAAGCACGTGATCGCTGAAACCTTTCAAGTAAGCAACGCGGGACAGTATAGACGCTAAGTATGCGAAAACCAATCAAAAAGCAGAGGGGCGAGCGATGCAGATCAATAAAAGGGAGAGTTGCGCAAGTTGAAGAAATTCTGAAAGTGGTGCGCTCTAATGGACTCGAACCATCGACCCCCACCATGTCAAGGTGGTGCTCTAACCAACTGAGCTAAGAGCGCATACTGAATATTGGTGCGTCCGAGTGGACTCGAACCACCGACCCCCACCATGTCAAGGTGGTGCTCTAACCAACTGAGCTACGGACGCACTTGGTGCGCTCTAATGGACTCGAACCATCGACCCCCACCATGTCAAGGTGGTGCTCTAACCAACTGAGCTAAGAGCGCAACATGCTGTCAGGGCGACAGCGGGGACGAATATTAACGGCAGCACAGAAGCCTGGCAAGGGGAAAATAGTTTTTTCGCCATGACTGAGCAGCAACTGTGCTAACCGTCGTTTTTTTCGTCATCGCGGGCTATAAATAGCCCGCTTTTAGGGTTATCGCGCCGCGCGCGCCAGGATGATTTCCGCAGGTGACCGCTGTAAACGTCTGATGCGCCAGATCATCATGACCGCCGCTGAGGTCAGACCGATAATAAAGCCGCACCAGAAGCCCGCTGGTCCCATCCGGGGAACCAGCCAGTCTGTCAGCGCCAGCAGATACCCGGCGGGCAGTCCCAGCAGCCAGTAAGCGATAAAGGTAATAAAGAAAATGGACCTTGTGTCTTTATACCCACGCAGGATTCCGCTGCCAATCACCTGTATCGAGTCCGAGAACTGATAAATCGCTGCCAGCAGCATCAGCTGCGCCGCCAGTGTGACCACTTCCGGATTATCGTTATAGAGCAGGGCAATCTGATGACGAAACGTCACGGTAAAAATGGCGGTCAGCGCGGCCATGCTGATGCCCACACCCTGGGCGGTCCAGGCGGCGACTCTTGCCTGCTCGGTAGAGCCCTGGCCCAGACGATAGCCGACGCGGATGGTGGTTGCGACGCCCAGCGACAGCGGTAATACAAACATCAGTGAACTGAAGTTTAACGCGATTTGGTGACCGGCCACATTCACGATCCCCAGTGGTGACACCAGCAGGGCCACAACGGCAAACAACGTGACTTCAAAGAACAGCGCAAGTGCCACCGGCAATCCCAGCGTCATAAGACGGCTCAGAATCGGACGCGAAGGCGGCGACCAGCGGCTCTCCATGCGGATATCACGCATGCTGCCCATCCGGCGCACCCAGAAGCGCATGCAGATAAACATCACCCAGTAGACCGATGCCGTTGCCACGCCGCAGCCGACACCGCCCAATGCGGGCATGCCGAAGTGACCGTAGATAAAGACATAGTTTAGCGGGATGTTAAACATCAGGCCCAGAAAGCCCAGCACCATGCCGGGTTTGGTTTTCGACAGCCCCTCGCACTGATTTCGCAGCACCTGAAAGAAGAGATAGCCTGGCGCGCCGAACAGCAGGGCGTGCAGATAGCCCTCGGCTTTACGCGCCAGCGCGGGATCGATGTCATGCATCGCCCGGATAAGATAACCGGCGTGCCACAGCAGCACCATAATCAGCAGTGAGACAAAAAAGGCGAGCCAGTAGCCCTGGCGGATCTGTTCGCCGATGCGTTCGCGGCGGCCTGAACCGTTGAGTTGCGCAACGGTGGGCGTCAATGCTAGCAGAAGACCATGACCAAACAGGATGGCCGGAAGCCAGACAGAGGTGCCGACAGCAACGGCGGCCATATCCGTGGCGCTGACTGCACCGGCCATAATGGTATCCACAAATCCCATTGCGGTTTGGGCCACCTGAGCAAGGATGACCGGAATCGCAAGGGCCAGCAATTGACGCGCTTCTGTTAAATACTTCTGCACGTTAACACCTGACTTATTAAATGAGTTAAAAGGGCAGAAAAGCCCGGGGAATAGCGCGAACCAGTGTAACCGTGGTAACAGAATTCGCCAATCTTTGTCACACAATGCGTTTTGCCACAGATTACAGAGGCGGCGTGGGCTGAATTCTATCAGCCGACCGGAGCTGTGATAAACTAGCGTAAACTTCGCAGAGGCAAAGACTATGTTTACCGGTATTGTGCAGGGCACCGCAGAAATCGTGTCCATTGAAGAAAAAGAACTGTTTCGTACCCACACTGTCCGACTGCCGGAAGAGCTCCTGCCGGGCCTGGCGCTGGGCGCATCCGTAGCCCATAACGGATGCTGTCTGACTGTAACGGCAATCGAAGGTGACCGCGTCAGTTTTGATTTAATTAAAGAGACATTGCGCGTGACTAACCTTGGCGATTTACGTCAGGGCGATGTGGTGAATATTGAGCGTGCAGCGAAATTCAGCGATGAAATAGGCGGTCATCTGATGTCAGGTCATATTATGACCACCGCTGAAATCTGCAAGATTATCCAGTCAGAACACAATCGCGAAGTCTGGTTTAAAATCCAGGATCCGATGCAGATGAAATATATTCTGCATAAAGGTTTTGTCGGTATTGACGGCATCAGCCTGACGGTAGGTGATGTGACGAAGACCAAGTTCTGCGTCTATCTGATTCCGGAAACGCTGGAGCGCACGACGCTGGGCGCGAAGACCTTTGGCGACCGGGTCAACATTGAGATCGATCCGCACACGCAGGCAATCGTAGAGACCGTTGAACGGGTGTTAGCTCAGCGCGATGCCGCGGCGGCGATGAGTGCGCTGACCGGCCAGCCTGCCTCCGAAAGTTAATAAAGGGCGTGTGAGCGCCTTTGAGAGTAGTGATAGGATCTGAACTGTTTGCTGTTTTACCGAGCCATCACAGGGTACAGGGTCAGATCGGAAAGACGCAAAATCCAGTCCATGACACGCTCGGCCCGCGCGATGACGCACCTCATTTCTGAGGTGCGCCCGTTGCCGGGCCAACGCGTTGCGTTGTTCAAAAACGCTCCCGGCGTTTTTAGTACGCACCTCATCCCTGAGGTGCGCCCGTTGCCGGGCCAACACGTTGCGTTGTTCAAAAACGCTCCCGGCGTTTTTGTCACAGACGCGGGACGCTTTCCTCTTCTGACCCAGTTCCCTGCTCGTTAAACTTATTCGTTGCTGTGAGATTCAATATGATTTGGCATTCGCAGCGTTTACATGACAGAGCACTACCGCGCCACCCGTAATCCTCCCTCAATACCGCGACTGAACACAATCTGCCACAGCTGAATATCACGCGCGCGGAAGGCACCGGCACAGGCATTAAGGTAATAGGAGAACATCCGCTTGAAGCGTTCGCCATAGTTATCGGCCAGCTCCGGCCAGGCCTGCAAAAAGCGCTCATGCCAGGCCATCAGCGTTTTGTCGTAATCGGCCCCGAAGTTATGCCAGTCTTCCAGAATAAAATGCGGCTCGCTGGCATCCGCTACGTGACGCACCGAAGGCAGGCAGCCGTTAGGGAAGATATATTTGTCAATCCAGGGATCGACACTCATATCGGTTTTAATCGCGCCAATGGTGTGAAGAAGGAAAATACCGTCAGGTTTTAAATTACGATCGACCACATCAAAATAGGTGGCGTAATTCTTCGGCCCGACATGCTCGAACATGCCTACTGAAACGATGCGATCAAACTGCTCATTCAGATCGCGATAATCCTGCAACAGAATCGTGACATCTAATCCGCTACAGCGCTGCTGCGCCAGTTTCTGTTGTTCGGCGGAAATCGTCACGCCATGCACTTTGACGCCGTAATGACGTGCGGCAAATTCCGCGAGTCCGCCCCAGCCACAGCCGATATCCAACAGCGACATTCCGGGTTCCAGCGCTAATTTACGGCAAATCATATCCAGCTTGGCTTCCTGCGCTGTTGCCAGGGTCGTGGCCTCTTTCCAGTAGCCACAGGAATATTGCATATAGGGGTCAAGCATCCGTGAAAAGAGATCGTTACCCAGGTCGTAATGCTCTTTACCGACAATCCAGGCCCGCTTTTTCGACTGCAGATTGGTTAAGCGGGCAGCGGCGATGCGCAGCGTATCTTTAAAGTGATGCGGGAGTTGCTGATCGAGTTTATGTTTAAGCACCTGATGGAAGAAAATATCCAGCCGGTCGCACTCCCACCACCCATCCATATAGCTCTCGCCGAGCCCAAGCGATCCTTCCTGTAGAACACGCTTAAAAAAGCCGGGATGATTAATATGAATATCCCAGGGACGTGAACCATTAATTTCAATATCCGCTTTTTCCAGCATTTCGTGGACGATGCGATACCAATGGTTTTCTTCAGGACTCACTGCTTCTGCATAAGATGAACTCATAGCTTTTCCACCACCTGTCCAATCTGAACCTGAACAAAGAGTAGTCAATTTCGTCAGGCATTGAGAAACGGTACGGATGACTCCGCACAACGGTTGACTGTGTGATACAGAGGACTGCAATAGCCTGCAGCAGGTCGGTCAGGGTAAGAATAACGCGCGCAAATACCGTCCCGGCAACAGGGTACCAATCAGATTATTACGTTATTATATTGTTGATTTATTACAGATTTGTTGACCCGAATGAGTATATGCTCACGCGGGTCAATATTCAATGACTTATTGTTAGGAGGCTAACGAAAAAGTCAGTGTATCAGTGATTATCCTGGCAGGCAGGTTGCGGAGAGGCAACAACAGTTTGTGCGCTTGCGGTACGCTGCAGAGCGTAACCGAGTAGCGCCAGCAGAATCGTTACCGTCATTATCAGCGTAGTGGTAAACAGCGCCTGGGTTAATCCGGCAGAGACTGCCAGGCTTGCAGCAAAGCAGAGTCCGAGTTGTAAGGTGTTCTGCAATGCGGCTGCTTTACCGGTGGCGTGCGGGAAGGGCGTCAGCGCACTGGAAACCACAATCGGATAAATTGCGCCGTTAGCCAGCGCCATCCCACAGAACGGCACCATCAGGCTCACCAGCATGCTGTTGCCTGACAGTGCTACGGCAAACAGCGCCAGAATGCTCAGGCTGTAAATGCCCAGCAGCCACGGTAACAGCTGAGCGCCATGAAAGCGGTTGAGCATGGCGCGACAGCCGAATCCGCCAATCAAAAAGGCGAGCGTCTGGGGCACATAACTCAGGCCGATATCGGCGGGCGAAAGGCCCAGATCCGCCAGAATGAACGGCGAGCCGGTCAGCCAGGCAAAAAAACTGGCAGAACAGGCGGAGTAGATCAGCACGTTGCCGCTGTAGACCCGGGATTTCAACAGAGTGAGGAAGCCGGGCTGTGCTCCTTTTTCACGTGCTTCCGGGCGTACTGTGGGCAAACGCAGCGTGGTCAGAATCAACGCCACCGCAATCAGCGTCAGCACCAGGAAAATCGAACGCCAGTGGAAATGGCCGATCAGCCAGGCACCCAGCAACGGGGCCAGCGCCGGGGAGAGCGCAACCAGCGGCATAATCGTTGCAAAGACTTTGTTGGCGCGCGCGGCGGGGTAGCGATCCACTACCAGCGCCTGCCAGCTCACGGCCGCAGCACAGACGCCTATCGCCTGCACAAAGCGCAGCGTCAGCATCAGAGCAATATCATTCACCCACAACATGCCCGCACAGCCGACGCCAAACATGGCCAGTCCGGCCAGCAGTACGGGTTTACGGCCGATGCGATCGGAAAGCGGTCCCCAGAAGAGCTGACCTACGGCGAAGCCCGCCAGGAACAGACTCATACTGGCGCTGATCAGACCAGGCGAGGTGTTAAATGTTTGCTGCATCGCACCAAAGGCGGGCAGATACATGTCAGTGGCTAAAAAGCCGAGCATGCTCAGCAGGGCAAGATAGGGCATAAATCCTTTATTCGACAGCATCTCATTCTCATTTTTGCAGGATAAACGCGGCAGAGTGTAAAAGGTGCGTTTGCCGCTGTGAAACGGTAATATTTGCCGGTTGCTGTTAAAATTTTTGAAGGCAGATTATGTGGTCAGAATATGCATTAGAGGTCGTTGACGCGGTTGCCCGCGGAGGCAGCTTCAGCGCAGCCGCGCAGGAGCTGCATCGGGTACCTTCTGCCATCAGCTATACAGTGCGTCAGCTGGAGAACTGGCTGGCGGTGCCGCTGTTCGAACGCCAGCATCGTGAAGTGGTGCTGACGCCTGCAGGGGAGCATTTTGTCCGGGAAGGGCGCAGCGTCATCAAAAAAATGCTTGCCACACGGCGGCAGTGTCAGCAGCTGGCCAACGGCTGGCGCGGGCAGCTCAGCATTGCTGTTGACCGTATTGCCAAACCTCAGCGTACCCGACAGCTGGCCAAAGATTTCTATCGCCACTTCCCCGATATGGAACTGATCATCAGCTACGAAGTGTTTAACGGTGTCTGGGATGCACTGGCCGATGGCCGGGTGGAAGTCGCAATTGGTGCCACGCAGGCGATTCCGGTGGGGGGACGGTTTGCGTTTCGTGATATGGGTACGCTCAACTGGCGCTGCGTGGTCGCGCCCGATCATCCTCTGACGCAGGCGAGCAAGATAGATGACGACACGCTGCGTAGCTGGCCGTCCCTGGTACTGGAAGATACATCACGCGCACTACCGCGTCGAATGACATGGACGCTGGATAACCAGCGCAGGCTGGTGGTGCCGGAGTGGCAAACCGGACTGGAGTGCGTGCAGGCGGGCTTGTGCGTGGCGATGGTGCCGGGTCATCTGGCAAGGCCACTGCTCGACACTGGCGAGCTGGTGGAGCTGACGCTGCCGGTGGCATTTCCGGACAGTCCCTGTTGCGTTAGCTGGGCAGAGGATCGCGCATCACCGGCGACAGGCTGGTTGCTCAGCTATCTGGGTGATGCGCGAACGCTTAATCAGGAGTGGTTAAGCGAGGATTAGCGGCGATAGTCGCGGAACGGACCATCAGCTACTGAACGCCGCTCAATCAACGTCGGATGGACCTCAATCGTTTGTGACACTTCGCGCTTACTGGTAATGCGGTCGAGCAGCATATCCAGCGCCTTCTCACCCAACTGGGCTTTAGGCTGATGCACCGTGGTCAGGGCAGGGGCGAAATAGCGTGCGTTGCGCACATTATCATAACCGATAACCGAAATATCCTGCGGCACGCGCAGACCCATTTCGTCGGCGGCGCAAATGGCCCCCATCGCCATGATGTCGCCGCCGCAGAACACGGCGGTCGGGCGCTGCTTTTGCGACAGGATCTGCTGCATCGCCTGATAGCCCGACTCCGGCTCAAAGTCACCCTGCACAATCCACTCCGCGCGTGGCTGAATACCCGCTTCTTCCAGCGCCTTCAGGAAGCCGGCATGACGTCCGCCGCCGGTGTTACGCTCCATCTGACCGGGAATCGCACCAATATCACGGTGTCCACGTTCAATCAGATAGCGTCCCGCCAGATAGCCACCCTGGAAAGCATTATCCAGGACCGTGTCGGTGAAGTCTGCGCGCGATTCGCCCCAGTCCATCACCACCATCGGGATATTGCGGTTCTCTTCCAGCATCTGCAGCAGATCGTCCGGATACTCAGAGCACATCACCAGCAGGCCATCGACGCGCTTCTGCGCCATCATGCTGAGGTAGGCGCGCTGTTTTTGCAGGTCGTTATGCGCATTCCCCAGAATCAGCGTATAACCTTTATCAAAACAGTGATTTTCAACCGCCTCAATAATTTCAGCGAAATAGGGCGCTTCGCTGGACGTGGCAAGCAGACCCAGCGTCCTGGTGTGGTTTACTTTCAGGCTGCGCGCGACAGCGCTCGGCGAGTAGTGCAATTCTTTAATTGCCTGCCAGACCGCCTCGCGCGTCTCTTCAGCGACAAAGCGGGTTTTATTGATGACGTGCGAAACGGTGGTCGTTGAGACGCCAGCGCGTTTCGCCACATCTTTAATTGTTGCCATGAAAATCGGACTCCATTGCTTACCTAACTCTATGATAAGCGTAATGTTAAACGTTTGCGTCTTCTCAGGGAATTTTCCGCAAAAATACGGTTTTTCTGGCCGGTAAACAGGCTGCTGGCGGAGAAAAAACGCCTGAAAAGATGCGCAAACGGAATCAGGGTTGCGCGCGTTGCGCAACAAAGGCGGGATTCTAACAAGGCTGAACGGATAAAACGAGATTTTTACCAGGTCATGTGGGAAAATGCCATATCCCTACAAAGTGTGTGACTAAGGAGCAGGTAATGAGTACTGATTTGAAACTGGCTTTGATGACTACTGTCGGCTGTCTGCTGATGATTGTGGCCTTTAGTTTTACTGCCATTCTGCACTAATAAAAAAGCCGGGATTATCCCGGCTTTTTTCGAACTGTAGTGCTGATCAGCGAATGTTTTTCGGCGTCATCACACGACGCGCACCAATATAGTGGCGCTGCCAGTAGTCTTCCCCTAATGCACTGATCTGAATATCTTTGCCGGTACGTGGCGACTGAATAAACTTGCCATTGCCCAGGTAAACGCCGACGTGATCCGCAGTACCGCGGCCGTTAATGCGGAAGAAGACCAGATCGCCTTTCTCCAGCGATTCACGCTTGATTGGCGCAGCGTCACGCAGGTGATACATCTCGTTAGCGGTACGCGGGATCTTGAACTTCACCAGATCTTTATAGGCATACCAGACCAGACCGCTGCAATCGAAACCAGTATGTGGTGAGGTGCCGCCCCACAGATAAGGTTTACCCAGCTGTCCCATCAGCTTAGTCATCGCGGTTTCGCGCGCTTTCTGGTAGCGCTGACGGTGAGATTTGCTCATTTTAATCGTGCCAGGTTCGCTGGTGGTGACCTCAGCGGTTTTCAGCAGGCGCTGATGACCATAGCGTTTTTTTTCTTTATTTTTGCTGATACGGGCGGTTTTAAGCGAGGTCTTCTTAGCTGGCGTCTGTTGAGCAGTGAGTTCGACTTTTTTCTGTTTTTTCGTTTTAAGTTTTTGAACAGGGCTGAGGCGAGTTTTTTTGGTCACCGTTTTTACCTGGCGACGCTTGCGGCGCTCATCGTCGCGCGCGCTCTTTTTTTCTGCTTTATGCGTACTCACGTTCACCGGCGCGTGCGGGGAAGCAGCAGCGACGTTGAAAAACAGTTGCGCAAAGGCCAGCATGAAAAGCGTAATGATTAAACGCATAGTCCGTTGATTAGTTAAGTTGTCAGGGCCACTACGCACCGCGACAAAGTTGAGATTAATCTGATCCAGGATCAGTGCCCAGGCCATTCTAGTTCAGTTCTTTTAAAAACTGTAATGCCTTTTAATATTAATCTTTGCAATCTACGCAATCGCGCTGAAAATGAACATTTTCAGCGTCTTATATCAACGAAATTATTACGAATTATTAAACTGTTACCCGCTGTTAATAATCAGGCGTTCAGGCGTCCGGAAGCGGAACTTAACAATGATGGCGATTTAATCGGACAGCGGTAAAATCTCGTTTTCAGTCACGCTGCGAAGTCGCTACAATAAACAAACACGAAGTAACGAATTAAGGAAGGCAATTATGAGTACTGTAGAAAAAATTCAGCGCCAGATCGCAGAAAACCCGATCCTGCTGTACATGAAAGGTTCGCCGAAACTGCCAAGCTGCGGTTTCTCTGCACAGGCGGTGCAGGCACTGTCAGCCTGCGGTGAGCGTTTTGCTTACGTGGATATTCTGCAGAACCCGGACATTCGTGCAGAGCTGCCAAAGTATGCCAACTGGCCTACCTTCCCGCAGCTGTGGGTAGACGGTGAACTGGTCGGTGGATGCGATATCATCGTTGAGATGTTACAGCGTGGTGAACTGCAGTCGCTGATTAAAGAGACCGCAGAAAAGTTTAAAGAAGCAGTGACTAGTCCTGGCATAGGTTGACACGTTATGCCGTTAAAACGCCTGATGCACTGCATCAGGCGTTTTGTATTTCAGCGACAGATGTGGCCGCTGACTGTTATAGATTTCTACTGACTCTGCCACCATCCTCCCTGCCTGAGCAACATCTTCCGGCCGGGTT